>NZ_VTXJ01000033.1:0-45669 GCF_013114525.1 Vibrio sp. T3Y01 | reverse complement strand
TACTTCGTCCCTCAGTTCTGGAATGACGGATTAAGTTTGGACTTAGTTGCTTAACTAAATCAACGTCATTCCCGATAGTGACGAAGGAGCGTAGTCGGGAATCTGTTCGTTGCCAAAAAACAAAAAGGAAAGCCAACGGCTTTCCTTTTTAGTATCTAATCTATGCGTTCTGTCTCAATCCACCGAGATTAACAACCTGGACCACAGTCTAGACAGTGTTTCACCATCTCTGGACCTAAGTGCAGTTTCGCATTGAGGTCACGCAGCGCTGTTCGTACACCCTCTTCGATTACTGGGTGGTAGAACGGCATGTCTAGCATCTCAGAAACCGTCATCTTGTTCTGGTGTGCCCATGCTAACAAGTGCGCCAAGTGTTCTGCGTTTGGTCCCATCATCTCAGCACCAAGGAAGCGACCTGTACCTTGCTCGCCGTAAACGTGCAGAATACCTTTGTTGCGTAGCATCACTCGTGAACGGCCTTGGTTCTCGAAAGACACTTCACCCGTTGCGAAACAACCACATGTACCTAAGCGGGTAGTGATCTCTTTGTAAGTCTCACCAACCATCGCGATTTGTGGGTCTGAGAATACCGCTGAGATTTTAGAGCGGCGTAGGCCTGCACGAATCTCAGGGAAGCGACCAGCGTTATCACCCGCAATACGAGCTTGGTCTGCTGCTTCATGTAACAGAGGCAGTTGGTTGCTTGCATCACCCGCAATGAATACTGATGGAAGCGATGTTTGAAGCGTGTAGTGGTCAGCGATTGGAACACCACGCTCATCAAGCTCAAGAGAGGTATTCTCTAGGCCAAGTTTGTCAGTGTTAGGACGACGACCTGTTGCTGCCAATACGTACTCAACGATGTTGGTTTCTAGCTCACCTTGCTTATTGATGAACTGGATTTCGACACGTGGCTCACCCGATTCAGTGGTAATGCGCTTCATGCTTTCGATTTTTACGTCGGCATCGAGATAGAACTCTTCATTGAAGGCTTTATCTGCGTAAGCCATGATCTCTGGGTCAGTTACTGGGCCAACTTGACCACCCAAACCGAACAGTTTTGTCTTCACACCTAAGCGGTGCAGCGACTGACCAAGCTCTAAACCAATGACACCAGGGCCAAATACGGCCACTGATTCTGGTAAATCATCCCAGCTGAAAACGTCATCGTTAATGATTAGGCGGTCGCCAAGTTCATTCCAAACGGCAGGGTATGCAGGGCGAGAGCCAGTTGCGATAACAATACGCTTTGCCGTGATTACCGTGTGGTCATCAACTTGAAGTGTGTTGTCGTCTAAGAATTTTGCGTAGCCAGAGATCTTATCTTGCTCTGGGATTTCATCGACGCCTTCTAAAACAAAACCAACAAAACGGTCACGTTCAAACTTCACTCGGTCCATGACTTCTCGACCGTTAATTACGATATCGCCTTGTGGGTGAACGCCAAAAGCCGGAGCTTTCTCGATTTGATGTACGCTTTCCGCAGCTGCAATAAGCAGTTTAGATGGCATACAACCAACACGAGCACAGGTTGTGCCGTAAGGGCCGCCTTCAATCATCACGACACTGTCAGTGTGTGCTTTTGCAGCGCGGTATGATCCTAGACCTGCCGTACCGCCCCCGATAACTGCTACATCTACATTGACTTGTTTCATAATAATTTTCTCGCAATGGCTAAATTTAGTGTGAACGAACCCCTCCAACTCATGCGATGTTTTTAGTGAGTCAGGATAGTGGGTCAGTTTTGTGGTTCTGTTTTATTAGGTTTAGCTTGTGACTGTGGTTAATGCGAGCCACAAGCTTGATTCAACCCGATAGGGTTAGCTAACCCACAAGTGAGTGGGTTAGCCTTTTGGCAGTGATTAGCCTAGGAAAGCTTCTAGTTCTTCGCTACCACCGATGTGTTTACCACCGATGAATACTTGAGGAACCGTTGTGCGACCAGAGATTGCACGTAGGCTTACTGTTGTAGCGTCTTTACCTAGTACTACTTCTTCGTAGTTTAGACCTTTGTCGATTAGGTTCTGTTTCGCTTTCATACAGAAAGGACAGCCTGGCTTAGTGAATACTGTGATTGACTCTTGCTCTTTGTGCTCTGGAGCAATGTAGTTCAGCATAGTGTCTGCATCAGAAACCTTGAACGGGTCGCCTGGTACGTCTTCTTCGATGAACATTTTTTCTACCACGCCGTTCTTAACCAGCATGCTGTAGCGCCATGAGCGTTTGCCGAAGCCGATGTCGTTTTTCTCAACTAGCATACCCATGCCGTCTGTGAAATCACCGTTACCATCTGGGATGAATGTGATGTTTTCTGCTTCTTGGTCTGCTTTCCATGCGTTCATTACGAACGTATCGTTTACAGAAACACAAAGGATGTCATCAACACCGTTCTCTTTGAACACAGAATGTAGTTCGTTGTAACGAGGAAGGTGGCTTGACGAACAAGTTGGAGTAAACGCGCCTGGTAGGCTGAATACGATAACTGTTTTGTCTTTGAATAGCTCTTCAGTCGTTACGTTAACCCATGCATCACCTTGGCGAGTCGGGAATGTTACTTGAGGGATTGATTGACCTTCTTTAGATGCAAACATATTGATTTCCTTAAATGATATTTTAATTTTGTTCTATTAGAGCTTAACGTTTTTCGTTGCTCTGTTTCGTTTTGTTGAGCCCATTATTAGATAAATTCTTTGATAGCTCTAATCGTTTGATGTTATGGTTTTGATAGGTAAATTCTATCAAGAGCATTTTTCTTTTAAATGTTGCTATGAAAACCCTTGTTCTTATTAAACCTGAGGTAAGAGACTGATCATGAACATTCGTGACTTTGAATACTTGGTGGCGCTCGCAGAGCACAAACACTTCCGAAAAGCGGCAGAAGCGTGCTTTGTCAGTCAGCCAACACTAAGCGGTCAAATACGCAAACTAGAAGATGAAATCGGACTTCAGTTAACCGAGCGTAGTCCAAGGAAGGTCATATTTACAGAATCAGGGTTACAACTTGTTGAACAAGCCAAGCGTATTCTCAACGAAGTGAAAACTTTTAAGGATATGGCGAGTGGACACGGTGAAGCGATGACCGGACCAATGCATATTGGTTTCATTCCAACCGTGGGTCCTTACATCCTGCCTAAGATTGTTCCTCACCTGAAAGAGAGCTTTCCAGAACTAGAGCTGTACCTGCATGAGGCGCAAACTCATCAATTAGTGAGTCAATTGGAAGATGGCAAGCTTGACTGCTTGGTACTGGCTGCGGTTGATGAAACGGCGGTGTTCAAAGAGATTGATGTGTATGACGAGCCATTAAGTGTCGCGGTTCCGTGTGACCATGAGTGGGCTCAGCAGGACACGGTAGATATGCTTCAACTCAATGGACAGACAGTCTTAGCACTTGGTGACGGTCACTGTTTAAGAGACCAAGCCCTAGGGTTCTGTTTTGCTGCGGGAGCAAAAGATGATGAGCGCTTTAAGGCGACCAGCTTAGAGACGCTGCGTAACATGGTCGCGGCGGGCGCGGGGATTACCTTGCTACCTCAATTATCAGTACCAAAAGAAAAGCAGAAAGATGGTGTGTGCTACGTGCCTGCGGTAAACCCAACGCCTTCGCGTCGTATTGTGGTTGCGTACCGTCCGGGGTCTCCATTGAAAGGGCGCTTTGAGCAACTGGCGGAGACGATTCGTACTCAGTTGGAGAAGGTCGTTTAGCTTAACCTCCGTATAGCAGAGACAAAAAGGGTTGATATGAATTCATATCAACCCTTTTTATTTGGTTATGTTGCTAGGTTCAAAGAACTACCTAGAACAGCTCTTCTACCGTTTCACCTGAAGAGGTGGAGTAGATGTCATCATTGAAACGTTCAGTGATGTACTCAGTAGGCTCTGTGCCTTTCTCGAAGTACTCGAACATTGATGAGCTATCGTACTTGTTGGTCAGTAAGCCTGTATCACGGTCAATACGAACACGAACAATGTTTTCTGGAATCTCTTTGCGTTGTGCTGGCACACCGGCCAATGCCGTACCCATGAAGTCTACCCATGCAGGCTCAGCTGTCTTAGCACCAGCTTCCGCACCAGTAATCTGGTTCTTACCAAGGTTAGAGTTCGCTTTAGTACGACCTAGGTTACGGTTGTGGTTATCAAAACCAACCCATACAGTTGCAACCATGCCTGGGCCATAGCCGCTGTACCAAGTATCTTTCGAGTCGTTAGTTGTACCGGTTTTGCCGCCAATATCACGACGTTTCAGTGGTTGAGCGCGCCAACCTGTACCGTTCCAACCGGTTCCCGCACTCCAATCACCGCCGCCCCAGATGTTGCTGTACATCATTTCGCGAACTAGGAATGCGTTCTGCTCAGAGATAACTTGAGGAGCGTATTGAACTTTCGCATCCACATCTTGCTCGGCAAATTCATCCGCCATTGGATCGGTGGTGATGGTTTGTTTGCAATCTTCTTTGCAGACAACTTTTGGTGCTGCTTCAAACTCAGTCTCGCCAAATGGAGTCTCAACGCGGCTGATGTAGAAAGGTTCAACGTAGTAACCACCGTTAGCGAATACTGAGTAACCTTGCGCTACTTTCATTGGCGTTAAGCTACCAGCACCTAGTGCAATAGTTTCAGAACGAGGCACTTCATCGATATCAAAACCAAAGCGAGTCAGGTAGTTACGAGTGTCATCTAAACCAACTTCACGCAGTACACGTACCGCCATAACGTTTTTCGATTGAGCTAAGCCAATACGTAAACGAGTAGGGCCGACGTAAGTTGGTGGCGAGTTCTTTGGTCGCCATGCCGTACCTTGGCTCTTATCCCATTGGTTGATCGGCGCATCGTTGATAAGAGAAGCTAGCGTTAAACCTTTCTCAATTGCAGCTGAGTAAATGAAAGGCTTGATACCAGAACCTACTTGACGAATAGATTGCGTCGCACGGTTGAATTTGTTGTGTACGAAGTTAAAGCCACCAACCATCGACAATACAGCGCCGTTGTTTGGATTCATTGCTACGAATGCAGTGTTCGCATTCGGCACTTGGCTTAGACGCCAAACTACTGGAGTGTCAGATTCTGCTGTTACTGACTCTTCTGTTGCTTCTTCAGATACTTCGTCACCTGTGATGGCGTCATGACGTACCCAAACTTGTTCACCAACCGCAAGAATCTCTTTTGCTTGAGATGGAGCAGGGCCTTGACGGTCATCTGTTAGGAACTTACGAGCCCAATTCATACCTTGCCATTCGATAGTGCCTTCGCCTTGATTCTTCACCCATACTTGAGCGCTTTTCGAATCAACAGCAGTCACTACTGCAGGAACTAGGTCACCGTAGGTTGGTTGAGACTTAAGGTGTTTCACGATCTTGTCGTGGTCCCAAGCCGATTGAGCGGTTTGCCATAAGACTTTTTCAGCACCACGGTAGCCGTGACGCTCATCGTAGCTAAGTAGGTTCTTAATCGCAGCTTGGTTTGCCGCTTTTTGCAGCTTCGAATCAACGGTTGTGTAGACCTTCATACCAGAGGTATATGCGTCTTCACCGTAACGTTCAACCATCCAAGCACGAGCTACTTCTGCCACGTATGGTGCGCTCAGTTCGATCTCTGCACCGTGGTACTTTGATACAAGCTGTTCATTGCTTGCTTCATCAAACTCGGCTTGAGTGATGTATTTCTCGTCGAGCATACGACGCAATACAACGTTACGACGGTTAGTCGCACGTTCAATAGAGTAGATAGGGTTCATGGTTGATGGTGCTTTCGGCATACCTGCTAGGGTCGCTAGTTCACTCAGAGTGAGATCCGGAAGATCTTTACCAAAGTAAACGCGTGCTGCTGCGCCAAAACCATATGAACGGTGGCCAAGGAAGATCTTGTTAACGTAAAGCTCCATGATCTCTTCTTTGCTCAGCAGTTGCTCAATATGGATCGCAATGAAGATCTCTTTAATCTTACGCATGATCTTTTTCTCATTAGATAAGAAGAAGTTACGCGCAAGCTGCTGAGTAATGGTACTCGCACCTTGTTTTGCCGAACCTGACATCGCTACTACGATAGCTGCACGAGTAATGCCGATTGGGTCAATACCAGGGTGTTCGTAGAAACGGCTATCCTCGGTAGCAATCAAAGCCTCAACTAAGTGGCGAGGGATCTCGTCATAAGTCACTGGAATACGACGTTTTTCACCAAATTGGGAGATCAACTTACCGTCTTGGCTGAAGACCTGCATTGGAGTTTGGAGTTCTACGTCACGCAAAGTGGCAACATCAGGCAACTCTGGTTTTACGTAGTAATAAAACCCAAAAATTGTACTGACTCCAAGAATCATGCAAATCAATGTAAATATGAATAATCGCTTTATGAACTTCACCGGATAATCCCTGATTAGTTAAGGCTGATAAGCAGCAAACCCTTGTACTCTAGGCTAAAAAATTAGCTTTCGTTTATTAACGCTTATTTAACTAATAATCACAACCCCTAGATAATCAACGAAATGCTTGGCACTTCAGGAGCTAGGTCACATGGGTTCATCATTAATTACAGGTATAGATATAAATCACCACAGCATCAAAGCTGTGGTGCTAAAACCCGTGGGGGAATTGTATGCCCTAGTGGGATACAAAGAGCTGCCGATTTCGGACGACATTTTTACAGCTAACCATACTTTGGAGTATCAGAAAACTGTTAAGAAACTCAAAGAACTTAGGAAAGGGCTGCCTTTCGGCTGTCGTAATGTCGCCATTTCGGTACCTGATAACACGGTGATCAGCAAGGTACTGCAAATTGAGAGTGAACTCGAAGACAGAGAGAAAGAGTTTTCGATCTACCAAACCTTCGCCCATCAATCTCCTTTTCCCATCGAGGAGCTGAGTTTAGATTTTGTGAAGCTGGAAGACAAACGATTTGGTAAAGGTTCGACGAGCAGTTATCAGGTTTATGCTACTCGTAAAGAAGTGGTCGATAGCCGAGCAGAGGCATTAACCAAGGCTGGCTTTAAACCTGTTGTCGTTGATACGCAGGCGCATGGTTTGCTTCATGTGTGGCAGCTTGCCTCACGCTTGTACCCAGAGAAAAGTAATTGGCTGTTGGTGGATATTGGCGTTGATCAAACCTCGCTGGGCATCATTCCTCACGGAGCAGCCCCTTTCTATAAAGACATCGCCTTTGGCACTCAAGATCTTTGCAGTATCGAGAATCCCAATGATATCGAGGCTGCGTTTGGCAGTGCTCAGGATACTCATCAATTTATCGTTAACTTAATTGAAAAGCTCAAACGTCAGTTGCAGCTCTATTCCTCGGTGAATGCTCACCAACCTATCTCTGGCATCTGGTTAATGGGCGAGGGCGCCAGCACACCAATGGTGGCTGAAGAGCTTGAACGACATTTTCAGCTGAGCTGTGAATCATTGAATCCTTTATCCCTGTTTGAGAATAAGGTCGCGAGGAAGCGCCGCCTGCAAATGGATTGGCAACATTTTGGTATTGCTGCGGGCATGGCGATGAGCGGACTTAAATGGCAGGGAGAGAAGCATGTTGCATCAAATTAACCTGCTACCTTGGCGTGATGAGATTCGTGCTCAGCACCGAAAGCGTTTTATTCATTTAGTTATCCTTGGCGTGATTGTGGCTGGGGCAGGGCAATGGGCAGTCGGAAACTATTTCCATGATCAACAAGCCAAACAGCAAGCTCGCCTAAATTATCTTAACCAATACATAGCAGGGCTCGACCGTCAGATTCAGTCGCTAAAAGTTGCAGAGCAAGAGCATAAAGCCATTTTGACTCGACTTGATGTGGTGGAATCTTTGCAGCTCGGTCGTAATAAAACCACCGACTTTATGAACTTGATGCCGGAGCTGATTCCTGAGGGAGTGTATGTCGACAAGATAAAGATGAACGGTCAAGAGATTGAAATGGCGGGCATCAGTGACAGTACCGCTCGTCTCGCCACCATGCTGGATAACTTAGAACGCTCTGAATCCCTCAAAGGAGTCGAGATGCACTCTATTGTCCATAACCGTAAGCGCTTCAATAAAGAGTTTCAGACCTTCAAGGTGTCTTTCGTGTTCAGCCCTGTGTCATTAGAAAGCACAACTGCACATCGAAAGGATAAGGGGGCTAACCATGGCTAGCCTTCAAAGCGTGATGAGCCTGCAAGAGCTTGATATCGATGAGATCACCGAGTGGCCACTGTTGCCTCAGTTATTGGTGATTCTATTGCTGGTGGCGCTCATTCAAGGGCTGGGAACCTGGTTCTATATTTTGCCTTTGGATGATGAGCTACAACAGATGAAGCAGCAAGAGCAGACCTTGAAAGCAACACTGCGCATCAAAGCCAATAAGGTTGCTGCTTTACCTAAGCTTCAGGGCCAACTGGATGAACTCACCAGTCGCTATGATTACCTGTTAGAACAGCTTCCCGTGCAAAAGGAGTTGGCAAGCATGTTGGCATCAGTCAATGAGCTTGGCTTAGATAACTCACTAACCTTTACCCGAATCGACTGGGGTGAAAAACAGAACAAAGCCTTCTTATACCGCTTACCTCTTAATATCGAGCTGACTGGTGATTACCACGAGATAGGCGACTTCTCTGCAGCTATCGCTAAGCTTCCACGAATCATCAGCTTTGATGATGTGAATTGGCAGCGAGTCAGCCAAGAAAGTAGCACTCTGCACTTTAGGGTTCGAGCTTATACCTACCAGTTTAAATCGGAGGTCAATGATGAAACCCAATAGCACGTTTTACTCAATCGTATTGCTGCTTGCGTTGTCGGGCTGCAAAGCCAATCAAGACTCATTAGAAGACTTTGTTATACAGGTAGAAGCTAAGGCGAGAAAGGAGGTCGAGCAACTTGTCCCAGCAACTGAGTTTTCGGCGGCTACCTATCAACGGCGTACTTTTCGTCCTCCCTTTGAACTGCCTAAAGAAGCAATTGTGCAAAACCAGCCGTTGGTTAAGAAAGATTGCTGGCAACCTAGCGCTCGTGCTCGCAGTAGCAAGTTAGAGAAATACCCACTGAGTAAATTGCGCTTAAAAGGAGTGATGGGCAGCGGCTCCAGCGTGTTTGGGCTTGTACAAACGCCTAAGGGCAATGTCGTCAATGTGAAAAAAGGCCAGTTTATCGGCTTAAACAACGGCCGAGTTACTAAGGTAACGAGCCAGTACGTTCTGATTAATGAAACTCTTCCAGATGGCTTAGGTTGTTGGCATAAGCGCAACGTTAGGCTGGCTCTGAAATAAACCAATGTCACATGATGTGGATATGAGATGTAAATATGAATAAAGGAATAAGTGGATTAGTGAGCAAAACTCTACAAGGTTTTGCTGTGTCTGTGATGTTGGTTTTTAGCGTATTTGGTTACGCAGAGAGCTCGTCTAATAAATTAGAGAACATTGATTTTAGAGTTAACAAGGATAAAGACGCTGTCATCATCATTGAGCTAGCAACAAGCAGCGCGGTGGTCGATGTTCAGCGGGCACAAGAAGGCTTGAGCATCGAACTCATCAATACAGAAGTGGATGATGACAAGCTCTACCTTTTGGACGTTAAAGATTTCGCGACTCTAGTTGAGGGGATTGAAGTATACAAAGAGACGCCAAGCACTCGGTTACTGGCGACCATCAGCAATGACTACCAATACGAATATGACCTCAAGGGGCGCTTCATCGAGGTGGTGATCAGCAAGCCCACGATTGAAGAAGTGACGACAGAGAAAAGCGTACTTGAGAAAGAGGGCAAACTGATATCGATTAACTTCCAAGATATCCCTGTCCGAAACGTGCTGCAGTTAATCGCTGACTACAATGAGTTCAACTTGGTGGTATCCGACTCGGTCGCGGGTAACCTGACATTACGCTTGGATGGCGTCCCTTGGCAGCAAGTTCTCGACATTATCTTGCAAGTTAAAGGCTTAGATAAGCGCGTCGATGGCAACGTTATCTTGGTCGCTCCCAAAGCGGAACTGGACCTGAGAGAACAGCAAGCGCTCGAAAAATCCCGTCTAGAGGAAGAGCTTGGGGAACTTAAATCAGAAATTATCAAGATTAACTTTGCCAAAGCCACCGATATAGCTGACATGATTGGTGGTGAAGGGGCGGTGAGCATGTTGTCTGATCGCGGCTCGATTACCATAGATGAACGCACGAACTCTCTGCTGATTCGCGAGTTGGAAGAGAACATTGCGGTGATACGCGGCATTATTGAGTCGTTAGATATCCCAGTGAAGCAAGTGCAGATAGAGGCGCGTATTGTTACCGTCACCGAAGGTAACCTTGATGAACTCGGCGTGCGCTGGGGCGTTTCATCGACCAACGGAAGCTTCACGGTTGGCGGTTCAATCGAGGGTAATCACCCTTCAGCCATTACACCTTATGACGACGATGGTGGCAGCAGCGTGATTGATGACTACCTTAACGTGAATTTGGCGGCGACATCGCCAAATGCATCGAGTATTGCTTTTCAGGTGGCCAAGCTTGGCTCTGATACGCTGCTCGATCTTGAGCTATCTGCACTGCAACAAGAGTCTAAGGCGGAGATCATCTCTAGCCCACGCTTAATTACCACAAATAAAAAGCCGGCTTACATTGAGCAAGGTACTGAAATTCCTTACTTAGAGTCCTCTTCGAGTGGTGCAACGTCCGTCGCATTTAAGAAAGCTGTGTTGAGTTTGAAAGTTACCCCTCAAATCACACCAGACAATCGCTTGGTTCTGGATTTGAGTGTGACTCAAGATAGGCCTGGGCAAGTGGTGAAAACTGGAACCGGGGAAGCGGTCGCGATAGATACCCAAAGGATAGGTACGCAAGTGCTTGTTAATAATGGTGAAACCGTCGTTCTTGGTGGAATATTTCAACACAGTGTCAGTAGTACAGTCGATAAAGTTCCTCTGTTGGGAGACCTTCCTTTATTGGGTGCATTGTTCCGTCGCAGCTACGAAAATGTGGGTAAAAGTGAACTGCTTATCTTTGTTACACCTAAAGTTGTGATTCAGTAACGTACAATTAGATTAAAAATAAAGTTGCATTAGTGGCACCTAACCTTGATAATTTCGGGTCTTATCACGAATTATCTGTGAGGAATCGGTGCCACGGGCCTTTTAATTTCAGTACTTGTACTGACCTACCTTGTGGCGATGTCATTGAATTAACGTTGTAAATTACTGCTAAAAACATGGCTGAGAAACGCAATATTTTTCTTGTTGGCCCAATGGGCGCCGGCAAAAGTACAATTGGTAGACACCTAGCTTCCCAACTTCATATGGAGTTTCTAGACTCTGACACTGTGATTGAAGAGCGCACTGGCGCAGACATCGCATGGGTTTTTGATGTTGAGGGCGAAGAAGGTTTCCGTAAGCGCGAAGAATCTGTAATCAACGATCTGACTGAAGAGCAAGGTATTGTTCTAGCGACAGGCGGTGGTTCAGTGATGAGCAAAGAAAACCGTAACCGTCTATCTGCACGAGGCATTGTTGTATACCTAGAGACAACAATTGAAAAGCAACTTGCTCGCACAAACCGCGACAAGAAACGCCCTCTACTTCAAACAGACAACCCGCGTGATGTGCTAGAAGATCTAGCTGTATCTCGCAACGCACTATACGAAGAAGTGGCGGACTACACAGTTCGTACTGACGACCAAAGTGCAAAAGTGGTAGCCAACCAGATCGTAAAAATGCTAGAAGAACGTTAAGTTCATTTTTTCGGAGAGCAAACCCATGGAACGGATTACGGTCAATCTAGCTGAGCGTAGCTACCCTATCTCTATTGGCGCCGGGTTATTTGACGACCCGGCGTACCTTTCTTTTTTATCAGGCAAGCAGAAAGTCGTTGTTATCAGTAATGTGACAGTAGCGCCTCTTTATGCTGATAAAATTCTATCTCTACTGGATCAAGTTGGCTGTCAGACATCTCTTCTCGAGTTACCTGATGGTGAGCAATACAAAACGCTTGAAACGTTCAATTCAGTGATGAGCTACATGCTTGAAGGAAATTACAGCCGCGATGTGGTGGTGATTGCTTTAGGTGGTGGTGTTATCGGTGATTTGGTCGGCTTTGCTGCATCTTGTTACCAGCGTGGTATTGATTTCGTTCAAATCCCGACAACGCTTCTTTCTCAAGTGGACTCTTCTGTTGGTGGTAAAACCGCAGTAAACCATCCTCTTGGTAAGAACATGATCGGTGCATTCTACCAACCAAAATCTGTGATCATCGATACCAACTGTTTATCAACGCTTCCTGAGCGTGAGTTTGCAGCGGGCATTGCTGAAGTCATCAAATACGGCATCATTTACGATGAAGCCTTCTTTGATTGGTTGGAGCAGAATCTAGAGAAACTTTATCAACTTGATGAACAAGCACTGATTACTGCAATTGCTCGCTGTTGTGCAATTAAGGCTGAAGTGGTTGCTCTAGATGAAAAAGAGTCAGGAATCAGAGCGTTATTGAACCTAGGTCATACATTTGGTCATGCGATCGAAGCAGAACTAGGCTATGGTAATTGGCTACATGGTGAAGCTGTGTCGTCAGGTACTGTAATGGCAGCGAAAACTGCTCAGTTACAGGGACTGATCACTCAGCAGCAGCTTGAGCGAATTATTTCTATACTCAAGAATGCGAAACTGCCAGTTCATACGCCAGAAAGCATGTCTTTTGAAGACTTTATGACGCACATGATGCGTGATAAAAAAGTGCTGTCTGGTCAATTACGTCTGGTATTGCCAACAAGTATTGGTACTGCTGAAGTGGTTGCTGATGTGCCTCAGGACATCATTAAACAAGCAATTGATTTTTGCCGTACTCTTTAAATTTGGTTGTGAGGTTGCCTAGTTAAACTCTAGGCAACTGAAGCGTTTTACTGATCGATCTAATCGGTAGGGATCCGCAATGAGTTTGGCTCATGAATTAAGAGTATTAGAGTTAGAGTCTCAAGTTGAGCTGCTAGAGCGCTTACAGCTTTTGACTAACTTTGGTTCAAATCTAGTAACGGTGGCTGGTAAACCTGGCTCTGGCCGTTCTTGGTTAGCACAGCGTTATCTCGAAGCGTGGGCGACAGAAAAGAATCAGTGTTTACTGCTTTGTCATCCAAGCCAAGACGACCAACAACGCCGCGCACTTATTCTTAGCCAAATTGTTTCTGATCCGCTATTTAATCAACATGACTCCTTATCTGATAGCCTAGCAAGGTTGCTGGATGGTGAGCCGTGTAGCGTGGTTATTGTTGTCGATGATGCCCACCGACTCTCTGAGCTATTGGTATCCGAACTATGGATGTTGGTACTGGAAGCTCAAGCTAATCCCCAATGGACGATCAATGTCGTTCTTTTCTCAGAAATTGGTCACCTAGACACCTTACTCACACGTCTAAGTTACGGCCAACAACACAAGCCTATCGATCTCGAGATCGATGACCTTTCGCAACCAGAAGCTGAACATTTCTTTGAATCACTGGTGATTCGATACGTGGATGATGAGTCTGAAACTCGCGTGCGACGTGCGTTTAATAAAGCGCAACCTCTGCCTGGCGAGCTAATGGCTTTAGGAGAATTGAAAGTGGAAAAAAGGATTATTATTCGCTCAATCATTGGCTCACCAATCAATATCGCGATTGTGGTGGCTCTGTCGCTGTTGTTAATTGGTGGTGGTTATTGGTGGATGTTCAGCCAACCGACACCAGATGACAAAGCGCAATCTCTGATCGCACCTATCGAGCAGACTGCTATCCCAACCTTTGAGGTGGACAGTGATTCAGAGCAGGCTGGCGTTGAGGGAGTTGTAGACTCTGAAGCGTTAACTGACATCAGTTATCAAGGCGCCGATGATGACAGCTCATCTTTGCCGCCAGTTGTGGTGGAAGAGACGGCTAGCGTGGGTGAGGTTGAACAAGACCAACAACGTGTCGTAATCACTTCTGATGTGGTTGATGCTTTGCTTGATGATAAAGCTGAGAGCGCCGATACCAGTGCCATCGATGCTGCGGTTGAAGAGAACACTGAAGTTGAGGCTAATTCGCAGGCTGACGCTGAAGCGGCATCTACCGTTGATGAAGAGTCGGACTTAACCGAATCAACGCCACCGACTAAAAAGATAACGTTCTCGTTTGCTCGTGAGGAGCTACAAGCTATCTCGCCACGAGCATACACCTTACAGTTGAGTGCGATGACTTCGTTGGAAGATGTGCAGTCTTTCATTGAAGAATACGATCTAGAGAATAAGGTTCGTATCTACCCAACTCTGCGTAACGATACCAAGTGGTTTATCATCACTTATCAAGATTACCCAACGATTCAGGTGGCGCGAGATGCGGTAAGTACACTCTCAAAACCACTTCAACAGTTGGAACCTTGGGCAAAATCGATGAATCAAGTGCATCGAGAGATAGAACGTGCGAAATAACCCTGAGCTTAGCCTCAAAATATGTTACATTCCGCAGCCTTATTTTTGTGTTGATAGATAGAGCAGTAAATGAAAAAGCAGCGTGCCTTTCTAAAATGGGCTGGTGGTAAATATGGCCTAGTTGAAGACATCCAACGTCACCTGCCACCTGCTCGTAAATTGGTAGAACCATTTGTTGGTGCTGGTTCTGTGTTTTTGAACACGGACTATGAACAGTATCTACTGGCTGATATCAATCCCGATCTTATCAACCTGTATAATCTACTTAAAACCGACCCTGAGACCTACATCGCGGAAGCAAAGCGTTGGTTCTGCCCTGAGAACAACCGCAAAGAAGCCTTCTTAGATATTCGAGCTCAGTTCAACGATACTGACAATGTTATGTATCGCTCACTTGCTTTCTTGTACATGAACCGATTTGGCTTCAATGGCCTATGTCGCTACAACAAGAAAGGCGGTTTTAACGTTCCGTTTGGTTCTTACAAAAAGCCTTACTTCCCAGAAGCTGAGCTGGAGTTTTTCGCTGAAAAAGCGAAAAAGGCCACTTTCGTGTGTGAGGGATACCATGAAACCTTTAGCCGTGCCCGTAAAGGTTGCGTGGTTTACTGCGATCCTCCGTACGCACCGCTGTCAAATACCGCTAACTTTACCTCTTACGCAGGTAACGGCTTTAGCTTAGATGATCAAGCAGCACTGGCTGACGTTGCTGAAAAAGCGGCGACAGAACGCGGTATCCCTGTGTTGATTTCTAACCACGACACGACATTAACGCGTCGCTTGTATCATGGTGCAGAGTTGAACGTGGTGAAGGTGAAGCGCACTATCAGCCGTAATGGCGCTGGTCGTAATAAAGTGGATGAGCTATTAGCGCTATTCCATCAAGATAAAAACCAGCAACACGCTGCAGCAGAATAACCTCGAACCCCTCAAATTGAGTGACCAACAGGTACTTTCTTAAACTAATCTTTCGAACTGCTAGGATCTGCCTAGGTGCTTAGGTAGAATTGCACACCAAATAGTCTTGGGGTTGAATCTTGTACGCATACGAGGTGCCACCAAGGCGGTGAACTCGCAATTTACTTACTCTTAAGAGGTTTGGTATGAAAGATTTTCTAATCGCTCCATCAATTTTGTCTGCAGATTTTGCTCGTCTTGGTGAAGACGTTGAAAAAGTACTCGCAGCCGGTGCCGATGTTGTGCACTTTGATGTGATGGATAACCACTACGTACCTAACCTGACTTTTGGCGCGCCTATCTGTAAAGCACTCCGTGACTACGGTATTACTGCTCCAATCGATGTTCACCTAATGGTGAAGCCGGTTGATAACATCGTGCCTGAGTTTGCAAAGGCTGGCGCATCGATGATTACCTTCCACGTAGAAGCATCAGAGCACATCGATCGTACTCTACAACTGATCAAAGAGCACGGCTGTAAAGCGGGCGTGGTTCTTAACCCAGCGACACCGCTATCTTGCCTAGATTACATCATGGACAAAGTAGACATGATCCTATTGATGTCTGTGAACCCAGGTTTCGGCGGCCAATCTTTCATTCCTCACACTTTAGATAAGCTACGTGCGGTTCGTAAGTTGATTGACGAATCAGGTCGTGATATTCGCCTAGAGATCGACGGTGGTGTAAAGGTGGATAACATTCGTGAAATCGCAGAAGCGGGTGCAGATATGTTCGTTGCTGGCTCAGCGATCTTCAATCAACCAGATTACAAAGAAGTGATTGATGAGATGCGTGCAGAGCTTGCAAAAGTAAACGCATAAAAGTAGAACTAGGGTCAGTTGACCTAAAATCAAAAAATTTAGATTAAGGGGGCTGATTGGCCCCTTTTTTACGTCTTATTGCTCAACACATGAGACGAATATAATGAATAGGAAAGTAAGATGTCATTAAGCTCAATAAAACTGATCGCCTTTGATTTGGATGGAACCTTGTTAGATAGCGTGCCTGATTTGGCAGTCGCTGCTGACCAAGCTTGTCAGGAGCTAGGTTTCCCTTCAGTGAGTGAAGAACAAGTTCGTGATTATGTAGGTAATGGTGCTGATGTACTGATCGGGCGTTCACTAAGCCGCGACCTAACTGTGGACCCAAGCTTAGATCCAGAGCTGCTGAAAAAAGCGCGTATCTTGTTCGATGATTTCTACGAGCAGGGCGGTCATAAGCTGAGCCACCTTTACCCATCAGTAAAAGAGACGCTGGCAGAGCTGCACAAAGCGGGCTTTACTATGGCATTGGTAACCAACAAGCCATCGAAGTTTGTGCCAGACGTACTAGCGCAACACGGTATCGATAAGTACTTTGTAGATGTACTTGGCGGTGACTCTTTCCCAGAGAAAAAACCGAACCCAGTAGCGCTAAACTGGTTGCTAGAAAAGCACAATGTGAAAGCAGAAGAGATGTTAATGGTTGGCGATTCAAGCAATGACATCAAAGCGGCAAAGAACGCGGGTTGTCACTCGTTTGGCCTGACATACGGCTACAACCACGGTGAGCCTATTTCAGCATCAAACCCTGACTATGTGGCAGATAATGTCGCGCAATTGCTCGATGTCGTTCTAGTTTCTGCATAAAGCGGACAAAAGTTAGCTAACCCACTAGCAAAATACTTATCAATGAGTACACTGGATGAGCCGCGCAGAAAGAGCTGTGCGGCTTTTCTATATTTAAGTTAAGAAGCTAAGCCATCAATTGACTTAGCGAATAAGCAAAGGAATTAAAACCATGAGCAAGCCCATCGTATTGAGTGGTGTTCAACCATCTGGTGAACTAAGTATCGGTAACTACTTGGGTGCTCTACGTCAATGGCAACAGATGCAAGATGACTACGATTGCCAATACTGTGTGGTAGACCTTCACGCAATTACGGTTCGCCAAGATCCGAAAGCACTGCATGAAGCGACTCTAGACGCACTAGCTATCTGTCTTGCTGTCGGTGTTGATCCAAAGAAGAGCACGCTATTTGTTCAGTCTCACGTACCAGAGCATGCTCAACTTGGTTGGCTTCTTAACTGTTACACACAAATGGGTGAGCTGAGCCGTATGACTCAGTTTAAAGACAAGTCTGCGCGTCACTCAAATGACGTAAACGTAGGTCTGTTTGATTACCCAGTACTGATGGCTGCGGACATCCTGCTTTACGGTGCTCACCAAGTACCTGTAGGTAGCGACCAGAAACAACACCTAGAGTTAGCGCGTGATATCGCAACTCGCTTCAACAACATCTACTCGCCAGAGCAACCAATCTTCGAAGTGCCAGAACCGTACATCCCAACAGTGAATGCACGTGTAATGAGCCTACAAGATGCGACGAAGAAGATGTCTAAGTCGGACGACAACCGTAAGAACGTGATTACTCTGCTAGAAGAGCCTAAGTCGATCATCAAGAAGATCAACAAAGCGCAAACGGATGCCGAAACACCACCACGCATCGCTCATGATTGGGAAAACAAAGCGGGTATCTCTAACCTAATGGGTCTTTACTCAGCAGCAACAGGGAAAACATTCGAAGAGATTGAAGCGCAGTACCAAGGCGTTGAAATGTACGGCCCATTCAAGAAAGATGTGGGTGCCGCGATTGTTGAGATGCTTGAGCCGATTCAAGCGGAATACCACCGCATCCGTGCTGATCGTGCCTACATGGACGCAGTAATGAAAGCGGGCGCAGAAAAAGCCTCTGAGCGCGCAGCAGTAACGCTGAAGAAAGCATACGAAGCAGTAGGTTTTGTAACTCGTCCATAGGGTGACTCAAAACCTTCCGCTGTAAAATCTAAGCCCAAAGTGACTACGTTTACTTTGGGCTTTTTAGTGCCCGCTAGCTAAGGCTTCCCAATAATCGTGCTGTTTTAATTGGTGATTTACGCATTTAATGACTAACACATCTGTAACATCTATGTTGTGCAGAATATCTTATTAAATGAGTTTTGGTTTTATAAATTTTTACTCGTTTCTATTTGTGTTGGAAATATATAGCGTGCCAAACAATTGATGATTCCAAAGTGATAAGTTCCTCATTTTCTTGCCAACTGACTTATTCCTTTCATAAATAAACCTGATAGTTACCACAAAATACATGACTGCCCATAGATGGCAGTAATTATAAATCGATGAACTCAGGTGAAACGGATGGCTCTTTTACACAAACCTTCATTGCTAGCAGTGGCAATTGGTAGCTTGTTAACCACAAGCGCACACGCTGATTTGTTTATTTCACAATATGTGGAAGGCGGCAGCTACAACAAAGCGGTTGAGATTGCCAACAACGGTGATAGCAGCATTAATTTAGATGGTTATTCACTGGCTAAATCAGCGAATGGCAACGGATCATGGGGCGCCACTTTACCTTTAGATGGCCACGTTTTAGCGCCTGGTGAGGTACTTGTTGTTGCACATAGCAGTGCAAGCGATGAGATTAAAGCCGTCGCTGATATTCTTAACGCTTCATTGGCTAATCACAATGGTGATGACCCATTGGCTATCTTGAATGCAGACTCAAGCGTGTTGGACATGGTTGGCGTGATGGGCGATGTCGACTGGGGTAAAGACGTTACCTTGGTTCGTGCTGACCAAACCCCATCGGCGACGTTTGACGCTTCACAGTGGGTATCGCTACCAAAAGACAACATTGAAGGTCTAGGTTCCTTAGACAATGTTGAGTTGCCAGAAGCCTTTGCTTGTACGCAAGATGGCTCAGACCCAGTATTCACCACCATTCAAGACATCCAAGGTGAGGGCGCGACATCGCCGTTCATCGATGGCTACCCGTACATCACCGACGATGAGTATTTCGTAAGAGGGGTGGTAAGTGCGGTTACTACCGGCCTAACTAAAGGTTTCTATCTGCAAGCTCTTGAGGATGACTTCAACTCAAGCACTTCTGAAGGTCTATTTGTTCATACTAACCAATCTAGCTCAGAATTAGCTGCAGGCGATGTGGTGTGTGTGAAAGGTAAAGTACAAGAATACTACAGCCACACTCAGCTTAAAGTTGAAAATAATCAATGGTTAAAGCAAGGCGAGCAGGACGCACCTGACGCGACATACATTGAAGTATTAGACACTGACGAGAACTTCGCGGCGACACTTGAACGTTACGAAGGCATGTTGGTGAAAACAACTGAAGCGCTAGATATGCGTGTAACGCGTACCTTCGGTTATGACTACGCAGGTCGTCGTAACAACATGGTTTTGGCGCATGAGCGTATCAACATGCAACCAAACCAACTTTTCGCAGCGGGTTCTGATGAAGCGAAACAGCAAACGGAAGACAATGCTGACCGTCGTCTTTTCGTAGAGACTGACCAAAAAGCAGGTGATGGACAGGTTCCTTTCTATCCAGATTTTGGCCGTACTGACATCGACCAAGATGGCTCAACGGAAGACTACATCCGTATTGATGACACCATTGTTGGTCTAGAAGGCGTGTTGACTTACAGCTATGGCGAGTACCGTCTGATTACGACTAACCAGATCACGGCTGAAAACTTCATTCGCAACGACCCACGTACCGACAAACCAGACATGGATGAAGGCGACCTACGTATTGCGACCTTCAATGTATTGAACTACTTCAACTCACCATTTGGCGGTGATGCGAATCAACATGGTAATAACCGTGGTGCAAACACCATCACTGAGTTTGAGATGCAACAAGAGAAGATTGTAAACGCGATTCTTCGCTTGGATGCTGACATCATCGGCTTGATGGAAATTGAGAACAACGGATTTGGTGAAGGTTCGGCAATTCAACAGCTTGTGAATCAACTGAATGATCGCATTGAGCATAAGAAAGACCGTTACACCTTTGTGGCTGTCGACTCTAATGAAGATGGCGTTACCGACGAAATGGACTCGATCGGCACTGATGTGATTACTACGGGTGTTATCTACCGTAAGAAGGTGGTTAAGCTTAAAGACAGCCGTGTCATCGCGATGCCAAGCCAGCAAGCACCAGAGGTGTTAGACGACTCAGGTAAGGTGATTGAAGATGGTAAGAACTACCAACGTGACTCATTGGCACCAACCTTTAAGGTGAAGGGTACCAAAGAGAAACTGACTGTAGCGATTAACCACTTTAAATCGAAAGGTTCTAAGTGTTGGGAAGATGCTGCCCCTGTTGAGCAAGGCGGTCAAGGTGGTGTTGATGCCGATAAGCAAGGCTCATGTGAGAACTTCCGTGTTGCAGCGGCGGTTGCGTTGGGCGAAGCACTCGATGGCATTGAAGGTCACAAAGTGATTCTGGGTGATATGAATTCGTACGGCATGGAAGACCCAATGCTAGTGCTGACAGATTACTCTGAAGAGAAGTACGGCAAGCAGATCAAAGCGGCGCGTAACACTTACATTGATGGTGTTGAACAGTTTGGTGATAACGGTGCGGTGATTACTAAGAACTACGGCTACATTAATGCCGTAGCTCAGAAGCACCCAGACAGCTGGAGCTACTCATACAACGATGAAGTTGGCGCTTTAGACCACTTACTGGTGAGCGAGAGCTTAAAAGACATGGTGGTCGACGCGACCGACTGGCATATCAATGGTGGTGAATCGACGCTATTTGACTACAACGAAGAGTACAAAGGCGACCTGCCTAAGTACCAAGACCACTTCCGTTCATCGGATCATGATCCAGCGGTTCTTGAGCTAAAAGTCGGTGGTTCGTTTGGCTTTGGCGCGTTGATGTCACTGTTTGGCCTAGCGATGTGGCGCCGTCGTAAGTAGTGAGCGAATCAGCTTTACTGCTAACGGTGAAAGTGAGTACACATCACCGAATGCGGGTAATTGACAGTTATCTGTAAACAATTAAGGTCAACCTAGGTTGGCCTTAATTATTGGTGAAATGCAGTTTCCACTTGCCTTTCGCTATGGGTATTGCACAATACCGCCCCTATATCTCCCAATCATTTAGTATTTAGCAAACGATTTCACCCATGTTACTTATCATCGATAACTACGACTCTTTTACCTATAACTTGTATCAGTATTTCTGTGAGTTAGGGGTAACTGTAAAAGTTGTACGCAACGATGAAATTGATATTGCGGGCATTGAAGCGCTGAGTCCTAGTCACCTTGTGATATCCCCGGGGCCTTGTACACCGGATGATGCGGGTATCTCTCTGCGAGCCATAGAACACTTTGTTGGTAAACTACCTATCTTAGGTGTGTGTCTTGGCCATCAAGCCATTGCTCAGGTGTTTGGCGGTGAAGTGGTGAGAGCCAGACAAGTGATGCACGGTAAAACCTCACCGATACGCCACAATGGTAAGAGTGTTTTCCAAGGGCTGAATAACCCACTAACCGTCACGCGTTACCACTCCCTTGTGGTGAAAAACGGCACACTACCAGATTGCTTTGAACTGACTTCTTGGACAGAGCTGGAAGATGGCAGTATGGATGAGATCATGGGCTATCAACACAAAACCTTGCCAATTGATGCGGTTCAGTTCCATCCTGAATCGATTAAAACAGAGCAAGGGCACCAACTTCTGGCTAACTTTTTAGCACGTTAAGTGTTTAAAGCGGGCGTTTTATTCTCTTAAATAGGTGAGCTTAACCTGCCAACTCCTTCGTTATACGTTTTAATTTGAGTTTTACCAAGCTCGATCCTTCTGACGCTGATCACTTTTTATAACATTTCTTCCTCATCAGGCTAAGTTTTTAGCCTATGCAAAGTTATTCGCCGTATTTCCTTTTGAACCCAATTTACCGCTGTGCCAGTAAGGCTTTGCCTTTGCAGGGTAGGCGTATGCGTAAAAAAAGCTTCATAAAACAGGTTGATTGATGCATAAATAGTCATAGATAGTGAGGTTTAGCTGGTTGTGAGGGATGGCTAAAGAATAATCTACTATTGAAAACGTTAATTAAATGTAAATATAATGCTGCAGCGGGATTGTAGCGAGACAAAATTTTTTCGTCTCACTTATGAATCATTACGCTTATTTGCGAAGCTTGCGGTATCGAGAAGGAATGTACGATGACAGTGGAAAATAATGTAGAACGTAGTCTGTTTAATGAGGTGATGGTGCCTTGTTATAACCCAATGGAAATGATCCCGGTAAAAGGGGAAGGCGCACGCGTATGGGACCAACAAGGCCGAGAGTATATCGACTTTGCTGGTGGTATTGCTGTGAGCTGTTTGGGTCACTGTCACCCAGCAATGGTGAATGCCGTTACTGAGCAAGCAAACAAGATTTGGCACCTAAGTAATGTAATGACTAACGAACCTGCACTGCGTCTAGCGAAGAAGCTAACTGACGTATGTTTTGCAGAAAAAGTATTCTTTGCGAACTCTGGTGCAGAAGCGAACGAAGCAGCACTTAAGCTAGCTCGTCGTTGGGCGGCGGATGTTCACGGTCCTGAGAAATCTGAAATCATTGCATTCAAACAAGGTTTCCACGGTCGTACATTCTTTACTGTAACCGTTGGTGGTCAAGAAGCTTACTCAGATGGCTTTGGTCCAAAACCTGGCGATGTAACTCACCTACCTTACAACGATATTGCGGCTCTAGAAGCGCATATCTCTGATCGCACTTGTGCCATCATGATGGAACCTCTGCAAGGCGAGGGCGGTATCATCTCTCCAACGGCTGAGTTCGTGAATACGGTTCGTGAACTGTGTGACAAGCACAATGCACTGTTGATTTTTGATGAAGTACAAACAGGTAATGGCCGTACTGGTAACTTCTATGCTTACCAAGGTCTGGGCGTGACGCCAGACATTCTAAGCACAGCGAAGTCTCTAGGTGGCGGTTTCCCTATCGGCGCAATGCTGACGACGTCTGAACTGGCTACACACCTTAAGGTTGGTACGCACGGTTCTACATACGGTGGTAACCCACTGGCGTGTGCGGTAGCTGAAGCCGTGGTTGACGTAGTTAGCCAACCTGAGACTCTAGAAGGCGTAAAAGAGCGTGAAGCGCTATTCCGTGATGGTCTAACTAAGATTAACGACAAATACCAAATTTTCAGTGAGATTCGTGGTAAAGGCCTATTGTTAGGTGCTGCACTGAATGACGAATGGCAAGGTCGTGCGCGTGACGTATTAGTAGCAGCAGGCGAGCAAGGCCTAATGGTACTGGTTGCGGGTGCAAACGTGGTTCGTTTTACTCCATCACTGGTTATCACTAAACAAGAAATTGAAGAAGGCTTATCAAAACTAGACAAAGCAATCGCTACGCTAGTTTAGCCTGAGCGGCGTCATAGGAATGATCGCCATTAGAGCGATCCCATGACGTACTGCTAAAGGCCCAAGCTTCTGGTTTTGGGCCTATTTTGCATCTGGAGGGAATATTGATGCTAGTTGTTCGCCCAATAAAACTGTCTGATTACGATGCGCTGCACACCTGTGCAGTTGAATCAGGTCATGGATTCACATCTCTTCCGGTTAACGAAGAATTGTTAACTAACCGAATTACCCATTCTGAATACAGCTTTGCGAAAGCAGACGTGACCGAACCCGGTGATGAAGGCTATCTAATGGTGGGTTTCGACGCTGAAACTGGCGAAGTTGCTGGTACAACGGGTATCGAAGCTTCCATTGGCTGGGATGTGCCTTTTTACTCGTACCACATCAGTAAAGTGGTTCATTCTTCACAGCGCCTTAAAGTGAATAACGTGGTTAAGCTGTTGACGTTTGGTAATAACTACACAGGCTGCAGCGAAATTTGTACGCTGTTCTTACGTCCTGATTACCGCAAAGGCTTAAACGGTCGACTGATGTCTAAGTGTCGTTTCCTACTGATGGCTGAGCACCCAGAGCGTTTCTCAAAAACGATCTTTGCTGAGATGCGTGGTGTATCAGATGCAGAAGGCAACTCGCCATTCTGGAAGTGGTTGCAAGAGCACTTCTTCTCAATTGATTTCACACTAGCCGATTACCTAACGGGTATTGGTAAGAAAGGCTTCATCGCGGACCTTATGCCGAAACTGCCAATCTATGTAAACCTATTGAGTGAAGAAGCTCAGGCGGTGATTGGTCAAGTGCACGATAACACCCGCCCAGCATTGAAACTGTTGGAACGTGAAGGTTTCACGAATCGTGGTTATGTCGACATCTTTGATGCGGGACCAACGGTCGAGTGTGATTTAAGAAACATCGAATCTGTACGTCACTCTATTCGAGCACAGGTTCAAATTGCAGAGCACTCTAGCTCTAAAGACTTCCTAATTGGTAATACCTCATTTGAGAACTTCCGCGCAGTGGCCGCGAAAGGTGCGTATGACCAAGCAAGCGACACAGTGATTTTATCATCTGAAGTAGCAAGCGCTCTTGAAGTAAAAGAAGG
Source organism: Vibrio sp. T3Y01 (assembly GCF_013114525.1). NCBI lineage: Bacteria > Pseudomonadati > Pseudomonadota > Gammaproteobacteria > Vibrionales > Vibrionaceae > Vibrio > Vibrio sp. T3Y01. The sequence continues at coordinate 20,999 of NZ_VTXJ01000033.1, read as the reverse complement.
CGAATTCGTTCGCATGTTGGCTCAATAAGAGCGGCGATTATCTGTCGAAGATTTTAAGGATAGAAGTATGACTCAGTGGATAGCAGGACAATGGGTAGCAGGTCAAGGTGATGCCATGACATCAGTAAGCCCATACAACAATGAAGTAGTGTGGCAGGGTGATAGCGCAACACCGGCACAGGTTGAATCTGCAGTGGCAGCGGCTCGCGAAGCGTTCCTAGTTTGGAAAAAACTGAGCTTTGCTGAGCGTGAAGCGATCGTGTTGAAGTTCGCGGAAAAAGTAAAAGAGAACAGCGAAGAGATCGCGCAAATTATCGCAAAAGAGACGGGTAAACCTATTTGGGAAACTCGTACTGAAGCGGGCGCAATGGCGGGCAAGATCGCTATCTCTATTCGTGCTTATCACGAGCGTACCGGGGAAGCATCACGTGAAGCGGCTGGTAACCAAATTGTACTTCGTCACCGTCCATTGGGCGTGATGGCGGTATTTGGTCCTTACAACTTCCCTGGCCACCTACCAAATGGTCATATTGTTCCTGCATTGCTATCGGGAAATACAGTGGTATTCAAACCTTCAGAGCAGACGCCTTGGACAGGTGAGTTCGCAATGAAGCTATGGCAAGAAGCGGGTCTTCCTGCTGGCGTAATCAACCTAGTGCAAGGTGCTAAAGAGACAGGCATCGCACTAGCAGATGCTAAAGGTCTTGATGGCGTGCTATTCACGGGTAGTGCTAATACGGGTCATATCCTGCATCGTCAATTCGCGGGTCAACCGGGCAAGATGCTGGCACTAGAGATGGGTGGTAATAACCCTATGGTGATCAGTGACCAATACGGTGACGCAGACGCAACGGTATACACCATTATCCAATCAGCGTTCATCAGTGCTGGTCAACGTTGTACATGTGCTCGTCGCCTGTATGTTCCTGTTGGCGAGAAGGGTGATCTGCTACTCGACAAACTGGTCGCAGCGACGCAAAAGATTCGTGTTGATCAGCCATTCGCTGAACCTGCACCTTTCATGGGGCCTCAAATCTCTGAAGCTGCCGCTAAGTTTATTCTAGACGCACAAGCTAACCTGCAATCGTTAGGTGGTGTCAGCCTAGTAGAGGCAAAAGCAGGCGAAGCGGCGTTTGTTTCTCCAGGCATTATAGATGCAACCAATATTGCTGAACTGCCAGATGAAGAGTACTTCGGCCCATTGCTACAAGTGGTTCGTTATCAGTCGCTAGAGCAAGCGGTTGAATTAGCTAACGACACACGCTTTGGTTTGTCAGCAGGTTTAGTATCGACAGACGATTCTGAGTGGGAATACTTCGTTGACCATATCCGTGCGGGTATTGTTAACCGCAACCGCCAACTCACAGGCGCAAGTGGTGATGCACCATTTGGTGGTCCGGGTGCTTCTGGCAACCTACGCCCAAGTGCTTACTATGCGGCAGATTACTGTGCTTACCCAATGGCTTCAATGGAAGGTGGTGAAACTCAACTGCCAGCTACGTTTAGCCCAGGTATCGAGCTGTAGTTTAGATTGATATTGAGCTAAGGCTCATTCATTAGTTATGAAATAAGGAAGCAGCGTATCGCTTCCTTGTTTTAACCACGCTCAGCGTCAAGATTGGGCGGTAGATAATAATAGAACAAGTATGTCACAGGCTGATGGCTGCTGACTTTGTGTCTCAGTCTCTCCCTTTCTAATCCAAATTACTAGCTTGCTAGAACCTCTGACAAGGAGTCACCATGACGCCCGATCTACTCTTTAAATCTCTATGGGACGATTACATTCACAGGCTTTGTCCATCCGCAGAGAAAGTACATCATTTGCTAAAAGAAGATGAAGCGCTGATCAACGATCACATTGCATTGCGTACTTTTAATGTTGCTCCTCTTGGTATCGAAACATTAGCCAAACCTTTCCTTGAGTTAGGTTATAAGGCATGTGGCGATTACCTGTTTGAAAGCAAGAAGCTAGTGGCTAAACACTACGAACACCCAGATCCAAAACAACCGAAAGTGTTCATCAGTGAGTTGAAGGTAGAAGAGTGTTCTAGTGAATTACAGCAGATCGTTGCCAAATTGGTTGAGCAGGTTGATGCAAGTAAGTTAGAGGGGCATGAATTCCTATTTGGTGGCCGCCTTTGGGACTTGAGCTTCGCTGATTTCCAACTGTTAGCAAAAGAGAGCGAATACGCTTCTTGGTTAGCCGCTCACGGTTACGGTGCTAACCACTTCACGGTTAGTGTCAATCAACTGAACAAGTTCGATGAAGTACAAGCAGTAAATGACTACCTAAGTGATGCTGGCTTTACGATTAACGCATCTGGTGGTGAGGTAAAAGGCTCTCCAGAGGTGTTATTAGAGCAATCATCAACAATGGCAGACAAAGTGCCAGTGGCATTTGTTGAAGGCAATGAGATGATTCCTGGTGGCTTCTATGAGTTCGCTAAGCGCTATCCAATGGCCAATGGTGAGCTTTACACCGGTTTTGTTGCGGCATCGGCGGATAAGATCTTCGAAAGCACCAACGGTTAAAGAAAGATACAAGTACGGGCTTTGCCCTAGAGATGCGATTTCTCATCTACTCTAGATCTTTAGGTAATAAAAAAGCCACCAAATTCGCATTTGGTGGCTTTGATATTTTTGACTCAGTTAATCGAGATTAACGAGTGCCGTATACCACGATAGTTTTACCGTGTGCAGAAATTAGGTTCTGCTCTTCTAGCATCTTCAAGATACGACCTACTGTCTCACGAGAACAACCAACGATTTGGCCAATCTCTTGACGAGTGATCTTGATTTGCATGCCGTCAGGGTGAGTCATTGCATCTGGCTGTTTCGCTAGGTTTAGTAGCGTTTGAGCGATACGACCTGTTACGTCAAGGAACGCTAAGTCACCAACCTTTTGGCTAGTTACTTGTAGGCGGCTTGCCATTTGCGCTGAAAGACGCATTAGGATGTCTGGGTTCACTTGGATAAGTTGACGGAATTTCTTGAAAGAAATTTCAGCTACTTCACAAGGAGATTTAGCACGAACCCAAGCAGTACGCTCTTGGTCTTCTTCGAACAAGCCTAGCTCACCGATGAAGTCGCCTTGGTTTAGGTAAGAAAGAATCATTTCCTTACCTTCTTCGTCTTTGATAAGAACTGCCACAGAACCTTTAACGATGTAGTACAAGGTTTCTGCCTTTTCACCAGCATGAATCAAAGTACTTTTTGAAGGGTACTTATGAATATGACAGTGTGAAAGGAACCACTCTAATGTTGGATCGGTTTGAGGTTTACCTAGAACCATAATATCTCACTTCCTCTGCAGGGTATGCTTGCCGCTTTCCGTATTTTAGCTAAGCCTGAATTGACTTCTTAGGATAAGAGCACTCGATGAGCGCTGCAAGCTATCTTGTGTTTCGTTTAAGAATAGTATCCTTTTTCAGGTACTATTTCTTGATTTTAATCGTGACCAAGCTACGATTTTTTACGCAAAATTGTGCACATGATCACGGTATGAAAAGTAATCAACCAGAACGTCGTTTTGTTAACCTATTTTTCCGGTTTCGATGAGTTGTTGTAGGATTGGCCTTACAATGAGCTCCATAGCAAAACTCATCTTGCCTCCTGGCACAACTAGCGTGTTATGACGAGACATAAATGAGCCATCAATCATTGCCAAAAGGTAAGGGAAATCGACGTTTTTGATACCACGCAAACGTATAACTACGAAGCTTTCGTCTAAACTTGGAATCCCTTTGGCGTTGAGTGGGTTCGATGTATCTACGGTTGGAACACGCTGAAAGTTGATATGTGTACGTGAAAACTGCGGGGTAATGTAGTTAAGGTAATCATCCATTGAACGTACAATAGAGTCCATTACCGCTTCTCGAGAGTGGCCACGATCGCGAGTGTCACGAACGAATTTTTGAATCCACTCTAGGTTTACGATAGGGACCATGCCGATCAGCAGATCGACGTGTTGAGATACGTTGATGTCGCCATCAACCACGCCACCATGCAGGCCTTCGTAAAACATCACGTCTGAATTTTCAGGGATATCTTGCCATGGCGTAAAGGTGCCCGGCATTTGATTATAAGGGACAGCTTCGTCAAACGTATGTAGGTAACTACGTACTTGGCCAGTACCTTCATTTCCGTATTTACGGAAAAACTCTTCTAAGGCCCCGAAGTCGTTGGCTTGTGGACCAAAGTAGCTGATGTGCTTACCTTGCTCGCGCGCCTTACGGATCTCGACGTCCATCTCTGGTCGAGTGAAGCGGTGGAAACTATCCCCTTCAACCCAAGCGGCCTTCACGTCCATCATATTGAACATTTTGCGGAAGGCTTCTGAGGTGGTGGTGGTGCCGGCTCCTGAGGAACCCGTCACCGCAATAATTGGATGTTTAGCGGACATGACAACCCTTGTCTTATGAGTAACTTACTTGTTAGCAATCGTTTTCCACTATAACACGGCTCTTTTCTCAACGCAGCTTAGAAGCGTTTTGTGAGCTGGATATCAACGGTCTCGTGCAGTTCGGAAAATACAATGTTGGCCTCACCTGAAGCTAATTGATGTTTCACTTGATCAATTTTGTTTTGTAGGGAAATCTCAACGTCGCCGTAGTCTGTTCCCTCACGCAAGACGAATTCTTTGATGAGGTTTTCGAGCGTATCAGGCTCAATGTCTTTCCATGGGATGATCATAAATACTTCTCTCTTTTATGTTCATTGATATGTTGATGAGTGTGTCTAGTGATGTTTTCAGTACAACCCCAATTAGGGACTGCGCTATCTTAGCAAGGTTTCGCGTTTATATTTAGCAGGCTTAGCCGTTATGCCGAATCTTGAATACTTTCATAGTAGGCAGGCAGCGCTTCTTCTAGCCAAAACCTTGGCTTGAGCGTACTTCCTGTAATGAACCCGACATGGCCCCCTTTCTGGAACAAGCGATAATCGATGTTATCCGGTAGGACGAATTTTGGAATCACATCGTCAGTCATGAAAGGATCGTCCTTGGCATGAATGATCTGGGTCGGTAGTTTTATCTGATTGAGCTTAGGAAGAGCGGAACATTGTGCGTAGTAGTCTTGAGCGTTCTTGAATCCGTGCAGGGGGGCGGTGATACGTTCATCAAATTCGTACAGCTTATCAATTTTCTTGATCGTCTCTGCGGTGATATCGAGCTTCTCTTGCAGTAGGTTAATCTTTTTTAAGGCATTAGATTTGAGAGAGCTGAGCAGGTACTTCTTGTAGAGCTTAGAAAAGCCTTTCTCAATGCGACTCGCGCAACAAGCCAGATCAAATGGGGCTGACACTATGGTCGCTGCTGACAACAAGGGGTCGTCTGAGTACTCAGCAAGATAGTTTGCCAACATGTTCCCGCCTAAAGAGATGCCGACCGCCACCTTAGGGTTATTGGGAAACTGTGCGTGCAGGTGTCTTAGAAAAAAGCGGGCATCTTCGACTTCGCCAGAGTGATACGCACGGGCTAAACGGTTCGGTTTACCACTGCAGCCTCTAAAATGCATCATCACAGACAACCAACCATCTTTGGCAAATGCATTCATCAGTCCGTTGGCATAAGGGCTCTCAAAGCTGCCCTCCAGTCCATGGAACAGAATAAAGATAGGTTTGTTACTGCTGGGCTTATCGCCGTCTGCTGACTCACTCCAAGCAAGATCGAGAAAATCACCATCGGGTGTTTCTAAGGTTTGCCATTGAGGGTGAAACAACACCTGCTTTCTGATAAATCTTGGCACTAAGGTTTGTAAGTGTGGATTAGATAAACCAGCAGCTGCGGTAAATATGGTCATAAAACAGTCCGTACTTTTTTATGGGCTTTAAAAAGTGTTGAGTATTGCGATGCGCCCACGTTTTTATTTGAGCTTGGTTGATTCTCGGCATAAGCGCAAGCGTTTCACTGCGACTCGATGCAAAAATAGGGATGGGTAACTGATTGAATATTATAAAAGTTGAACGAGTTAACCGTTGTCCGTGATGAACATTACCTTTGATGTTCACATCACAAGTATCAGTGTCAGACAAGCTTGTGCCTGAACTGGATAAAAGAGAAAAGAAACGAGTTAAGGTTGAGGGGCGGGTTCAGAAAATGCGTCGTAGAGGTTTTCAGCCCCGAGTAGACGACAATATTGCAGAGCCAGTGGGGTCTGTTGATTGGTGAATAGCTGCAGCGAGTTGATACAGTCAACAAGGTCGGATTGCTGCTGCTTCTCAAGTTGCAGTTCAAACTGTAAGGCTTCACGGTAGAGAGAGTCGACAACATGCTCTTTAAGGTGTTTGCGCAGCTCTCGATAGCTATGCAGTAGAGTCTCAGAGCGGCTTAAGCACTGCTGCACTTTGTGCCACTCTTCTTCTGCAAAAGACAATTGCTGCTCATCAAGCCATTTGAGGAGCAGCAGTAGATTGACGTTGCCGTGGAATTGGTTTTGCAAAGCTAAGCACGCATCTTTAACACCACGCACACTGTAGTACTGAAGGCTAAATTGCCATAGTCTTTCCAGTGTGAGTGATATTGGGGCGTGCTTTAGGCTCATAAACTATCCATATCCTGTTCCATCTGCTCAAGCTCTTCTTGAGTGGACATCCAATCCATTTCAACTTCTTCCAGTTGTGACTTACTGCTCGCTTGTAGAGCGAGTACTTCATTCAGTTTAGCCTTATTTTCAGCTTCATACAGTGAAGTGTCGGATAATTGTTGTTCAGCTTCTTCAAGAGCAAGCGTCAGTTTATCCATCTGCTTTTCAAATTGAGTCAGCTTTTTACGGATTGGCGCGGTTAACTTACGGAACTCCGCTTCTTTACGTTTTTGCTCTTTTTTCGCAGCAGCACTGTTGGCGCCATCTTTCGTTGGAGCCTGTGCTTGTGCTTCTTTGCGTTCCACTTTTTGCTGTTCGGTGAGCCACTTGTAGTAATCGTTCAGGTCACCGTCAAACGGTGCAACTTGGCGGTCGTGTACAAGGTACAGGTCATCGGTAGTTGCACGAAGTAGGTAACGGTCGTGCGATACGATAACCATTGCGCCTTCAAATGTCTGAAGAGCAAACGTCAGCGCTTGACGCATGTCGAGATCCAAGTGGTTGGTTGGTTCATCGAGTAGTAACAGGTTCGGTTTTTGCCAGACCAGCAGTGCCAACACTAAACGTGCTTTCTCACCACCTGAGAAAGGCGCTACTTTATCCAGTGCTTTCTCGCCTTGGAAGCCGAAGCTACCAAGGTAATCACGAAGCTGTTGTTCGGTGTGCTTAGGCGCAATCTGCATCATGTGTTGCAGTGGTGTCTCTTCTGGGTGCAGCGTTTCTAGTTGATGCTGTGCGAAGTAACCAATCTTAACGCCTTGTGAGTAGCTCAGCTCGCCACCTTGCTGTTTCAGTTCGCCAGAAAGCAGCTTAATAAGCGTCGATTTACCTGCGCCGTTTCGACCCAGTAGACCGATACGGCTGCCTGGAACCAGGTTAAGGCGAATCTTCTCTAGAATTAGGTTGTCGTCGTAGCCCGCAGATACTTCATCCATCATCATGATTGGGTTTGGTAGTGCGTCAGGTTCTCTGAACTCAAAGCTGAATGGGTTATCAAACTGAGCGGGCAGTACTTGTTCCATTTTTTCGAGTGCTTTAATGCGGCTTTGCGCTTGGCGAGCCTTTGAAGCTTTATAACGGAAACGGTCGATGTAGCTCTGCATGTGAGCCATCTGCTTTTGCTGCTTCTGGTACATCGCCTGTTGCAGAATCAGCTTTTGCGCTCGTTGATTCTCAAACGATGAGTAGTTGCCTGTGTACTCATTTAACTTTTGGTTTTCAACATGCACGATACGATTGACGATAGGATCTAAGAAGTCTCTATCGTGCGAGATAAGTACTAGCGTACCAGGGTAGGTTTGTAACCAGCGCTCTAGCCACATTACTGCATCCAAGTCCAAGTGGTTGGTTGGCTCATCGAGCAGCAGTAAGTCACTGCGGCACAGTAGGGCTTGAGCTAGGTTCAAACGCATACGCCAACCACCTGAGAATTGAGTCAGGTTCCATGTCATTTGTTCTTGGCTAAAGCCTAGGCCGTCTAGCAATTCGGCTGCGCGAGCTTTGATGCTGTAACCACCAATGGTCTCTATCTTGCCGTGAATCTCTGCGACGAGTGTGCCGTTGTCGGCTACTTCCGCTTTTTGTAGCTGATCTTCAAGGCCACGATATTCACGGTCACCATCAATCACGTATTCAATTGCTGTTCTTTCTAATGCTGGAGTTTCTTGAGCAACCCACGCCATTTCCCAATGAGCAGGTTTGCTGAATGAGCCAGCATCAATCGATAGCTCGTCTTTAATTAAAGCGAACAGCGTCGATTTACCACAACCGTTTTTGCCTACCAAGCCAATCTTGTCGCCAGGGTGAAGAGTCGCAGATGCTTGGTCGAGGAGGGGCTTACCGCCGCGTAGCAATTGAATATCAGAGAAAGTAATCATAGAAATAGCATAGAAATTAGAGATGAACAGACGCCTGCATAGTAGGCTGAAACCAGATAAAAGTCGATCACAATGCAATTTGCGTTATGATGCCAATAACATATTAATAACTTTTGCTTAAATTCTTGTGGCCTTGCCACCGTTTAGCCTTAAAAGGAATGCTTCAAAGGAATGAGTAATACTCCCTCGACAGACAAAACCGTGCCTAAGGTGTTAATCATCTACGCACACCCAGAGCCACAAACCTCTATTGCTAATCAGATGATGGTCAAGAAGGTAGAGTCGCTCGGGCATGTCAAAATTCACGATCTTTATGCCATCTATCCTGATTTCTTTATCGATGTGCCTTATGAGCATGAATTACTCCTTGAGTACGATGTGATTGTGTTCCAACACCCTCTGTTTATGTATTCCTGCCCTTCATTGCTAAAAGAGTGGTTTGACCGCGTATTGGGCAAAGGCTTTGCGTTTGGTGAGCAAAGTGCACTGAAAGGTAAACATTGGCGAAGTGTTATCACTACGGGGGGTAAAGAAGAGGCGTTTGGAGCAGCAGGCTATAATAAATATCCATTACAAGAGATTTTACAACCTTTCGAACTCACAGCTGCTTTGTGTCAGATGAATTGGATACCACCATTGGTTTTACACTGGGCACGAAATGTCACAGATATGACACGGTATCAACATGCAGAAGCGTATCGAAACTGGTTGCGAGACCCGCTACAAGATATAGGAGCGAACGATGGCTCTGACTAATGAATTTTTGCAAAGTAGCGTTATATTTTTAGCTGCCGCGGTGGTTGCTGTTCCTATCGCACAACGCGCAGGTTTAGGCTCAGTTTTGGGCTACTTGCTGGCGGGTGTAGCAATTGGCCCATGGGGGCTTGGTTTAATTAGTGACGTAGAAGCGATTCTACACTTTTCCGAATTCGGGGTGGTGCTGCTGCTCTTCCTGATTGGTTTAGAGCTTAACCCTAAAAAACTGTGGCAGATGCGAGCGCCTATTCTCGGGCTCGGTGGCGCGCAGGTGCTGATCACTACTCTGATTATTACTGCCATCGCCTGCATGTTCGGTTTAACGTGGCAAACGAGCCTAGTAATAGGTATGGGTTTGGCCTTGTCCTCGACTGCTATCGCTTTAAGGGTTATTGAAGAGCGAGAGCTTGGGGGTAAAGAAGCTGGGCAATCTGGCTTTGCGGTTTTGCTTTTCCAAGATATTGCCGTAATACCAATGTTGGCTATGCTGCCTCTGCTTGCTGGTAACACCGGCGGAAGCTGGGCAGACATGCTGTGGATGCTAGGTGGCGTGGTTGGTTTGCTGGTGGGCGGTCACTTCTTGTTGAGGCCTCTTTTCCGCTATGTGGTAATGAGTGGTGTACGTGAGTTGTTCACCGTTGCTGCTCTGCTATTGGTGATTGGTATTGCCGTTATCATGCAACAGATCGGCTTGTCGATGGCATTGGGTACTTTCCTAGCTGGTGTACTTCTGGCGGAGAGTGAATACCGACATGAGCTGGAAATCGCGATTGACCCGTTCAAAGGGTTGTTGCTTGGTCTGTTCTTCATCTCAGTGGGTATGGCCGTTAACTTGGGATTGTTGGCCGAAAGCCCATTTGCAATATTGATCGCTGTTCTAGCGCTAGTCGTACTAAAAGGTTTGGTTCTGTACGCCCTTGCGCGAGTGTTTGGTACTCAAGCCAAAGCGCGTAGTCGCATGGCAATGATTCTTAGCCAAGGTGGTGAATTCGCTTTCGTTATCTTCACGGCGGCAAGTGCACAAGGCATCTTGAGTGGTGAGCAAGTATCGTTCTTGCTAGTAGTCGTGAGTTTATCAATGGTGACCACACCATTGATGCTTAAGCTACAAGATAAGTTCTTTGCTCGCCAATTGAATCAAATCAGTGAGAATGCGATGTCTTCGGATGTGGTTGACCGTAGCCCTCGAGTGATCATCGCCGGCTTTGGTCGTTTTGGTCAGATCATTGGTCGTCTGATGTACGCCAATAAGATCCGCATTACGATTTTGGAAAGTGATGCTAGCCAAATCCATATCTTAAGAAAGTTTGGCTACAAGGTGTTTTACGGTGACTCTACACACTTAGAGTTGTTACGCGCAGCGGGAGCGGATAAAGCCGAAGCGATTGTGCTGTGTACTGACTCCCCTGATGAAATCATGAAAACCGTCGATTTATGTAAGCAGCACTTCCCGCGCTTAAAGATTTTAGCGCGTGCTCGAAGCCGTGTTGAAGCGTATCAATTACTTAACCACGGTGTGAGTAACTACTCTCGTGAAACTTTCCTTGGAGCATTGGATTTAGGTCGTCAAACATTGACTGAGCTTGGCATGCACCCATATAAAGCGAAGCGAGCAGAAGCACATTTTAGGAAGTTGGATAATGGTATGCTGAAAGAATTACTGCCTCAGCATAATGAAGACGCAGAATTAGCCCAAAGAGCGAAAGAGGCTCGTAAAGAGCTTGAAGAGATCTTTGGACACGAGATGGAGAATGACCACCAATCTCGAAACTATTGGCAATAGCCTCAGCTTAGAGTGAATGGTTCGAGCTTGTAATGAATGCTTTAAACCAAAAGCCATTGCCCAGAGATACCTAATAATAAACGTGGTCCTATTCGCTTTCACATCAAGCATAGAGAACTGCGAATCCAGAGTAGTAAAGGATATTAACGTGAAACAGAAAAAACGCTTTATCGCAGGGGCGAGCTGCCCAAGCTGCAATACTCAAGACACGCTTCGTTGGTGGATTGAGAATAATATCGAGCTGGTGGAATGTGTCGATTGTGACTTCTCAGAGCAACGTAAACCGAAAACTGTAGAGAAATCTGAACACGCAAATCAAGAAATGATCGGTATTTTTAAGCCTGAATGATTGAGTTTCGATAATTGATCCCCATAATATCCGGGTACAGAATTTTTCCTAAGCTCAACTGTTGGAGCTTAGTCCAAACCTCCTTGGAGCTCTCATGAAAATTGAAAAGAACGTAGTAGTTAGTGTTGCATATCAAGTGAAACTTGAAGATGGCGTAGTAGTTGACCAATCAACTGCAGAAGCTCCACTAGATTACCTTCACGGTCATAACAACCTAATTACAGGTCTTGAAAAAGAGCTTGAAGGCAAAGTAGCTGGCGACAAGTTCTCTGCAACTGTTACTCCAGAAGACGCTTACGGTGAGCACAACGATGCTCTAGTACAACGTGTTCCTGCTGACGTATTCCAAGGTGTTGAACAAATCGAAGTTGGCATGCGCTTCCTAGCGGATACTGACCAAGGTCCAATCCCAGTAGAAGTAACTGAAGTAGACGGCGACGAAGTTGTTGTTGATGGCAACCACATGCTAGCTGGCCAAACTCTAACGTTTGACGTTGAAGTAGTTGCGGTTCGTGAAGCGACTGAAGAAGAAGTTCAACACGGCCACGTACACCAAGCTGGTGGCTGTGGCAGCCACGGTCACGACCATGACCACGAAGGTGGTTGCTGTGGTGGCGAAGGCCACGACCACGGTGAAGAGAAAAAAGACGGCTGCTGCGGCGGCGGTAGCTGTGGTTCTCACTAATACCGACCTAACGGATTAGTTCAAGAATATGAAAGCCTCCCTTGTGGAGGCTTTTTTCGTATTGGGGTTGTGCTTTCTGGCGTGAGCATGACCGCTAGCGAAAGATTTGTTGTTGCTATCAGACATCGAGCTTTGGATATGATATTGATAGCGACAGATAACAAGAATACGTCAGTGGAGAGTTTAGATGTCGCAACCTTTTTCAATTGCCATTCATGGTGGTGCTGGCACCATCTTGCGAGAGCAAATGAGTGATGAGCTAAAAGCGAGCATTACCGAGGCTTTGGAAAAGTCGGTTTTGGCTGGCTATCAAGTACTGCAGTCGGGTGGTGATGCTTTGGATGCGGTAGTGGCATCGGTTAAGGTGATGGAAGACAGCCCACACTTCAATGCGGGCAAGGGATCCGTTCTTACGCATGATGAGTTTGTTGAGATGGATGCGTCTGTAATGCACGGTCGTGAAATGGATGCGGGTGCTATTGCTGGTGTTCGCCACATTAAAAACCCGATCGAATTAGCCCGCGATGTGATGCTGAAAAGCGACCATGTATTGTTGATTGGAGAAGGGGCCGAAAAGTTTGCCTTTGAACACGACTATACCTTTACCGAGCAAGACTACTTCTTCACTGAGCGCCGTTACGACCAGCTTCAATCGATGAAAGAGAAGGGCATATTTGCTTTGTCTGAAGCGAAATATGATGAGCAGCAAGCTGAGAAGTACCCTGATGACAAAAAATACGGCACGGTTGGCGCGGTGGCATTAGACCAAGCCGGTAACTTGGCGGCAGCGACCAGTACTGGCGGTGTGACAAACAAGAAGTACGGCCGTGTCGGCGATTCGCCAATCATTGGCGCGGGCACTATTGCTGAGAATGGCAATGTTGCGGTTTCTACTACTGGCATGGGGGAGTTCTTCTTAAGAAAAATGGTTGCCAGTGATGTGGCTGCGCGCATGCGTTATCTCAAAGAAGATGTTCATACCGCATGTGAACACATTATCCAAGGTGAGCTGAAAACCATGGGTGGCGAAGGTGGTTTGATTGCGATTGATGACCAAGGTGATATTCATTTCGGCATGAACAGTTCCGGCATGTACCGCGCTAGCGTTGATATAGAAGGGCGAGTGGAAGTTAAGATCTATGCCGATGACTAACCAAGCTCCGGTGTAACTCAAACTCCCAATCAGATAAACAAAAGGCGACAGATAATCTCTGTCGCCTTTTGTTTTTCAACCAGACCAACAAGCCGCAGCTCATTGGCAACGCACATTAATAATGTGGTGGTGGCGTCTCTTCAGATGCGTCAGCTAAGTTCGAACCATCAATGTTCTTCACTTTACCCACTACATACTTCATTTGGTCTTGCATCTTAGTGATCAACATCTGTTGTTGGCTAAGCGCTTCATTAAGTTCTTCAATGGTTTGCTCTTGGAAAGCTAGCTGACATTCTAAGTCATTCACGCGGCTTTCTAACTGTTCAACTCGCTTTTCTGTCATCGTTCTTAATCCACATTCCAAGCTTGGGCGATGCCCGCAGAGGTGCCCGATATTACACGGTTCTTATCATCAAAGGCTGCATCATACACTACCGCACGAGGAGGGCGAGTATCTTTTAATGGCTCTGCATCGTGTCGTGAAAGTCGTTTGCCGTCCTCAGTATTCCAAACGCTGACTTGGCTTGACGGGGTACCTGTCACCAACATGCTGCCATCATCGGAAAAACGGGCACTGGAGAATATCAGCTGTCGAGACCAACTCTGTAGCTGGGCTTGAGGTTCGCCCGTTTCAAGATCCCAAATCATCGCTTGATTACCACCATCAGAGGTAAAAGCTAAATTGCCATCGCGCTGTAGGGCAACACGTACTACTCTTTGTTCATGCTCGAAGGTTCGCAGCACTAAGCCTGATTCGGTATCCCATAGGTAGGCCTTATAGTCGTTACCGCCAGAAAGAGCATAGCGGCCATTAGATGAAAGGGCGACGGAATTAACTTTTTCTCGGTGAGCGAGGAACTCCAGACGGCGTCCGGTGACTAAGTCCACATAGATGGCTTTACCATTAGACAAACCGAGCAGTACTTTTTCACCATTGCTAGAGATATCAACATCGCGAATTAAGCCGTCTGAGATAGACCATAGCCCTTCAGCTTGGGTCCAGGATAGGTCCCAAACGGCGAAGTTCATCTGGCTGGCAGTAATGGCAAAGCGGCCATTGTCAGAGATTCGAATACGCGATACTTGGTTTTCAGACTGATCTTGAGGGCCAAGTTGAGCTAACTCTTTGTTTTCGGCAAGGTCCCAAAGTAGCAATTGTTTTTGCTGAGAGTAGAGCAGGGCGAAGCGTCCATCTCTGCTTAAGGCAAAGCTGGTGGCTCCGCTGGGCTCAATTTCCCAACGCTGCTCATCGTCTTGAAAGAAAAAGCATCCATTTAACAAGGTGATGACAATTGCACATAGCAAGGAATGGAAAAATATTTGCATCACTTCTAATAATCCGGTTTGTGTCGAAAGACATATGACTAGTATATTGTTATAACTAACGTATTCACACCAATCTAATCATTAGATTTGTGCACAATAACCAATGGCTTGGCCATTAATTGGAGAATTCAATGAAATCAGTTTTAAAAGTATCACTGCTTGCCGCAACGGTTATGCTAGCAGTTGGTTGTCAGAAAGAAGAACCAAAGGCAGAAGCACCTCAAGTAGAAGAAGTTAAAGTAGAAGCAGTAAACTTTAAAACCGAAGATGACAAAGCGGCATACGCAATCGGCGTATCTTTCGCAAACTACCTGAGCACAAGCATTGATAAGCCAAGCGAGCTAGGCATTAATCTAGACAAAGACATGGTTCTTCAAGGTATTGAAGACGTATTCGCAGAGAAAACTGCACTTAACGAAGAAGAAACTCGTGCAGCGCTTGAAGCTCTAGACAAGCGTGTTGCTGAAACTATGCAAGCACAAGCGGCAGAGAAATCAGCTGAAACTAAGAAAGCAGGTGACGACTTCCGTGCTGAGTTCGCAAAAACTGAAGGCGTTAAGCAAACTGAATCTGGCCTACTTTACCAAGTAATGACACAAGGTGAAGGCGCTTCTCCAAAAGACACAGATACCGTTCAAGTACACTACAAAGGTACATTAACTGACGGTACTCAGTTCGATAGCTCTTACGACCGTGGCGAACCAGCAACGTTCCCACTGAACCGCGTAATCCCAGGTTGGACTGAAGGCGTACAACTAATGCAAGTTGGTTCTAAGTACAAATTCGTAATCCCGCCAGAGCTAGCATACGGTGAGCAAGACACACCGACTATCCCAGCTAACTCAACGCTAGTATTCGAAGTTGAACTACTAAGCATTGATAACGCTGAAGCACCTGCTGCTCAGTAATAATTGCAAGAAATCCTGCTGTAAAAAGCATTTATTGACTAAAAAGCCTAACTTTTCGTTAGGCTTTTTTTATGATTCGAATATGAGTATTTGATTTTTAAACTTGTTCTAAATCACTAGTTGCAATGTTAGCTAGGTGTGCAATTAAAATTTTCTGATAAACTTACATAAATTTGTTGATTTTTCACACGAAGGTAAGGAATAAGTGACTACTACAGAAACAGTCAATGCAGATGTGTTACTTGAAATGGAATCAGTCAATGTCATGCCATTCAGTGAACACGATAAAATCATTCTAAGATCTTATGAAGCGGTGGTAGACGGCATTGCGAGTCTAATTGGCCCATTTTGTGAGATCGTTTTGCACTCTTTAGAAGACCTCAACACCTCTGCGATTAAAATTGCTAACGGTGAGAATACGGGGCGTCAGGTTGGCTCGCCAATTACTGACCTTGCGTTAAAGATGCTAAAAGATATCGAAGGTTCTAAACGTAACTTCTCACGCTCATACTTCACCCGTGCTAAAGGCGGCGTGTTGATGAAGTCGATCACTGTGGCTATCCGAAATGGTGAAGACCGAGTGATTGGCCTGCTGTGTATTAACGTGAACCTGGATGCGCCTTTCTCTCAAGTGCTGCAATCTTTCATGCCGACACAAGACGCAGACGAAGCTGCATCATCGGTTAACTTTGCAAGCGACGTTGAAGAGCTTGTTGACCAAACAGTTGAGCGCACCATTGAAGAGATCAATGCCGACAAGTCAGTATCGAACAATACCAAGAACCGTCAAATCGTGATGGAGCTGTACGACAAAGGTATTTTTGATATCAAAGATGCGATTAACCGTGTTGCTGAGCGATTGAATATTTCTAAGCACACCGTATACCTATATATCCGTCAGCGTAAAACAGAGGATGAAGAGGGTTGTTAAGCTATACACTCCTAGTTAATGGGCCTCTCTACGGTTCACAGTCAGCAAGAAGTGCTTACCAGTTTGCCGTGGCTCTGCTTCAACAGGGCCACAAACTCCACAGTGTATTCTTTTATCAAGACGGCGTAAGTAACGGCTCTGACCTTACCGTGCCAGCTAATGATGAGTTTGATCTGGCTGCTGCTTGGCAGAAATTGGCAGATGAACATAATGTAAGTCTTGAGACCTGTGTTGCGGCGGCACTAAGACGTGGCATCATCAGTTCTGAAGAAGCAGAACAGCATCAGTTGAGTGGCTCTAACTTAGCTACTGGATTCACACAGGCTGGTTTAGGCAGCTTATCGGAAGCGCTACTCACGCAAGACAGAGTGGTACAGTTTTGAGAAAATTAGCCTTTGTATTTAATAGCTTTCCTCATACTACCGCTGCGGGTAGGGAAGGGTTAGACGCGTTATTAGCTGCCTCCGCTTATAGTGAAGATATCGCCGTGTTTTTTGTTGGTGATGGTGTGACACAACTTCTTAAAGCACAGCAGCCTGAACAGACACTCTCCCGTGACTACATCTCGGCGTTTAAGTTGATGGATCTGTACGACATTGAACAGGTGTACGTTTGTAAGCGAAGCCTGAGTCAGTTTGGTCTTTCCGCTGATGACTTGTTGATTGATGTCACCGTCGCTGAAGCTGATGAGTTAGCGCAGACGTTAGCTCAGTGCCAACAGATACTGACTTTCTAGGAATCGCTATGCTTCATATTGTTAAAACAGCGGATAAACTCAAGCTTGCACTCGTCTATTCGCAACCACAGGATCAGTTCTTGTTAGTTGAAGATGCGGTGTATGTTTGCCTTCCAAATCATGAGTTATTCACTCAAATCAGTGCAGTCGAGTATGTGTCGGTATTAAAACCCGATCTAGAGAGTCGTGGCCTACAAAAACTGGCCTCTGAAGCCATCACGCAAGTAGGCTTTGATGGCTTTGTTGAATTGACAGTTTTAAACGACAAATCAGTCACTTGGTAGCCATGTTCTATCGGCTTGGTCAAAACTAGACCATCCTGAGCTCTAGACGGCTAAAAAAGATCTGTATATTTCTTGACACACATCCCACTGCTGAATAGAATTTTGCGTCCCTAATTGCGACATGTAGTTAGGGATAGATTTTTCACAAAGCTTACTTTCAAGTAAATTTCAGGAGCTAGTTAATGGCAACTATTAACCAGTTGGTTCGCAAACCTCGTGTAAAGCAAGTTGTTAAAAGCAACGTGCCTGCACTAGAAGCGTGCCCACAAAAACGTGGTGTATGTACTCGTGTTTACACTACTACACCTAAAAAACCTAACTCGGCACTACGTAAAGTATGTCGTGTACGTCTAACTAACGGTTTCGAAGTAACTTCGTACATCGGCGGTGAAGGCCACAACCTACAAGAGCACAGTGTTGTACTAATCCGTGGCGGTCGTGTAAAAGACCTTCCGGGTGTTCGTTACCACACTGTTCGCGGCGCACTTGACTGTGCTGGCGTTAACGACCGTAAACAAGGTCGTTCTAAGTACGGTGTGAAACGTCCTAAGTCTTAATTGATTCTCTTTTTTAAAAAGAAATCGTTAAGTAAGGCCAAACACTATTTTATTTATTATTCTGAAAAGTTTTGGAAAAAACCTGAAGAAGACAACGGAGAATATCCATGCCACGTCGTCGCGTAATAGGTCAGCGTAAGATCCTTCCAGATCCAAAGTTCAAATCTGAACTGCTGGCAAAATTCGTTAACATCCTAATGGTTGACGGAAAGAAATCTACTGCAGAGAAAATTGTTTACACTGCACTAGATGCAATGGCTGAGAAGTCTGGTAAAGACCACTTAGCTGTATTTGAAGAAGCTCTTGAAAATGTTCGCCCAGCGGTAGAAGTTAAATCTCGCCGTGTAGGTGGTTCAACTTACCAAGTACCTGTAGAAGTTCGTCCGGTTCGCCGTAACGCTCTTGCTATGCGTTGGGTAGTTGAAGCTGCGCGTAAGCGTGGTGAAAAATCTATGGCTCAACGCCTAGCTGCTGAAATGCTAGACGCGTCTGAGAACAAAGGTACTGCGGTTAAGAAACGTGAAGACGTTCACCGCATGGCTGACGCAAACAAAGCGTTCGCACATTACCGTTGGTAATACCTTTTTAGTGCTGCAAGGTTCCTTGCAGCACTTCTTTAGTTCCTATGCTTATGCTAGGAACTATTGCTATTTCTAGGGCAGGCAAATTTCAACCCTAGGTATAGCAATAGTCCCTAAGTCTCTAATAAGAGGATTCAACCGTGGCTCGTAAAACTCCTATTGAGCAGTACCGTAACATCGGTATCGTTGCTCACGTAGATGCAGGTAAAACAACCACAAGTGAACGTATTCTGTTCTATACCGGTCTTTCTCACAAAATCGGCGAAGTTCACGATGGTGCAGCAACCATGGACTGGATGGAGCAAGAGCAAGAGCGCGGTATTACGATCACTTCAGCAGCAACCACTACGTTCTGGCGTGGTATGGAAGCGCAATTCCCAGATCACCGTATCAACATCATCGACACTCCTGGACACGTTGACTTCACTATCGAAGTAGAACGTTCTCTACGTGTACTTGATGGTGCCGTTGTTGTGTTCTGTGGTTCATCTGGTGTTGAGCCTCAATCAGAGACAGTTTGGCGTCAAGCTGATAAGTACCAAGTTCCTCGTATGGTTTTCGTTAACAAAATGGACCGTACTGGCGCAGACTTCTTGCGCGTTATCGAGCAGATCAAGGACCGCCTAGGCGCGACTCCTGTTCCGATTCAACTGAACATTGGCGCTGAAGAAAACTTCCAAGGTGTTGTCGATCTTATCAAGATGAAGGCAATCAACTGGAATGAAGCTGACCAGGGCATGACTTTTACGTACGAAGACATTCCAGCAGACATGCAAGAAATGGCTGAAGAATATCGTACAGAACTTGTTGAAGCAGCGGCAGAAGCCTCTGAAGAGCTAATGGATAAGTACCTTGAAGAAGGTGAACTGACAGAAGCTGAAATCAAACAAGGTCTTCGTACTCGTACTCTTAATAATGAAATCGTACTAGCAACTTGTGGTAGTGCATTCAAAAACAAAGGTGTACAAGCTGTTCTAGATGCAGTGGTTGATTTCCTTCCTTCTCCAGTTGATGTACCTGCAATTAAGGGCATCGATGAAGACGAGAATGAAGCAGAGCGTCACGCGGACGACAAAGAACCGTTCTCAGCGCTAGCATTTAAGATCGCAACAGACCCATTCGTTGGTACTCTAACTTTCATCCGTGTTTACTCTGGTGTTGTTGAAAGCGGTAAAACAGCTTACAACTCTGTGAAGAAACAACGTGAACGTTTAGGTCGCATTGTACAAATGCACTCAAACAAGCGTGAAGAAGTAAAAGAAGTACGAGCAGGTGACATCGCGGCTATTATCGGCCTAAAAGATGTGACCACTGGTGAAACTCTGTGTGACCAGAACCATAAGATTGTTCTAGAGCGCATGGAATTCCCAGACCCAGTTATTCAGATCGTTGTAGAGCCAAGCTCACAAGCCGATCAAGATAAAATGACTATTGCGCTAAGTAAATTAGCAGCAGAAGACCCATCGTTCCGCGTCGATATGGACGACGAAACAGGCCAGACACTGATTTCTGGTATGGGTGAACTACACTTAGATATCATCGTTGACCGTATGAAGCGCGAATTTAGCGTGAACTGCAACGTTGGTAACCCGCAAGTGGCTTACCGTGAAACAATTCGTGGTACAGCGAAAGCGGAAGGTAAATTTATCCGTGAACACGGTGGTAAAGGTCAGTACGGTCATGTATGGCTGAAACTGGAACCATCAGAAGTTGGCGAAGGCTTTGTCTTCGTGGATGAAATTGCCGATGGTACAGTACCAAAAGAGTTTATCGCTTCAGTAGCTAAAGGTGTTGAAGAGCAGAT
The DNA here is from genome assembly GCF_013114525.1 of Vibrio sp. T3Y01. Lineage (NCBI taxonomy): Bacteria > Pseudomonadati > Pseudomonadota > Gammaproteobacteria > Vibrionales > Vibrionaceae > Vibrio > Vibrio sp. T3Y01. The sequence goes on along the minus strand of NZ_VTXJ01000033.1, from coordinate 685 downwards.
GAACAATGGTGTGCTTGCTGGCTATCCAGTTCTGGATATCAAAGCTACACTATATGATGGTTCTTACCATGAAACAGATTCAAGTGAGATGGCGTTTACAATCGCTGCCTCTATGGCTTTCAGATCAGGTGCACTTGAAGCGCAACCAGTTCTGCTTGAGCCTATGATGAAAGTTGAAGTGACTACTCCAGAAGACTGGATGGGTGACGTTGTTGGCGATATTAACCGTCGTCGCGGCATCATCGAAGGTATGGACGAGGGGACAGCTGGCCTGAAGATAATTCGTGCACAAGTTCCGTTGTCTGTCATGTTCGGTTACTCAACTGATTTACGTTCTGCGACACAAGGTCGTGCTTCTTACTCCATGGAGTTTAGTGAGTACGCTGAAGTGCCTAACAATGTTGCAAAAGCAATCATTGCAGAGCGTGGTTAAACAAAAGGAAGGCATTTTTTTCATTTTTTGAAAGATCTAATGCGTCCAAATATTGCGCTAACGAGAGTTGGCGCATAAAATAGCAATTTCTGGCGCGTCTCGCTCAATAATGAACGTGGCGAATCATAACTAGGAAGGAACACGATTGTGTCTAAAGAAAAATTTGAACGTACGAAACCGCACGTAAACGTTGGTACTATCGGCCACGTTGACCACGGTAAAACAACTCTAACTGCTGCTATCTGTACTACA
>NZ_VTXJ01000032.1:0-47161 GCF_013114525.1 Vibrio sp. T3Y01 | reverse complement strand
AAAAAGAAAGAAGATATTTTTTGCTAAATCGATGCCGATGATTTTATGCTGAGTCATGGTCTTCTCCTTTTACTTCGGACCTGAACACTCCAAGCATGGCTTACCGTCATGTGAAGTGGTAGGGGGAGACCATCTCATCACCTTAACAGGGCGTTATATCTAATTTACATCACACATTTATAACTGTATGGATGTACATGCCTTTGTGTTGTTATATTGTTCACCGGTTTTTTAGTTATAGAGTTATAAAATGACCAAGTACCTAGAAGCTGGCATCAGAGAGCTAGTCGAAGAATTTCAATCTAATGGTAAACCTTGCCCTTCAGCACAAACAATCGCTGATCGCCGAGCTGGCTATATTGGTAGCACTGTACTAGCTGGTGAAAGTCCTAAAATTGAAAGCGAATACTTAGATGTAATTAATAGTATTCCGGTTAAGATTTACAAGCCTACAGATGAAGTGAACTTACCTATAATGGTCTATTTTCATGGAGGCTGTTTCATCAGTGGTGGCTTTGGTACACATGATGCTCAGCTAAGACAAATTGCTCTTCTATCCAACTCGATAGTTATTTGCATTCAATACAGGCTTGCACCTGAACATGCTTATCCAGCAGCACACGATGATGTATACCAAGCTGTACTCGGTATTAAGGAGCAAGCGCACAAGTATGGTGGTGATTCAGAGCAATTAGTATTTGTTGGCGATAGCGCCGGGGGGCAATTAGCTTTGGCTACGACGCTTAGATTGAAAAAGCTAGAGCAGTGGTTGCCTCGTCAGCAAATTCTTATTTACCCAATGCTGGATCCAACAGGCAATTCGAAAAGCTACAGAGAAAATGGTTCAGATTATATTATAACGGCAAATATGCTTCTTTCTGGTTTCGAGTTATACGCGAATTGTAGCTCTAAAGAAATTGTTGAACCAGAGCTTAACCTTTTAAACAGTGACTTCAGCGGTCTGCCCATCACTACTATTATTACCGCGGAGTTTGACCCGCTACGTGATGAGGGTGAGCACTTATACAAGTTGATGCTTTCACAAGGCGTTGAGGCTTACTGCGAACGTTATTTGGGTGTGATTCATGGTTTCTTTCAGTTGTCTGGCGTTTGTAATTCGGCAAAACGCTGTATCACAGCAATTTCAAACCAAATAAAAAATTAGATATAACAAACTGCTCAAGAGGGATTCGCAACGCGTGGCATTTTTACCATGCCTTGATTTTAGTGATTAAGGTGGTTTACGGCGGCTTTTGTATTGCGTTGCTCACCCCTTAGCAGGGCGTTAAATTGATATTGGAATGAACATGAATTGGCGATTTATTCGTATAGCTATTATTTTTGGCGTTGGCCTACTTTCGGCTACAAACTATACCCCAGAGGCTACGAGTCTTACACAAAGTGAGCTAGTCAAATCTTTATTTTTTGCTGTTCCAGCTGCTTTGGTAGGGTTCTTATTAGTAATTGGTTTTCAAACTGTTAATCCTTTCTCTGATAAAGTATGGATTGAACCTTCTTGGGACATTAATCCTTTTACCTTAAGTCAACCCTTAGTTTTTTGTCATTTTTTAGTTTGGTTCGTCATAGTACAGGTACTGGTACATTTAATCTTAAGCATTATTCAAGGGGATTTATACGGGCTGTCTGCAGTTGGTATGGCCGTTGGGTTGTCTGGATTGTTAGCGGTTAGGCTGGCTAGAATTTTATTCCGTCATAAATTTCGTGATAAATCAATTTAATAAACTGTTCAAGAGGGATTCGCAACGCGTGGCAACTTCACTATGCGTTGGTCTTAGTGGTTAAGGTGGTATGCAGCAACTTAGGTATTGCGTTGCTCAGCACTCAACGCGGCGTCATGTATTTTAAACAGTAGGTTAGTGATAACTGACTAATTAATGTTGGAGCTAATATCAATGCTACTAGATACGAGTAAAAGCATGATTCGAACGATTAAGAGAATATGCGGGTCATATTATACTCCTGGAGTTCTCATAGCCATTTTTATTATGTCGATAAGTGTTGTAGAAAATAGAGTTATTGAGGGTCCATACACTGATAACGATGTGTTACACCATAAAGCTGAAGTAACAGGTAAACATGGTGCAGCTGGTCGTGGATTAACTTATCAAATTATTTTCGATAAAGAATACAAGTACGATATTAAAGTTCAAGGGTATGACTTTAACTCGATAAATCATGACTATTCCCTAGGCTATGGTTCACGTAAAGATACAAAAAATCTGAGTGTCGGGCTGGTTAAAACGCATGTAGATAATATTTATTATCCTGTTTATGTTAAGGCTGGGGATGAAGTTCTTCTTTCGAGTTCTGATGGCCTTCATAGGATAAATAAATTTAATGTCGAACAAGTTAAATGGCACTTTTACTCAAGTCTTTTGGCATTTGCTTTTCTTTCTCTATTCTTTAGGTTTCTTAGGAAGTAGTGTCCGAAATTCTCTATATAAAGTTTGCTATTAAATTTGTGGAACCAAAATACATAACAAACTGTATAAAATTGATTCGCAATGCGTGGTACTTTTACTATACGTTGGTTTAAGTGTTTAGGCGGGTATGCGGTAGTTTTTGTTTTGCGTTGATCACCCCTTAACAAGGCCGTTATGTGAATAGGAGATTTCAATGAACAAGGTAGTCAAAGAACGCTTCGATGAATACCCTGAGAATGCTCGTGTTAGGTTAGCGGAGCTACGAAATCTAGTCTTTCAAATAGCATCGGAGTTGGAACTTGGTGAAGTCGAAGAAACTTTAAAATGGGGTGAACCAAGCTACAGTGTAAAAACAGGTAGTCCGCTAAGAATGGACTGGAAACTCAAGTCTCCAGACAACTATTACCTTTTCTTTAATTGCCAAACCAAGCTCGTCGATACATTCCGGGAGTTGTATGGTGAAGAACTGGTGTTTCAGGGAAATAGAGCAATAGTTCTGTCGTTATCGAAACCGATGTCAGAAAGAGTGATTAGGTCTTGTTTAGAGTTGGCTTTAACCTATCAGCAACGTAAACATTTGCCTCTTTTAGGCTCGTAATAGAACTCACATAACAATAAATTAAGAGTGATTCACAACTCTTGGCACTTTCACTTCAAGCCAGTTTAGTGTTTATGGCATAATGGCTTAGCTGAGGTGTTTGCGTTGTTCACAACTTAATTTGGCGTTAGTTTTGCAAAGGTAGATTATGGCCCAATACGAAGAAAAAGCGCTTAAAGATATAGAGCAGTGCGGATGTCATATTCTCCATATCATGGAAGAGGATGAGTACCCAGGATTCTCTTATTCAATAGGTATAGAGAAAACAAGTAGTCAACCAGAGATAATAATGACTGGTTTAAATCAAGAAGCAGCACATTGGATTGCAAACGAATACAACAATAGAGCTAAAGCTGGTGAGATATTTAAACCAGATGAATACTATTCAGGCTTCCTTGAAGGGTTTGATATAACTTTCAAAGAAGTAAGTCCAGAATACTACGCTGAGTACTTTGGTTGGGCTAGCTGGCTTTACAAGGGCAATGATTTCAAAGTCCTTCAGTTCATCTATCCGGATACTTCTGGTGTTTGGCCTTGGGATTCTGAAGCATCAGCAGATTTTAAATGGTTTTTGCCTAAGTTATATGCAAACTAATAAGGCGTTTAAGGCAGATTCCCAACGCTTGCCGCTGTTGCTTCTACTTCAAATTTAGTGTTTATGGCACAATGTTTTAGGTTGGGTGGTAGTGTTGTTCCCTCTTAACAGGGCGTTATGTACCCGAATAGAATTAGTGGAATATATGGAAAATAGTAAAGAAATCCCTGAACAGATTAAAGGTTGGAATTGGGGGGCATTTGCGTTCAATTGGATATGGGGTATTCGCTTTCGTACCTATCGCGCTTTGTTAGTTTTGGTACCGTTCGTCAACATTGTGATGCCATTTATTCTTGGCTTCAAAGGCAATGAGTGGGCTTGGAAGCATAACCAGTGGAGTAGTGTTGAAGAGTTTAAAAATTCTCAAAGAAAGTGGTCTGTTGCAGCTGCGATAATGTTGACTTGTGGTGTTCTCTTTGCGGTCATCTTAACTATCAGCATGAATAGCTCATTTGAAGAGTCTGGTTCAACTAAGTTAGCACTTCGTACTCTAGAGGGTTCGGATAAGTTTCTCGCAAATATTGGTACGCCTTACGACATTGATTTAATCCAAGGAATTATTCGAGGGTATGAAGTTTCCGGCTCTGCGGATATGCAGTACGAGATTGAAGGCCCACAAGGTGAAGGCCTATTCGAATTCAAAGCTGAATTGACTGAAAGTACTTGGCAGTTAACTTGTTTGGAAATTAAATATTTACCTAGCCAAGAACTCGAAATTCTATCGCCGTGTCAAAAAGGCATATTACAAGCAATTTAAGAGGGATTCACAACGCTTGGCGCCTTCACTTCAAGTCAGTTTAACGTTTATGGCACAATGATTTAAGTTTGGGGCTGGCGTTGTTCAAATCTTAATTCGGCGTTAACTGCATAATGACAACAGAGTATATAAATGGAAATTAACTATACAAATTACAATGCAAAGTCGCTGATTGAAGCATTAGGCAACATAGATGCTGAAGCCTATCCAGAAAACTACAAAAACCTAACTAAAGAAATTGCTGTTAGAGAACACGAAATACAAGCCTATTATGCACAACAGGCGAGTGCCAAAAAATTACGATGGAGTCGTCTGCTTTCGCTCATTAGTGTTAATCAACTACTGGTTGGATTGATTGCCTTAATCATGCTTGTTCTTTCGAACGCTGGAGTTACGGTACTTGAAATAGTCGCATTGTGTTTTGTCATTCTAATCAACGTGTTATCAGGTGTAGTGTTATATAAACGCTTGTCGCGTTATTACTTGCTTCCTTATTTGAATATTGGGCTCCAAGTTATCGCGTTTGGGGTTGGTGGTGTCTATTTCAACTACTATGGTGTTGGAGGCATTTTCTTAACCTTAGATTGGATGAGCGATACCTATAACTGGTTATCAGTGTCTTTTAATCTTGGTGGTTCACTTTTGCAGTACTCAAGCCAGTATAGTTTAGGGTTCATTCAAATCGACTTACTCGCATTACTCTACATTTGGGTAATCCGAAAATCATTGTCACAGGCTAGCAGCTAACAAACTGCTTAAGACGGGCTACCAACGCTCGGCAGATTTACCTCAAAGTTTACTCTGTGATTACGGTGGCTTGTTTACGTTTTGTGGCATGTTGTGAGCCACTTAGCAGAGCGTTAGGTGCATTTGAGTATAAATGAGCAAAAATATTGGGAATATACGAAGTGTGCAAAAAAGTTTATCTGGCGATTATCCATGTATTAGCTGTTATCGGTGTTTCAACTGTTTATCTGTCGGTGTCCGCTAGCCTAGGAATCGACGAGCAACGCACTGTTGTTGAGCGTCCAGACGGGTGCTTAACTGCGGAAAGCGATCAAGTATTTAGCCCAGAGGGAAATCGAGCAATCCATGCACAGTTTTCGCAGTGTTCAGGCCGTGACAATATAATGCAAGTGTGGCTTCAACCTGATGTAACTGTGACTAGGTATCAACTTATCTACGAGTCAGTATATAACTCTGATGAAGTCATTGATATCTCATGGCGTAATGCCGGTGATATTGTCATTGGAATTCCAAGTACCGTATACCCTTCGTCCGTCGTATCAAACCAAAGTGGTGTAGAAATATACGTAGAGAACAAATAACGTTGGTAAAACTGCAACTAACAAAGCGTTAAAAGAGATTCCTAAAGCTTTGCGCTTTGTATTCAAAGTCGGGTTTAGTGCCTACGGTGTAAAGGTTTAGGTTTGGTGGTAGCGTTGCTCACAACTTAACGCGACGTTAAACGTGATTTGTACATATCACAATCAATAAAGGAGATTGATTTGATCGAACAGATATTGTTTCAAACATTACTTACTCTAGTAGTGTTCTTTTACCCTGTGTTCCTAATTTTTAAGCGAGCGGGGCTTAACACTAATTTAAGCTTCACCATATTCATCCCATTTATTGGTTACCTCGTTTGCCCATTAGTTTTAGTTTTTTCGAAGTGGAATACGTCTAAAATTGTGGAGGATAATTGATTATGGCAGGCATTAGTGTTTGGCAGTTACTAATACTATCCATAATAGTATTGCTCCCATATTTATTATTTGGACCGATTCTTAAGAAAGCAGGATTTTCAAAGTGGTGGTCACTTATAATGCTTATCCCTGTTATCAATGTTGTAGCAGTATGGATATTTGCTTTCGCTAAATGGCCTATCGAAAGATATAACCTTTAACAAGGTGTTCAAGTGTGATCATTAACGCATGGCACTTTTTCTTCCCGAATTGTAGTGCCATTAGCGGTGTGGCGCCTTAACTTAGCGTTAGGTTTTAAGGAGTTATTATCAACAGATTACTAGTATTGATGGGAGTATTTGCTGCATTTATAGCGCATGGTAATCCCGCAACTTCAGAATATTGCTCAAAGGCATTTATCCAATCAAATAGATTGGAATCAGGTCAAATGGTGAGAGTTCAGCAAGGAGAACTAAGGGTCAATGTTTACAGACGAAGTGAGGTGGAAATCGTTAAGGCTAAAAAACATAGCGGTAGTATTTTTGATGAACGATATCCTTCTTGGTGGCCTAGTGACAAATATCCTCTCAAGTACGTTTCTGAAGCAGAACGTTCAGTTGTTCCTGAGTATTTTGTTTTTTGGGACCGTAGTCCTATCAATGGAGCGATCGTAACTCTGATTAGTCCAGAATGGTTCGATGAATCAGAAGACCTAAGTTACCTTGGCGATGGATGGCAGCCTGGTTTTATCGACTACGATAATCAAGTTTACTATGACACAACAGGTAGGCCTGTTAAATGGGGACCAAAGTCAAAAGCTTTGGAGTTATCAAAACTACCACTGCTTATTCCAAACCATGAATATGATGAAAAGACAGGAAACATCAGATTGCTTTGCCGATAAACCTGATAAGGCGCTTAAATCAGATTCGCAATGCGCAGCATTTTGACTGTGCGTTGGTTCAAGTGATTAAGGTGATATCGTTAGCTCGGGGATTGCGTCGATCACCCCTTAACAGGGAGTTATTTGCTTATGAGAAGAATACTAACCTCAATAACAGGTGTCTTAATTACAGGAACATGTATGGCCGAAGGCATTTTTATACATTCACACAGTGCTGTTTCTAATCGGTTCGCGATACTAGACGAAACTGACAAAGTAGCGTTTCTCTACCTCACAAAGCCAGGAGAGCAGTCACCGTCAAACGATGCGATCGCATATATGCGCGTAAAACCACCGGTTAACTTTGACTGGAAAGCCGCTGCTTCTGAGGGTGAACCACCATTATTGCCTGCAAAGTTTGCCTCTGAAAAAGCAGTAATAACAGGTACCAGTGAAGCGGATTTTTCCTTTAAATGGTCATGTGATGGCAATTCAGTGGCTTTGAATTATAAAAATGAGCCAATTGCTTTCGTTGTAGGTAGTGAACCTACCGGATTTTCTAAGGCGGTATCGGTTGATAATGCTTTAACAAATCCTTGGGTTCAGGTGTTGTATACAAAGTACTTTGAGTAACACGTACCTAACAAGGTATCAAGGGTGACGCGTTACACCCAGCGTTTCGTGTTGGAGAGAGATTATGAGATTTTTGAAACTACTTGTCTTGATTTTAGTAGCAGGCTGTTCAAGTTCTGTAGAAAACAGTCTCTCATCTGAATATTTAGATCTAGAACCAACAAAGTTTGTACTTCCGAGGTATCCCAAAGTTGCATTGGAAAGCAACCTATCAGGGTATGTGGTCATGACGTTTAATATCAACAAGCAAGGGGATGTGACTAATATTGTTGTAGTTGAGTCCAATCCAAAAGGGATCTTTGACAAGGCAGCCGTACAAGCGTTGTCAAAATGGAAATATGAACCACACAAAGATGTTGAACTTATTGCGCAAATACAAAAATTAGTGTTTAAAATCTGACACATAACAAGCTGTTGAAGATTGATTCGCAATGCGTGGCATTCTCTATGCGTTGGTTTTAGTGTTTAAGGTGGTATGTTTAGGTTTTGGGGGAAGCGTTGTTCACCCCTTAATTGGGCGTTATGTGCCAGTTCGGGCAATGGAGAAATAATCTATGGAAAAGTGGTTGATAGAGGTGAATGAAGCGTTGGATGAAGCACTGCATGCTATTTCTTCTGGCGAAATTCCGAAGGAAAATATGTATCAACTAGCATCAATTTTTTACTCTAAACGAAATCATATGAACAATGATGCGTTGTTTGAAATGATGAACAACGAAATTGATGAACAAGTTAAAACAGATTGGTCATTCGATTCTAACTCGAAAAAACAGTACAAGTTTCATTTTGTATCGTCTTATCTGCTTTGTTTTGTAGTCGCAGGTAAAATTGATGAGTTCTTCTACGATCAAATCATGGAATATGTGAATGAAAACTTGGAGTTATTTGAAGACTAGTTCATCGTAAATCAGGCACATAACAAAGTGTTTGAGACAGATTCTCAACGCTCGGTATTCTCGGATTGCTTTGAATTTAGTATTTACAGCACAATAGGTTAGGTTAGGTTAGGTTAGTGGTAGCATTGCTCACTACTTAATGCAGCGTTATGCGTTACTCCAACTTGAGAAGGTAGTACAAGTGGAAAGTAGAGTTATTAAATCAGTTCGGTATCTTGCTTTGGGTATTCTTATCTATCCATTTCTTTACATGATACTGAATTTTGTTATTCCGATTCTAATGGCGACTTTGGGTGAAGGTCGTAGTTCGTTGATTGACATTCTTGAGTATTTTACCTGGTTTATAATGCCCTTTTTTTCGGTGTTCTATCTGTTAGCTTTCCATCATTTTTCTCCAATTTTAGGTAAATGGCATCAACGGGTTGGGTATATCTTGGTTCTAATCGCGGTGTTAACCGAAATAGCAATGCCTTGGATGGATTCAGGTCTGGTGTTTAAGACCGCATCTTTTCTATGTCAGCTTTTCGAGATAGGTATTTTGGTCAGTTGTATGTTCGTTTTAAGCCGTAAGTTAGGTTTAGATTTGGAGTTTGGAAGAAACGCATAACAAGGCGTTTAAGACATATTCCCAACGCGTGTTGTTTTGCATTCTAAGTTGGGTTAGATGTTTACGATATAAAGGTTTAGTTTAGGTGGTAGGCGTTGCTCACTACTTAACGCGGCGTTATGTGTAAGGGAGAAAATATGAATCAGGAAGAAATGCTCGCTAAGCTATTTGTACTTGCACTGTTAGCCAGTATATTTTTCTCATTCTTTTTTCTTTTCACTAAAAAAAGTAGTAGCAAAAATTATCTGTGGAAGTCACTTAATGTTGTAAGTGCATTTCTAATGTTTGCTTTCGTCTATGTGTCTGGTGGGTATTTAGTGGTTTGGTTGCCGCTTATAGTGCTAGTAACTATTTACAATAGTCGCTCTTTGAGATTTTGTCCTTCGTGTGGAAAAACCAACATCAGGAAAAGTGGCTATTTACCCGTTAAAAAGTGCCAAAGTTGCGGTGATCGCTTTGACTAAATTACACATAACAAACGACTATGGCTTCAATAGTTAATTTTGGTTCTATTCTTATCCCACATTGCACCGTCCCTTAGCATTTTTCGTCTTGTCTCCGGGTTAGCGTTAATGGCACAGTGCTTTATGTTAGACCGTAGTACTATTCATTACTTGATGTAGCTTTATACGTTCCGAATATATTTGAGGACAGATGCATGAAACACGCTCCAATTAAAGACGAAATCACATTTGATGACTTTGCAAAAGTCGATATTCGTGTGGGTTTGATCATTGAGGTTGCCGACGTTGCTAAATCCGATAAGCTGATGAAGTTAAATAGTCGACTTTGGTGATCATCAACGTTCGATTTTAGCCGGTATAAAGCAAGAACGTGAAAACCCGAAGGAAATAGAAGGTAAGCAAGCGTTGTTCGTTGTTAACCTGCCTGAACGTAAGATGGCTGGTGAAGTGTCTCAAGGTATGTTGTTTGATATCGGCTATGAAGACAAATTACAGCCATGTTTAGCTTGCCCAGAGAATGAAATGCCGAACGGTGCCAGAGCAGGGTAAACTTCACAGCAAGGTGTTGTGAACGGATGAGGATCGATTCGTTCTATCATTTCTAATCCTCTATTAGATTTAAGTCAGAACAAGGAAGCATTGAATGGAATTAAAGTGCCACTGCGAGAATGTTAGCTTGGTATTGAGCTCACTTCCTGAGGAGGTTGGTGAGTGCAACTGTTCGATTTGTCGTCGTTATGCCGCAGCTTGGGCATACTTTTCTCCAAACCAAGTTCAAGTCGATACGAAGGAAGATACGGACTTTTATTGTTGGGGTGACAAAGAAGTTAAATTCCATCGTTGTAATAATTGCGGCTGTTTAACGCATTACGTGACAACGCAGCAATGTTCCGAAGATATCTTGGCTGTAAACATGAGAATGGCCGATATTGAAATGCTTTCGAGTATTCCTGTACGTAAGATTAATGGTGCTTCCTACTAATCATCCAACAACACAAGCTGACGAGGAATTATGGCTAAAATCTATTTCGTATGTGGCTTTATTGGTTCAGGGAAAACAACCTATTCCAAGCAGCTTGCGGACAAACATAGCGCTTTTCGTTTCTCGATTGATGAGTGGATGATCCCTCTATATGGCGAGCACATGGAACGTGACGTTTTCGATAAACGGCTCGCTACGCTGCAAGACTTGTTTAAAGAATCTGCGCTTCAGCTGTTTTCTCTCGATGTCCCTGTTATTTTCGATTTTGGTTTTTGGAATAAAGCAGATCGCGATGCTTTTATAACATGGGCATCGACTGCTGGTGTTGAAAGTGAAGTTCATTATCTCGATGTATCGTTTGACACATGTAAGCAGAGGGCATTGAAGCGCAACGCAGATCTGAACGGAAAGTCGTATGAAATGACGCCTGATATGCTAGCGTTGTTCTGGTCTTGGTTTGAAATACCAACCTCAAATGAAAATGTGGTCTGGGTTCAGCAGACAACCTAGGCATTAATAAAAGGCTTAACGGTTCCATCATAATCATTCAAGGAAGAAGCATTGTGAAACTCGCTCAATTAAATATAGCACTCGCGAAATACCCTTTAGACGCACCAGAGATTAAAGACTTCGTCGATAATTTGGAATTAGTAAATGGCATTGCCGAAAGTAGTGAAGGGTTTGTGTGGCGCCTTAAAGATGAATCTGGCGATGCAACCAACATAAAAGCGTTTGATGACCCGAATATGATCGTCAATATGTCTGTCTGGGAATCGGTCGACGCGTTAAAGAACTTCATGTTTCGTACTCACCACCGCGACTTTATGCGAAGAAAGGGCGAATGGTTTCATCGCTTAGCGGAAGACACGTATGTGCTTTGGTGGGTTAAGGATGATCACATCCCAACTCTTAATGAAGCGATTGAACGTTTGGAGCACCTTAGAGAAGCGGGAGACTCTCCTTACGCATTTACCTTCAAAACAAACTTCACTGAGGAAGAGGCTCCAAGATAGTCTGCTGTCGGAGCTTGTTAGTTTTCGGCTTACCTGAAAACAGGGTTATAAAACATTTTATCTATAGTAGGTCTTTGTTAATAATGTGTATCACTACGCACTTTCGCATCTATCCGGACTGGAGGCATATTTGCTATGGTAGTCAGTACGTTAAGGAAATGTATTAGCCAGTTAGCGAAGGTTTATAACTTCTTTTAACCACTCAGTTTGACCTTTTGCTGCTGTGGTCTCCTTTCGTAGCATACTAATTATTAACAGGGCGCCTCCGACAAATAAGTACCACATCAATGTGTCAACTTGGCGGTAGTAGAATCCGTTTTGCCATAAATTTGGTTCAGGAGGAAATTCATGATTAGGGAAATGTCTAAATCTGACTTTGAGTCATTTTGGCCTACTTTCTTGGCTGTGATTCAAGCACAAGAAACCTACGCATTTGATCCGGAAATGACGATGGAACAAGCCTTTTCGGTTTGGTGTGAACAGCCATCAAAAACTTATGTCTATACCGAGAATGACGTTGTTTTAGGCTCGTACTACATAAAGCCTAATGCAATGGGTCCAAGCGGTCATATTTGCAACTGTGGTTACATGGTTTCCGAAGAGGCCAGGGGGCAGGGAATCGCGCGGTCTTTGTGCGAACACTCTCAACAAGTTGCGATTGAATTAGGCTTTGAGGCGATGCAATTCAACAGCGTCGTGTCGACGAACAAAACGGCAATCAAGCTTTGGGAAAGGCTTGGCTTTAGTATTATCGGATCGATTCCTAAGGCCTATAAGCATCCGCAATTAGGGGCCGTGAGCAGCTATATCATGTACAAATCACTTAAAAAGTAATAGAGCTCGCTCTATGGTCTATAGCCCTTTAAGAAGGTTAATGCTCAACACTGAAACCTAGAGGTTTGAAATGACAATAGTTGAAAAAATTGTTAGCCGTGAAATAGAAGCCGTCATCGTTTATGAATCCGATGACGTGATTGCTTTTGCTGACCACAATCCTATCAACTTTGGGCATGTTTTGATTTGTCCGACACATCCGTACACCAACTATATCGATCTACCAGAAGGTGTTCTTACTGAAATTCATTTTGTCGCTAGGCAGGTATATAGACGTATTGAAGAGGCGTTTAAACCTGATGGTATTTCATTCTTGCAAAATAACGGTGAGTTTAATGAGTTGTCTCATTACCACCTGCATATCTTTCCAAGATTTGAGGGCGATCAGTTCGGTTGGCAGAGTAGTGAACTCGGTATCCAAAGTATGGAGAAACTGCGCGAGTCATTAAAACACTTGTAATTTATAGTAAAAACTAGATGCACAAAAGTGCACGAAAAGGCTTAACAATGAGTGAAATAAAAACATTAGAACAATTAAATGAGCTTTATGCCGAGCCGAGTAAAAGGGCTAAAAATAAAGTACTTCCAGCACTGGATGCCCATGCGATTACTTTGATCAATCATTGCCATTTCGCGGTGTTGGGGACGACAGACTCGCACGGATTTGGCGATTTGTCTCCAAAAGGCGGCGAGCCCGGTTTTATTAAGGTTGTCGATGAGTCTACGGTCCTAATACCTGATAGTTCGGGAAACAATCGAATTGATGGTTTAAAAAACATCATCAACAACCCTGAAGTTGGATTACTGCTGATGGTTAATGGGATTGATGAAGTGGTACGTCTTAAAGGTAAAGCGAGCATCCATACCGATCCAAATTTGCTTGCCGCTTGTCCTGACGGGAAGAAAGCCCCAAAAGTCGTGATTAAAATCGCTGTAGAGTCTATGTACTTTCATTGTGCCAAGGCGGTAATGAGAGGCAAGCTTTGGTCTGATACGTTTAAAGTTGAGCGTTCTATTCTGCCTTCACTGGCACAGATCATGAAAGATCAACAGAGTTTAGAAGGCCCTGCGATCAATCAAGACGATATGGTCAAATATTACCAATCGACACTGTGATACTCATGAAGAATGTAGTTCAAATTATCTTTGTGTCGGGCTCTAAGTTTCTGCTCGGCTTTCGTCAAAACACAGATGCGTTCGACCAATACTGGGGATTTCCTTCCGGAAGAATAGAGCAAGGGGAGTTGCCTAGAACCGCAGCAGAGCGAGAAGCGCGAGAAGAGGTTGCGGTTGACGTTGGGAACTTAACATTGTTCGCGATTGTCTCTGACCCGGAGCTACCCATTTGTCACTATTTCTACCTATGCCATGAATGGGCTGGCGACATACAGAATGCTGAGCCCCATTTATGCCAAGAGTTACGCTGGTTTGACCGTGATGAGCTACCCGAAAATTGCACACCAATAACTTACTTAATCAATCAGCAATTGAATGACACCGCGCTTACAAAAAACATAAAGTCTGAGATTAACCAACCCAAGCTTTGTGCGTAAGCCGTTCTGTGTTGAGTAACAGACTTTCCATTTAGGCTAGTGGCGTTGGGTATTACTCAAACGTCACTTTGTGCCAAAACTAAACACAATAACAGGGAAGATATGTTTACCGGTATTGTACAAACCGTTGCTAACATTGCTGAAGTCAGCGATAACAACGGAATAAGAACGTTTGTCATAGAGTTTCCAACTGGCTTTTGTGACGACTTGGAAATTGGTGCCAGTATCGCAATTGATGGCGTGTGTTTAACCGTTACTGAGTTGCTGTCAGATGTTCGAGTAAAGTTTGACGTCATGCTGCAAAGCTTATTAATTACTACGCTAAGCAACTATGACATTGGACAATCAGTGAACGCTGAGAGGGCGGCAAGAGACGGTGCTGAAATTGGCGGTCACCCACTTTCTGGTCACGTTGATTTTAATGTTGCGATTATCCAAATATCCGAAATTGAAGATAACTACTGCGTGCGCTTAGCTCTTCCTGATGAGTGGAAAAGATATGTATTCCCAAAAGGTTATATTGCAATCAATGGGGCAAGCTTAACCGTTTCTGACGTTAATAAAGTCGAAGGGTGGTTTGAGGTTTGGTTGATCCCAGAAACCCGTCGAATGACCGTCTTTTCATCGAAATCAGTAGGTAATTTCGTCAATATCGAAATCGAGCGTGGTACTCAAGTTGTTGTCGACACGGTGCGTGATACTTTAAATGAAAATCTAGGTCCATTATTACCTTTATTTGAGAAGTTACTGTCAGAGCAAGGTATCGATTTAGATGCATTGGGTTATAAGCCTAATACATTGGATTGCTTAAACGGACAAAAGTAATGCGGATTGGTACGCCAAAAAAGATGAGCACTTGAAATGTTAGAAACGACACGAACTCAGATTGTAGCAATGGGTAAGCAACACGCGGCATCGCTTTTACAATATCATCTAGAAAATCGCTGCCATTTAGCTCCTTGGTCTCCCATGCGCGACGAGCAATTCTATACCTTGGAGTATTGGGAAGACTTTTGTCATGCCAGTGAAGCGTTATTCGAGAGCGGGAAAGAAATTAAATTTGTCGCAATCGACAAAGAAACGAGAGAAGTTGTCGGTGTTTGCAGTTACACCGCCATTGCTCTAGGGGTTTTTCAAGCATGCTTTTTGGGCTATCACATGGCACAAAAATATGAAGGTAAGGGTTTTATGACTGAGATTCTTGAGGTCACACTTCAATACATGTTTGACGTTGTTGGTCTCAATAGAGTTATGGCGACCTATATGCCACGTAATAAAGCGAGTGAAAAAGTGTTGTTTAAGCTTGGTTTTGAAAAAGAAGGCTACGCCAGGAAATACCTGAAAATCGCAGGGAAATGGGAAGATCATATTCTTACCTCGAGGATTAGCGACAACTAGAAAGTACAATGATGAGCAAATTACACAAGGAGAGTAAATTGAAAATGTATGAAGTGTACCTATTTGATATGGACGGTACATTGGTTAATTCAGAACCTCTAAAAGGCAAGGCTCTAGCATTAGCATGTCTAGATTATGGTGCAACGGTAGACCACAATATTTACAAAGAGGTGATGGGAGAAAGTTGGCAGGTGGTGACAAACCACTTTTTCAAGCATGCTGATATCGCTCCAAGTTTGGCAGAGTTTAATCTAGCTTTTCGTTCACACTATGAGCAAATGCTAAGTGAGCAACTTGAATTGAATGATGGTGCTAAGGCTTATCTCAACAGCTTGAAACTTGCTGGCAAAAAATGCGGTGTGGTGAGCTCTGCGGCAACTTGGATGGTTGAAAATATCTTAACCTCGTTAAAGCTTGAAGATACCTTTGACCTAGTTATCACACAGGAACATGTGACTAAGCATAAGCCAGATCCCGAAGCATACAATCTTGCTTTGTCTGGGCTTAATGTTTCACCAGAACAGACTATTGTGTTTGAAGATTCAGCTGCAGGTATCCAAGCAGGTAAAGCAAGTGGTTGTGATGTTGTTGCAATCCAGCATGAGTTCAATGGAAAGAATGACCTAAGTGACACCATTAAAATTATCAACACATATGAAGAAATGTCTCTTTGAGCATCTATCAACCATATGGACTGTAACCCTAATCTGTTCCATCACCTTTTTATCGTCAGGTGCCCAAACCCAAAGCTACGCAAGAGATCGCCAAAAAGTTTGAAGATTGGCTTGTTGCCCCGGCAGAAATTTCAATAATGAATGAGTCATTTTATACAACTCGACAGACTAGGAGTACGTAGCAAATGGAATACACGTTAGATACCGACCCATCAGATAGTGACATCAACGAAGTTCGCGCTGGTCTAATCAAACACAATACGCCATTTCTTGAAGGCATACCTAAATCTCAAGTGGGTTATTACGCCATGGAAGAGGGTGTTAAGGTCGGTGGTGTTATTGCGGATCTTTGGGGAAACTGGCTATTGATCAAGTTTCTTTGGGTCGATGACTCAATGAGAGGCAAGCAGGTCGGCAGCCAGTTGCTGCAACGATTAGAAGAGTACGCACAGTCTCAAGGCTGTACGTCATCACTGGTCGACACGTTAAGTTTTCAGGCCAAACCTTTTTATGAGAAGCATGGCTACCAATGCCAAATGGTGCTTGAGAATTATCCTCTAGACTCATCATTAGCGTTTCTCACCAAGTCGCTAACAGAGTAATCATATAGGGCAAGGATGAACACAAACAGACACAAGGAAAGTGAAGTGATTAATATTCGAGAGATGTGCATCGCCGATTATGATTCTGTGATTAACTTATGGTGCGAAACCGAAGGTATGAGCATTCGCGATGCAGATTCAAAACAGAGCATTGCAACTTATCTCGAGCGTAACCCCGGCTTGAGCTTCGTTGCAGAGTCTAAACAAGGCGTGGTTGGTGCGGTGTTAGTAGGGACGGATGGCCGTCGTGGATATTTGCAGCATCTAGCGGTCAGTACTGAATTTAGAGGACAAAATCTAGGTTGCCAACTAGTAACTGAAGCGGTTAACGCATTGGCTGGGGTAGGTGTCCCCAAGACACATTTATTCGTGTATAACGATAATATTAACGCTCAGAAATTCTATGAAAAGTTAGGCTGGTTTCCACGTGATGAAGTGCGGATGTATTCGTTTAATAGCTCGGGTAACAGTAACGCCTAACGGATCGATATAGTCAGAAAAAGCGGCACATAACTAATACCAGGTTAACCAAAGGAGCAAGATTTGCCTCATTGTATTATCGAACACTCGTCGACAATTAACGCCGAGCAACTGAACAAGAAAGTGTTTTTAGGAGCACTGAACTCAGAGTTATTCGAAGCCGATGGACGAGACATTAAAGTTCGAAGTATCGCTTATGAGAACTACCAAACGGGTACAGAAAAAGAAGATTTTATCCATGTGACTGTGCGTATATTGTCTGGCCGAAGTGACACAGACAAAGCAATGCTTTCTGAGACAGTGATGACGCAATTGCTGTCTTTGTCCCTCAGCAGAGCATCGATCACTGTTGAGGTGGTTGATATGGACAGAAATAGTTACGGAAAGGTCGTTGTCTAACAGGCTGGAAGTCGCATTTTATACGCTGATCTTTGTACCTTCACTCCAACTCGCTACAGGAATATTGGGAAATGTTGTTTATCCATAAATCTCAACCTTTGGTTCATGGCTCAGCTATCTGCTCTGAGCTGGCCGATTTTTTAGCTGACAATAAGAGTAAATTTGAGGACCAACTGGTTCCAGACCTGTCGTACATCGATGATATGGCACATGTGGTCAACGGAATCAAAATCAAAAGTGTGCAACATGTGAATCATAACCAGTATCGTCTTGAATATGCGTTCGACTGGGAACTATTCCTTGGGTGTTCAGATAGAAATGAAACGGGCGTTGAGAATGGGCGTGTCCTGTTTATCTTGGAAGACGATAATAATCTTAATTTCGATTTTCCAGATAGGAGCTCAAGAGATACTTGTGACGAGTTTTAACTGACACGTGGGGCATTGCTTTGGATTGGTGTTGATTCTTAAGGCTTGGCATTAACGATGCACAATGAGTAACCCGATAAAACATTTCTGCCATTTGAGGCGAAGTTGGAATAGGAGTAATAATGAAAATAGTAGAAGCAAAACACTCTGACTTAGAAAGTTTGTTCGTGTATCTGGATACACAGTTGTCAGAAATCGCATTAGAAGAAACACCGCTATTCCAGCCAGTCTCAAAGTCAGATTGTAAAATGTCGGAAGCACATAAGGCTCGCTTTTCTGATGGGTTTAAATTTGAGTTTGGTGCGAACGGCTGGCGAAAAATTTGGTTAGCTAAAGATTCGAATGGTGCTATTTGTGGCCATATCGACTTGCGCCATCATAATGGCAATTACTGCTCTCACCGTGTGTTACTTGGTATGGGTGTCGACAGCAGCGTGAGAAAGCAAGGCTTAGGCTCGAAACTAATGAATGTGGCGATTCAATATTGCCGAGAGAGCGAAGCGATTGATTGGCTGGACCTTAATGTACTGTCAAACAACCTTCCTGCTAAAAATCTTTATTTGAGAACGGGGTTTACGGTTGTCGGCGAAATGGAAGACTACTATCGAATTGATGGTGAGTCGGTGTCTGAGCTAACAATGACGCTGCAGACTCAAGGGTGATAGACCCAAATCAATCAGGAGGCAAACTTGACCAGACCACTAGCAATTCTCATTCATGTTCCAAACATCGAGCAGGGACTCAGCTGGTATCAAGCCGCCTTTCCTGAGTCTGTCGCCACCTATCATCCGTCTTCTGACTTTACGACTCTAGATATCAATGGTTTTTCTATTGAGATTGTACAAGCGGATGAGAAAGTTGGCTCTGGCAAAAAGGGAACAGTGCTTTATTGGTCTACAGAGGATTTTGATAAGTCACTTTTGCATTTTCAGTTAACTGGGGCTCAGTTATACAGAGGTCCAATGGAAATTGAGGGCGGACTAACGATGTGCCAAGTCGAGGACCCTTTTGGAAATCTGATTGGTTTACGCGGCATTCGTAAAAATATCGCTTGTAATGAGACACGACTAGATAGCGAATAAAGGAATAACAATGATCACTATCGAAAGACTTAATGATGCTGATATTGAGCAAGTTAACGAAATTCAGCTCGCAGATGAGCAGGTTAAATTCGCAGGAACAGCAACGGACTTTTTGTCAGACGGCAGCGAGACCACGCATCTACACATTATCAAAGATGGCAGTGAGGTGGTGGGCTTCTTTAAGCTTGATGTTGCTTACCCCGCTGGCTACAAATTTTGTCCTGAAGGTAGTATTGGCTTAAGGGCATTTGCTCTTGATAAAAACCAACAAGGAAAGGGGCTAGGTACTGGCGCGGTGAAAGCGCTATTTCCTTATCTAGCAGCCAACTACGAAGGATATGACTGGATTTACTTAACGGTTAATTGTAAAAATCCCGCAGCTTATAACTGCTATGTTAAAGGTGGCTTTGAAGATACTAATGAACAGTACCTAGGCGGCGCTGCCGGTCCACAGTTCATTATGCGTGGAGCCATCAGCGCTTAACTTAAATCTGTTTATCAAAAGGCAAGGCCATGAAAGTTCAATATCTTGAAATTGTTACCCCTGAAGTAGATTCGGTTTGTGCAACTTACGCGCAGATCTACGATGTGAAGTTCAGTGATGCCGATGTGAACTTAGGTGGCGCTCGTACCGCTAAGCTCTCAAATGGTGGAGTGATTGGTGTGAGGGGACCACTCCGTGAAACTGAGGAGCCAGTCGTTCGCCATTACACGCTGGTAAAAGACATTGAAGCCGCAGTAAACGCGGCTGAAAAGTTGGGTGCTGAAGTTGCCGTTCCACCAATGGAGTTACCACGTCACGGAATGTGTGCCATTGTTATTCAAAGTGATGTTGAACTCGGTTTTTGGCAGCTGTAGCTGGTCGTTTGACCAAAGGTATAGAATATAAAATGGCATTTGTTCTAAGGAGGGAACATGTCAATTACATCCGACATCCTTAACAAGGTATCGGGCGGCTTTTTGGCGACATGTGGGGTGTTACTCGCAACAAGGTCATGAGGTTATGTTCTAGAGTAGTGCGGTCTTAACTGCGGGAAAAGAAAGGAGCTCAACCAATATGAAGACTCGTTTTAAAACGGCAACTTTCTTGTTGGCTTCACTCGCTCTATTTGCTTGTAAAGACAAAGCCGATATCTACGCTAATCCACCAGCTAACCTTGTTAAGCAGATCGACGCGTATTATCCGCTTTCGATAAAGTATGTGAAAAAGCATGAGCAAATCGCTTTGTCTCAAGGTGTCCCTTTACGCCCCCAACAGCTAAAAATTGCTCGCGACATCGGTATCCAACATCCAGAAAAAATACGCGTTCTTTATGTCGATCAAATGCCATTACCTGAAAATGAGTCGCTACGTTTTCAGATGCAAAGGTTGGGTTTAGATTCTCCTTATTTTACGGGAACGGCTTTCGGATATGGTATTTGGATTGCGAATAGGGCCAAAGGGGATAAGTTGTTGTTTGCTCATGAGTTGATCCATGTAAAACAGGCGGAAGATCTTGGGATAGAGGCGTTTACTAAGGAGTATTTATTGCAGTTAGCGGTGTTTGGTTACGGTGAGGCTCCAATCGAGTTAGAAGCTTATAACAAGGCGCCCAATTACTTGTAATTCAGAACAATATGGTTTGTTTTAAGCTGCGCACCAGGAAGCTTTTTCTCTATTTTAAGGAATCTATTCTAGAGTATGAACTAAAGGCATGGCATGATTTTGGTCTTGCTTAACCCATAACAAGGTACGTTATGAAACAAAATATTGTCCATATTGCACTTGTCGTAAAAGACTACGATGAAGCCCTAGACTTCTACGTGAACAAACTCAAGTTTGAGCTTATCGAAGATACCTACTTACCAGAAGAAGATAAGCGTTGGGTTGTTGTTGCTCCACCTAATTCACACGGTGTGAGCTTATTATTAGCGAGAGCCTCCAAGCCCGAGCAATTGGATTTTATCGGCAACCAAGCTGGTGGCCGTGTGTTCCTCTTCTTAAATACCGATGATTTTTGGCGTGATTATGAACGCATGATGTCTCTGGGAATCAAATTCGTTCGAGAGCCGAAAGAGCAAGCCTACGGAACAGTGGCGGTATTCGAAGACCTTTATGGAAACCTATGGGATCTTCTGCAATTAAACCCAGACCACCCAATGGCAAATCGATAAACCTGAATCTTACAAGCCAACACCAAATAGCACCGGAGCAACATGGACATAACCAAAATTTCAGCGGATAACGTGCTCCCCATTCGTCACCAAGTACTCTGGCCAAACAAACCAATGTCGTTTTGTGCGGTAGAAGGCGATGAGCATGCCTCGCATTATGGTGCTTATATTGATAACCAATTAGTTTGTGTTGCGTCTGTTTACGTTCAAGGGAAGCAAGCCAGGCTACGTAAGTTCGCTACATTGCCAGAATACCAAGGGCAGGGTGTTGGCTCTAAGGTGATCGCGCACATCATCAAAGAACTACAAGCGGATAAAGTGAGTTATTTTTGGTGTGATGCTCGCACAACCGCTTTGGGTTTCTATCAAAGGTTTGAGATGCAGGTTGAAGGCGTTGAATTCCAAAAATCAGGAGTCTCTTACTACAAGATGTCGGTTCGGTGGGGGGAAAGACTTTCACTGTAACCCTGTGCATCAGTCGTATATCTAAACATCAATTCAAGTTAAGGAAGCGTATCGTGGAAGAAATCAAAGGCATTTTGCAATTCATGGCTGAAGTGGAAAAGTTGAAGGATGTTCATAGACAAACGAAGCCAGTTGGTCTGGATCGCTATGAAAACTCCGCTGAGCATAGCTGGCATGTCTGTTTGAGTGCTCTGATGTTGAAAGACTACGCGAATGAAGAGATCGATATAACCCGAGTGATGAAGATGCTGCTGATACACGATCTCGGTGAAATCGATGCGGGTGACACGATCATCTACGCCAGTGAAACGGAAGAAAACAAACTTAAAGAGAGAAACTGTGTCGAGCGTTTGCTTGAGTCATTGCCGAGCCATCTAAGATCCGAATATTTGGAGTTATGGCTAGAGTTTGAAGCGGGTGAGTCACCGGAAGCGCGATTCGGTAAAGCGATTGATAGAGTGCCACCTTTACTTCATAACATCCATGGCGGCGGCCATAGCTGGAAGAAGCACAATATATCTAAAGATAAGGTACTGACATTTAACGGTGAACGCATTTCTAAAGGCAGCAAGGCACTGTGGAGTGAACTAGAAGTTCAACTTGAAGCGGCCGCCGATCAAGGGTTATTGAAGTAAATTTACATCCAGCTTGCCAAGGGTGATGGAAAAGGGATGACATCATCCCCACCTTTTAGGCGCTGATATGCCCTTTAGATTGTGACATTCTCATCAAAATATCGAGGTACTGTTTATTTATACAGTTGCCGTGTGTATTCTCACAGCTCATTAAAAGGAGTAGTAAGAATGGCGTTCAATTACGAAGAAAAAGTCCCAAATCCAGCCGAGTTTTGTGAGATGCGAGTGAAAGCAAAATTATCACCGAAGTCACTGAAGGCAGCCACAATCGCTTTACCAAATAGTTTATACGGCATTTCTATTCGAGATGGTGACCAACTCATTGCGATGGGGCGTGTTGTTGGCGATGGCGCGTGTAATTTTGAAGTGGTTGATGTCGCAGTCGATCCAACCTATCAAGGGCAGGGTTTAGGTAGAAAAGTGATGGAATACATCGACAATTACCTATCGTCTGTGGCATTGGAAGGATCGTATGTTTCCATGATTGCTGATGAACCGGTGTTTTATGAGAAACTCGGTTATAAGCTTGTATCTCCTGCTAGCCAAGGCATGACAAAGAAGTTTCCACCCAAGCGTATGTAATAAAAACTTGTGGCTCTACCATGACGTTATGCAAAGAGCCTCAAGTTTAAAAGGAACACATAAATTAATGAAAAATAGAATCTTGGCGTTATCGCTGCTTGGTCTATCAAGCAGTGTATTCGCTGACAGTGAATTACCAAGCAGTGTATTCGCTGACAGTGAATTACCAAGCAGTAGTTATGAAATGACCGTTGCAGTGGAAGAGCAATCCCTAAAGCACGACTTTCCATCTGTTAAGTTTGATTACCTTGGCCAGACGCTTACCACGAGCGTTGATGAGTGTTCGTATACTGGAACGCTCTCTGAAGATGACGACAACACGATTCTTCTATCGGCGACGATGTCATGCACTTATGAAAGTGGATCAAGCTACAGTGAGATGCCAGACTTCGTGCTCAAGCATGAGGGTGGTGAAGCGAGTATGAGCTTTGGTGATGGCGATACTGATATGTGGACATACTCCGTCACAGTTAAGAAGCTCGATTTATAATTAATCTTCATTAGCAAGTTGACACGTTAGCCATGGCACTCTCGTCGCCTCTTGCTGCGTAACTACATGCCATGAGACGTTGATCAATATAATAAGTTAGATAATCCAACGTTAGATTGTTACTATGCAATCAACTTTATAAATGTGTATTGGCTTATATAAATGATTGATAGTAAATACATTAAACACCCATACTACTGTGAAAACTGTAACTCAATGACTCCACACCTTGCTATGAGCAGCTCTGTTGAGGAGCAAAAGGAGCAAGCGGAATCAGAAGCAAGGCAGTGGAAAATAGGGATGTTGGTGGAGTATATCGTAAACCTGCTCTTTAAAGACGACAAAGACACGCCTGGCTTTTTCATAGACCAAGAATATCAATATCAGTGTGAGAAGTGCGGCACCAAGTCATGGCATTGATATTATTGGATTTGGTTTCATTCGATACCTAACTTTTAGCATCTAAAACTTCAGCTGATCGGTATCTTAGATTACAGTAGCCTGACTATGTGAGTGTGCCTATGTCCTGAGGTTAAAATGGAATATGTCGTCGTCGATGCTACGCAAGTCCCAATGTCATTGTTACTTGAAGCAGACCCGTCTGAATCAAGCATTGCATCGTACTTAAGCGAATCATGGTGTTATGCAGCGAAACGAGATAATAAAATTCTAGGTGTCTGTGTTGTTAAACGAATCAGTGACGATACTGCAGAGATTTTTAACGTGTCAGTCAGCCCTAAACATCAACAGCAAGGCATTGGGTCTCAGGTTTTAAATTTCGCTCTCAAGCAAGTGGTTAATCAAGGAATTAAGCGTGTTGAACTGGGAACGGGTACGTTTGGTTATCAACTAACTTATTATCAACGAGTTGGTTTTAGGGTTGATCGCGTGGTTAAAAACCACTTTATCGACCATTATCCAGAACCCATCTTTGAAAACGGTATTCAACATCAAGATATGTTGAGGCTGTATATCGAACTTTAATTGTGCTGGAAGCACTGTTTAAGCAGAACAAAGGCAAGACTAAATAACCTCATCTAATAAGGCTCATTATGCCGTTTCCTTTTTGTTATGGAGGGCAAAGGAAGTGATTTACCCAAAGGCTGTAAACATCGGTGACAAAATTGGTTTTTTCTCACCGTCTTCCCCTGCGACAGTGTTCGCTCCCAATCGGTTTGCTCGCGCTAAAAATTACTTGGAATCGAAAGGTTTCACCTTAGTTGAAGGCACATTGACGGGTAAGTCTGATGGCTATCGTTCTGGCTCTATTCAAGCAAGAGCCGAAGAGCTAAACCAACTGATTCGAGATCCTGAAGTTCGCTGCATTATGTCTACAATTGGCGGCAATAATAGCAACTCGTTATTACCGTATATTGATTATGAGGCACTCAAAAAGGATCCAAAGATCATCATCGGTTACTCCGACGTAACCGCATTGCTATTGGCGATTCATGCCCAAACTGGCTTAGTAACGTTTTATGGCCCGGCACTTGTTGCTTCATTTGGTGAGTTTCCGCCGCTGGTTGATCAAACGTTCCAATCATTCAGTGAGTTGTTGTGCGAGAGTACAAGTCAACATCAATACACCATGCCTAAGGTATGGACGGATATTAAACACGACTGGGAAACTCAAAACTCCGCGAAGCCAGTCTACAACAATGAATGGAAGTTCATCGGCGCAGGAAAAGCCAATGGCCGAGTGATTGGTGGTAACTTGAGTACGATGGCTGGGATATGGGGTAGCCAATATATGCCCGAAATTCTCGATGGTGATATTTTTCTTATCGAGGACTCATTGAAGGGTATTGAAACCGTAGAGCGGTCTTTTGCACACCTATTGGCTTGCGGAGTATTTGATAAGGTGGGCGCCATCATCTTAGGTAAGCATGAGTTGTTCGATAATAAAGGGACCGGACGAACGCCACTCGATGTGCTTCTTGAAGTGTTAAACGGTAAAAGCGTGCCGATACTGTATGGATTTGATAGCTGCCACACTCATCCAATGTTAGTCACACCACTAGGCGTTCAAGGGAGTATCGACTTTGATAATCAGACCTTTGAGCTGCGGGGACCTTGGGTTACTAACTTCTAGTCTCATCGTGTCTCGGGAATCTATTTGGAGCAAGGAAGTGCATGGAAATCATATCTGAAATTGAAGTAAGTAAAGAGCAGCATCAAGCGATTACCACACTCAGGAACAGTGCATTCCCAGAGCATCAGGTTCAACGCTCATACTACAAACAACTCCCTCATATGCGCGCTCTGAAACACCATGAAGGACAGTTGGTTGGTTATCTTGGCCTTGATTATCGAATGATCAACGTTGGCGGTCATGCTTTTAAAGTTCTAGGTGTTATTGATTTTTGTATCGCCGAGGACGTTCGAGGTAAAGGTCTTGGTTCAACAATGCTTTCTGAACTCGATGCTTATGCAAAGGAGAGGGATGTTGATTTCATTATCTTAATCTCCGAGTTACACAGCTTTTATTCATCGCACGGTTACAACCGAGTCGTTGCCGACCATTCTTGGCTAAGGCTCAATGAGCATCTAAGTTATGGCATCGCGGTCGAGGAAGTTGACGACCTGTATGTCAAATCGATCAGCGGTGTCAGTTGGCCATCTGGGAACGTCGATTGGTTAGGGTACATGTATTAACACTGATAATAGGATGCATTGGAAAGGTGATCCTCTCGGCAAACTGAGTTTATAAACCTGTCTATACTGAGTTAGGTTACGCCACGACCTTAGATGGCGCTATGAATGTAAGTTTGATTAGGTTAAATCTCAGAGGTGACGATGAAAAAATTACTACCACTATGGGCCATTCTACTTTCTGCATCCTTTTCAGTTGCCGCTTCCGATGGTTTGATAAAGTACCAAAGTAATTACTCAGTGAAAGAGACGGCAGACCGTTTTGAAGAAATGGCCAAAAGCAAAGGTTTAACCTTGTTTGCAAGAATCGACCATCAGAAAAACGCGAGTAAGGTCGATCTTGAATTGAGACCAACGGAAGTCATCATCTTTGGTAACCCGAAAGTAGGGACACCATTAATGCAATGCGCTCAAGAAGTCGCGATAGATTTACCGCAGAAGGTGTTAGTCACGGAGGATTCTAATAAGAAAGTATGGTTGTCTTACAACGATCCTAATTACTTGGTAGAGCGTCACGCGATAAATGGCTGTGACGAGGTGATTAAGAAGATTTCAGGTGTGCTTAGTAACTTGTCTGAGGCGACGGTTGCTAAAACGAAATCTTGATTAGGTCGCGCTTAGAACTACGTGCGAAAGAGTAAGAGCTTCACATCATAAGAAGTGTGAGCGAGTTAAACAGCTTTGTGCATAAACAAGTAACTGATTGACTGACTTTTTCACGGTTGCCATATTTGTTATATGCATCTTTGATTCTATAAAATGCCTTGAGATTAATTGAAGCTATGTCATATTCATATATCTTAAGTCTCTGTTATCAATAGGATTGTAGATACGATGTATGGAAGTGAACAAACGCGAGCATTTTGTTGTAATTGCAAAGCGCTAACATTGCACAAATACACCTTGTTCAGTAGCCAAGCGCAAAAAGCGCCACAAGATGAGAAGAAACCAGGCTTGCTGATGCAAATCTTGTCCGGGTTTATTTCCAATGGTGCAACGGGAGACTACAAATGTACTCGATGCGGTACCTACCTAGAGACGCCGGACCATCTAGATTGATGAAGGGTTTGGGTAAATAAAAACGGGAAGATCTCAGCGATCTTCCCGTTGTATTTCGTTTTGCTATTGGTAATTCAATTCAGAAGTCTAAAGCGCAGCACTTCTTATATTTCTTACCGCTACCACAAGAACATGGATCGTTACGGTTAGGCGTTTTTTCGAACGTCATTGTTTTTGGCTTGTTTAGTACAGTATCAAGCTCAATCGTGTTCTCTTCTTTCTCTGCGTCTACTGTTACGTTAACGAAGATAGCGTGCTCAGCAGCCAGTGCTTCAACTTCTGCTTTACGAGCTTCAGTTTGAACCATTGCAGAGATTGGAGATTCTTCAGTACCCGCTTTTACATCGCGGTTTACGTTATAGCCTGCAAGAACGTGGTTTTGTCTTGTTTCGATACGGCCTTTGAAAAATAGTTTCGACATGGGGTACTCATTCAGAAATAGTGTAATTGCGCTCATATTCATGTTGATGGCGCATGGAGCGGGGGATTATACGCATATATTCCAATTGATAAAGCAATGATCTAATCAAAGGCTTATAGGCTTGCCCTTACACAGAAATACCCAATATGATCCGTTAAATTTTTGCTTTTGTGTGGATTAGGTTTGAAGTTAGAGATATTTATATTTCACTCTGCAGCCATAGGAGTGGTAAATTCAAATATCTAATCTAAACAAAGAGATAAACAATGAAGCTAGATGCTATCTTGTGGGACTATGATGGAACCTTAGTCAATTCGGTGCCAAAGAATATTGCCATAACGAAGGACATTATCTCTGTGGTTGCACCGCACCTCTCTGGAGAAAACTTGCCAAAGTACTTAACGAGCGAGGCGCTTTATCACGAAGCAAATCACGGCGCTAAAAACTGGCAAGCTTTATATGTCGACTACTACGGCATGTCTCATGATGAAATGTTGGTTGCTGGTGGGATGTGGGCAGAACATCAAGAGAAGAACCAAACGCCAGTCGAGTTGTTTGAAGGTATGGAACGGGTAATAAACCAGTTTGCACATCTTCCTCATGGCATCTGTTCTCAAAACGCTCAATTGAATATTCGCGGTGTACTCGATAGCTATGGCATTGGTGAGTTGTTTAAAGCGGTTGTTGGTTATGATGACGTATCAAATGGCAACCAAAAGCCACATCCATTTGGTGGTATTAAGTGCGTAGAAAATATTTTTGGTGAAGGTCAAACCGACGAGCTTTGTTTAATGTATATCGGTGATCATGAAGCGGATACTCATTTTGCACGCAATATCGAGGCTGCACTTGGTGGGAGAGCTAAAGTGGTTGCTGTTGCCGCGGGATACAGCCGTTCTGAACCAGAAAAGTGGCAGACTAAACCCGATTACATCGCTAGTAATGTTGATGATCTTTTGGCGATCATTGGCAAATATGCGTAATCAACAAGTACCAAGTAATTCGATAAATTTAAGGAAGAACAATGACACCGAAAGAAGTGGTATTAGGTTTTTGGGAAACCATGCGTACCAATGATTTTGCAAAAGCGAGCGAGTGGTTGGCGGAAGATTTTCAAGGTTATTGGCCACAGTCATCAGAGCTAACCGTCGGGCGAGATAACTTCACAGCGATCAACTCTGAATACCCAGCAAATGATGTATGGAAATTTACGCTCAACTCGATTGTATGTGAGGGTGATACTATTGTTACCGATGTGTCGGTGACTGACAGTGTTCTTAATGACCGCGTGATTACCTTCCATACCGTGGTTGATGGCTTGATCAAAAAGCAAATCGAGTTTTGGCCAGATGGCTTTGCTCCGCAAGAGTGGCGCTCACAATGGGTTCAGTTAGTCAGCCCTGAATCACTCAATCAATAACCTCAAATGCCACAACACGAGCGCACAGTAGCGTACGTGAATAACAACAATCAGATAAATTGAAAGTCAGCAAGTTAGGAGAGTTCATGAACAAGGTCGTAATCGTTACTGGAGGAAGCCGAGGTATTGGTGCTGCAACATCTAAGCTTTTAGCAAAACAAGGCTATGCGGTTTGTGTCAATTTCATCCAAAATGAATCAAGAGCTGAAGCGCTAGTTAACGAAATTAGAGAACAAGGCGGCACTGCTATCAGTGTGCGTGCTGATGTATCGGTTGAATCAGACGTTAAATCCTTGTTTGAAATTGCACGCAATAAACTCGGGCCTGTGACTCACTTGGTGAACAATGCGGGCATCTTATTCACTCAATCTGCATTAGAAGATATTGAGCTTGATCGCTTTGAAAAGGTAATGAAGTCAAATGTGTCGAGCTGTTTCCTCTGCAGTAAAGCCTTTATCAAGCAAGCGGATGGTGCTGGCTCGATTGTGAATGTATCCTCTGCGGCTTCACGTACCGGAGCGCCATTCGAATACGTAGATTATGCAGCTTCGAAAGGTGCAATGGACTCCCTTACTAAAGGTTTGTCCCTTGAACTGGCGTCAAGAAACATCCGTGTCAATGGCGTAAGGCCGGGTTGTATCTATACTGAAATGCACGCCGATGGTGGTGAGCCAGGAAGAGTGGATAGGTTGGCTTCACAACTTCCGTTGCAAAGAGGTGGCACGCCAGAAGAGGTCGCGAACTCTATCGCTTGGTTATTGTCAGATGAAGCTTCTTATGTGACAGGGTCATTTATTGATATTGCCGGTGGGCGTTAGGAAAAGTAAGGCTTTTACGCAAAAATAGAAATTAGTTAGAATCATAGCGCAATAAAGAGTACCCAACTAAAAGAACGAAACTAAGAGTACAAATATGAATAACTATTTTGAAAGCCCATTCGTGGGTAAATCACTTAAAGAACAAGTAACCAACCCAAATATCATCGTGGGCGAGCACAGTTACTATTCCGGCTACTATCACAACCATAGTTTTGATGATTGTGCGCGCTACCTGCTCCCTGACAGAAACGATATCGACAAGTTGATCATCGGTAGCTACTGCTCGATTGGTTCTGGTGCCGTGTTTATGATGGCAGGCAATCAAGGTCACCAAAACCAGTGGGTGAGTACATTCCCATTTTTCTACCAAGAAGATGAAAAATTTGAAGGGGCAATCGACGGCTTTGAACGCTCAGGCGACACTGTGATTGGCAATGATGTCTGGATAGGCACAGAGGCGATGATCATGAGTGGCGTAAAGGTTGGCGATGGGGCCATTATCGCTAGCCGCGCAGTTGTAACCAAAGATGTTGAGCCGTACTCAATTGTTGGTTCTAACCCAGCTCGTCATATCCGCTATCGTTTTAGTGAAACTGAAATTGCGCAGTTGCTAGAAATGAAGTGGTGGGAATGGAATGAAGAGCAGATCAAAGGTGCGATGTCCTTGATGTGCTCTTCTGATATCGATGGCTTGTACCAGTATTGGAAGACCTTCGCCTAGTATCTTCTGCTTGGTACATCGAATCGTTATTTAGCTAGATACCGGCTCCGACTTGAAAGTAGAGTGCGGTATCTTCTTCGCTGAACGCAATATCAATCCCTGAAATCAGGCCATAACGCCTTGCGATAAGATAACGAAATCCAACGCCATACGCTGACTGTGAGCTTTGGTCGAACATATCGCTGTCACTGTCGCCAGCATAACCAATCCCAGTAAACACACCGGTAGACCAACGTGGCGTCCATTGTTTGCTTACTTGCACCTCTGCCGCAAAGGTATGCTCTCCTTGATAACGGTTTCTTGCAATACCCCTCAACTGAATGTCTGGATAGTATTGAGGCGATAGAAAGCGTTCATCAGTCGACAAGGATTTGTATTGTCCGCGCAAAGCGAGATTCCATTCTTTGTTGAGTTCCCAATAATTCAGTCCCTCTAGATTGAACGTTTGGTAGTTGTAATCACTGCCAAGTCCATCACCAAACCATAGATACTCAGCGACATAGTTATAGCCTTGAGTAGGATTTAGAAAGCTATTTTTACTGTCATACTCAGCGATTAAGCCCAAACCTGATGAAGTTGGTGAGGTATTACCAATATTGTTTAGGATCTCTTGTGCTTTGGGGTGGTTATTGAGTGACAATTTAGGTGCAAAAAACTGTTGAGATAGGCCAACTAACCATGGTGAGTCTTGGATTCTAAATTGAAGCTTTTGTATCCCTCCCATGCCTTTTAAGCCAAGCTCGATACCTTCATTTGGAGCGAGTGGTGAAAGGGCATTGGGAGAACTTTGTCGGTAGAAAGTCATGTTGATATCGCCATAACCCAAACCACCAAGGTAGCGTATCGAATCCTCTTTCCAGCTTCGCTTGTGACCAATAAATGCCATCCAAGTGCCGTTTTCTGTCGCAAAGCCACCGACTGCGGTGATTGCTGGTGTTAAGAGTTGTGCGCCTCCATCAATCGATTTTTCTGCTAGCTCTTTACGTGTGTTTTTCTGTTCTTCTGATTCATGAAGGAAGATACCGGTGAAACCACCACCGTAGCCAACCGCTGGCTCTGTGATCAAAATCGGGACGGGTAAAAAGCCATAGGCATTTTCAGCTAGGTATTCACCCATGTCCAAGTGACCATCGATTTGGTCGATAAAACTCACCGCACCTGCTGTTGTAGATACGAGCACGAGAGCACTTGTGGCTAGGGGTGTTAAGTTCATAACGTTCCGTATTATTCACTGTCCAATAACTTCAGTGTAATCAAACGAATAGATAGCGCAATAAAACGAACGTTATTAAGTAAGTTCAGCGTTTAAAAGTTGAATCGATTAGCAATTATCGTTGGATCATTTCGACATAATCAAGAATATCAATGGCATCTTGTCTTGTAATCACTCCTTGCCACGATGGCATTCCCTCTTCAATGTCACCTTCTAAAATGTCATCAACCAAGGAGTTCTTTGTCGTAAAGAATTCGCCAAGCTTATTGGGAATATTGGCGGGTTTGCTTGGCAGAGATGCGGCTGTTGGTCCATCACCGAAACCTTTGTCACCATGACACGCTTGGCAAAGCTGTCGATATTTGGTCTTGCCGTTGGCGAAGTGGCTCGCATCATTCGCTGTCGCGGCACTCGCGGTGAATGACATGATTGACGCCATTAAACAAAAAATGAAAAGGGCTATGTGTTTGGTGGTTTTCATTGTCTTGTTCTCATGGTTATTTAACAACGTAAGAATAAGTGGGTGTGGGTAGAAGAAACGTGAATAACCAAAGTGGGACTATGATTAAACCCATGAGCATCTTGTGTATATGCTGTTTCAATGTGACGTGAGTAAATGATTGATTATAAACAGTTTGCATAGAATGGCATGTCGCATTAGCG
Source organism: Vibrio sp. T3Y01 (assembly GCF_013114525.1). Taxonomy (NCBI): domain Bacteria; kingdom Pseudomonadati; phylum Pseudomonadota; class Gammaproteobacteria; order Vibrionales; family Vibrionaceae; genus Vibrio; species Vibrio sp. T3Y01. The sequence continues at coordinate 14,861 of NZ_VTXJ01000032.1, read as the reverse complement.
TGATGGATGAATGGGAGGCATTATGATTAGTTGCAGTGATTACGATTATATTGAAATTGTGTGTATGCACAGATACCCAATTAAGCTCACTTTACGTTCTGGCGAACAGGTCGAGGGTGTTGCATTAGATACCCAGCGTAACCAAGACAAAGAAGAATGCATTAAGCTAAGTGTCTCTGGTCAAGAACAACTTGTTGTATTGACGGGAATTACTGAATTAGAAGTGTGTGTCGACAACCCTCATTTTAAGCAAAAATCTTTCAAAACGTCATAGGGTGACATATGAGTAATTCAATAGAGCAAAGCTACTGCACATCTTGTCGTGATCGTACGCAACACGTTGTTGTTTTGGTTAGAAAGGAGAGTGCATTTGCAGGCAAGCCAAACCAAAAGCGGCATGAATTTATCGCAGGCGTAATTAAAGGATGGCTTCTTGGGCCTTTTATCGCCTCTATGGATGAGTTTTCTCGCCATGTTGTTTGTCAAAAGTGCGGACACAAAGAAATCCAAGACTAGAATCGAGTTGGCTTAACAGTTGACGCAATAAAATGGCTTAGGAAATAGAAGAGTGAAAGAACAAATATTAGGAGCGGTAAAGGCATATGGTTTTTCGGTAAGAACCAACAATACCGATGAAGTTGACCCAGCTAAGGCAAAAATAGGGCAATTATGGCAAGGCTTTTTCGAACAAGCTTTTCCAAAGTTGACTCCGGACTCCAAGGTTTACGGCGTATACACCAACTACGAGTCAGATTTTACGGGTGACTTTGATGTGATTGCTTGTACCAATGCGCTTACTGATAACGCTATGGATGATCTAGTTGAAACCAATATCGAGGCGGGTAAGTACCTAACGTTCTCTGCACAAGGCGAGTTGCCACAAGCGGTGATCGATCTGTGGGGAGAAGTATGGGCGTATTTTAACGCCACAGATTGTCCACATACTCGAGCGTACACAACCGACTTTGAGCTGTACAAAGGCGAAACTGAAGTCGAGATTTCAATTGCGATTCAATAATCTTTGAGTGCAGACGCATCGTGTAAAAGTTTATGAAGTAAAAGAGCCGCTCGTTATGAGCGGTTTTTTTGTTATCCAAAAAGACAATCTTGCTTGGTGTCATTCCATAATGGGTACTGTTTCATTACTTGGGTATAGAGTTTACTTTCAAGGTGCGACCGTAACCAACGCCCAACGTTCTGGTATTCAGACTGCACAAACCATTTCTTTTCTACTCTTACAAACTGACTGACGAATGGCATCACAGCAAAGTCGGCTAGGCTAGGGGAATCTCCAAACAAATAGTCATGGTTGGCGAGCTTAGCCTCAAGCTCGCTAATAAAGGTTTCACATAAGTTTCTACGCTGCTCGATGTCGTCATTGCGATAGCGAACAGAAGCGCGATATTTCTCTAAGTGACCAATAAACTCATTGTCGTTTTGTTGAATGAGTTGGTGGATTTGTTCACTGAGTGAAGGGTTACTCGAACGCAGAAGATCTTGAGGATCGTTCTGCTGAAGCGCCCACATCATCACATCTAAGCTCTGCTCAATAACTTTGCCATCGGATAACACTAATACTGGAACCGTACCTTTTGGCGAACTGGCCAGTAGTTCACTAGGCTTGTCTTTGGTGACGATTTCTCTCAGTAGTACTTGTTGTTTGGATAAAGCGATGCCCATTCTCCCGCGCATGGCGTAAGGACAGCGGCGGAGAGAGTACAGGACAGGTAAAGCTGAAGGATTAGGCATTGTTGAGGTCATTGAGTTTGAAAAGTGTTGTACAGTGGTAAACAGATCGTGATGTGGGTAGAATACGCGGCTTAAAAATTATAAGTAAGTGAGCGACTTCAAAAATGAGCAGAAAAATTGAGTTATTAGCCCCTGGTGGCGATGTAGAAGCGATTAAAGCAGCCATCGTAGCCGGAGCAAATGCAGTTTATTGCGGTTTAGATACCTTCAACGCTCGTAACAGAGCTTCTAACCTGTCGTTAGATGAGTTGAACGGGGTAATCCGCCTTGCTCATGAATACGGTTGTGAGATCTTTCTAACGCTTAATGTAGTGTTGCTGGAGCACGAAACGAAGAGCATTACTAAGCTATTAAACCAGCTGGTGAACACCAAGGTAGACGGCATCATTGTCCAAGACTTGGGCTTGTTTAACCTAGTGAAGAAGCACTTCCCATCATTAGATGTTCACGCTTCAACTCAGCTAACCACACACAACGAAGGTCAGATTAAGTTCCTGTCTAAGGTTGGTGCATCGCGCGTTAACTTATCTCGTGAGTTGAACCTACCTGAAATTAAAATGCTGACTGAAGTCGCACACGACCATGATGTACTAACAGAAGTGTTCGTACATGGCGCACTGTGTATCGCGTTTTCGGGTCAATGTTACTCAAGCTCAGTAAGTGTGGGGAACTCAGGTAACCGCGGTCGTTGTAGCCAAGCATGTCGTGATGAATATGAAATCACCAATGCGGGTAACCGCTTTCCACTGAACCTAAAAGACAACTCTGCCTATTACGATTTGCCAGAACTGGTAGACGCAAAGGTAGACTCGCTTAAAGTCGAAGGTCGTATTAAAGGCGCACACTACGTTTACACCGTGGTAGATACGTGGCGTAAGCAGATCGATAGCTTTGTACAAGAGGGTTTGTTGCTTGAAGACGATGCTAACCTACACAAAGTATTCAACCGTGAATTCACGAACTCTTTCCTTAAGGGCAACTTAACGAAAGACATGTTCATCGATAACCCTCGTGATAACAGCATTAACTATGCGGTTGAGCAGGCGAAAGAGAAGAACAACGAAATCTCAGTGGTTCAGATTCAAGAAGCGACAGTACAGCTGCATGAAGCGAAAGATGTACTTGGTGACGAAATGCGTGACAAGATTAAGTTCCTTGATATCCGTAAAACGCCGGTTGCTATGTCTTTCAGCGCAAAAGCAGGTCAGCCATTTACGGTGACAGTGAAGACAGAAAAAGAGAACTTCACCCTGCAATCTAAATCGCTGCTTACAGCAACAGAAGAGAAAGCGATCACTCAGGAGCTACTTGAGAAGCGATTCAAAAACGTGAAGAGTGCGGTTCACACACTAGAAAGCCAAGATTTCAGCGAAGTGGACTCTGGGCTAGTGATTCCGTTGAAAGAAGTGTCTGACCTTAAAGACGAGATCGACTTCATTCTAAATGGCTCTGTTGAAGTGATTAAGCACGTTGAAGTGCCAGCACTGCCACAGCATCCTAAAGTGAACGAAAAGCCGACTATGTCAATGCTTATCGCTGATGTTGCAGACCTGCACCTATGTGATGTGACGGATGCGGACGTTTACTTCAAGCTACCAGAAAGTTTTAAAAAGCGTTGTAACAAGTACATCGATATCTTAGCGGCAAACCCACGTTTGATTCCTTGGTTCCCTGCAGTATTGATCGGTAAGGACTACGACGAAGCCGTTCGTATCCTGGAAGTCGTTAAGCCTGCTCGCATCGTGACTAATAACACGGGTATCGCATACAAGGCTTACGAAATGGGTATCGAGTGGGTTGCAGGTCCATTCATGAACACGACAAACTCTCACGCACTAGTGACGCTTAAAGAAGAGCTAAACTGTGCGGGCGCGTTCATTTCGAACGAGATCAACAAAGGTCAGATTCGTCATATTCGCCGCCCAGAGAACTTCAAACTGTTCTACAGCATTTACCACCCAATCTTGATGATGACTAGCCGCCAATGTTTCTTCCAAAGAACAGTAGGCTGTAACAAACCAAGCATCGAAGCGGGTTGTATGTTGAAGTGTGAGAAAGCTACCACGATTACTAACGTGAAAGGTATCTCGTTCGCTGTTGATAAGCAGAAGGGTGGCTACCCAAGCATTTACAACCACGAGCAGTTCCTAAACCATGACGCTGTAACGGATTTCTCTGGCCTGTTTGACGAATTCTTCATTGACCTAACCAACATCGGCGCGGGTTCAAAAGAAGTTCAAGACAAGGTAGAGCTGATTAAGCACTTCGAAGGTTTAATCAACGGCGTTGAAGGCTCACAGCAACACCTAGAGCAACTTGTCGAGATTCGTACTAACGCTCAGTACGTTCAAGGTTTATAGTGTTCAAGGCTTATAGGGTCCAAGGTTTATAGCGTGCAAGGCTTATAAGGGTCCAAGGTTTATAAGGCTTAACCGCTTATAAGCGCTGTGAACAAAGAAACAAAAAGCCACTCAATCGAGTGGCTTTTTTAATATCTGAGTTTTCTGATTCGTTTTGAATTAATGAACCGTTTATTCCGTTACTGCTTCTTGTTTGAAGCATGGGCTTTTAAGCGTATTCATGCGTTCAATTTCACTGGTCAGGCGCAGTGACAGCAGCGCTTTTTGGTTCGATGCAAAGTCGAACATCACGATAGTCGCTGTACCAACAGTAGTAAGTTTTTGTTGGGCTTTACTGACGATCGCGTATTCCATAGTAAAGCGGTCGTCTTGTATGTCGGTGACTCGTGAACCCACCATCAAAGTATCAGGGTAGGTGACAGGTCGGAAATATTTACAATAAGTATCGCCAAGAACAGGGCCAACCTTGGTGATTGCCATCTCTTCCATCAGCTCTACGTGCTTAAAGAAATCTAAGCGAGCGGTTTCGAAGTAGCGAAAATACACAGCGTTGTTGACGTGATTGAGTGCGTCCATTTCTCCCCAAGCGACTGGGATTTCTGTTACTACCGGGTAGTCAGATAATAGTGCTTCCATGCGAACTCTCTTATTGTTATTTATCCTTCATTGGATTAAAAACCCTACCGCTAATTTAACAAAACTGCAACACGTGTGATTTAAGTTTTTGAAGCTAGAAATCACACGTTGTCAGAGACTTGGCTGTTAGCTATTAGCTGGTTCGTCACTCAGGTGTTTGAATTGGAGTTCAACCAAGCGTTGGTATAGTTCACAGCTGTTGATGAGCGACTGGTGGTTGCCGATGTCTACAAGCTGCCCTTGATCGAGCACCGCAATTTGGTCTGCGTGTTTGATTGTCGACAAACGGTGAGCGATGATGATCGTCGTTCTGCCACGCATTAATTCTTCCAATGCTTGCTGAACATGATGCTCACTTTCACTGTCTAGAGCACTTGTCGCTTCATCTAACAACAGAATATTAGGATCTTTCAAGATGGCACGTGCAATCGCAATGCGCTGACGTTGACCACCGGAAAGCCTTACACCGCGCTCACCGAGGAAGCTATGATACCCATCGGGTAGGTTCTGAATAAACTCATGTGCGTGTGCTTTTTTCGCGGCTTCAATCACTTGTTCATCGGTCGCTTCTGGGTTGCCGTAGCGAATGTTATGGAATACATCGTTACTGAACAGAGCGGGTTGTTGAGGAACAAGCGCCATCTGTTTTCTTAGTTCATTCGGGTCAAACTGATTCAGTTCCACACCACCAAGCGTCACTTTACCTATTTGAGGGTCGTAGAAACGTTGCAGTAATTCAAATAGGGTGGTTTTACCTGCACCAGATGGGCCAACTAACGCCAATACTTTACCTTCGTGCGCGGTTAACGACAGGTTGCTTGTTGCTGGTTGATCAGGTCTAGACGGGTAACAGAAGGTCACATTATCAAAAGCGACTTCTGGCGTTAAGTTATCGAGCGATGTTGGATTCTCGACTGGGGCAACGATGTGGCTTTCCACTTGCAGAATCTCAATTAAACGCTCGGTGGCACCTGCCGCACGTTGCAGTTCGCCCATCACTTCAGAAATTGTCCCTAGGGATGAAGCGACCATAATCGCGTAAAAGACAAATGCAGCCAGATCGCCGGCGGACATTGTGCCGTTGATAACATCAGTACCACCCACCCAAAGCATGCCTGCAATCGCACTGAACACGATAACAATCACGCCAGAGATAAGAATCGCGCGCTGTTTTACGCGTTGACGACCAATTTCATAAGCCTTTTCTACTTCAAGCGCGAATGATGCTTTCTCTTGAGCTTCTCGGCTGTAGCTCTGCACGGTTTTGATGTGCTCAATCGCTTCGCCCGCATAAGAGCCGACGTCTGACATCGAATCTTGGCTTTTACGTGATAGCGCTCTTACACGACGCCCGTAAACCAAAATTGGAATCAAGATAAACGGCACCGATGCCAGCACGATAAGCGTGAGTTTAATGTTGGTGGCAAACAACATGATGATTGCACCAAGGCACATTAGCGCGCTGCGCATCGCCATCGAGAACGAAGAGCCGATGATACTCTGAAGCAGGGTGGTGTCTGTTGTAATGCGCGACATGATGTCGCCACTGCCATTGGTTTCAAAGTAGCTCGGATGGAGTGTTACCACGTGATTGAAGACGGATAGGCGGATATCTGCACTCACGCGTTCGCCTACAGAAGACACCAAATAGAAGCGGAAGAAGGTACCAATAGAGATCAATACCACCACAACCATGATGAATTGGATTGCGCTACCTAAGTCTGATAACGATTGTTGGCTAAAACCTTGGTCAATAAGAAGGCGAATACCGTGTCCCACTGAAAGGGTTAAGCTCGCTGTGAAGATCAAAGCGATCAGAGCTGCAATCACGCGGCCTTTGTAAGGTTGAATAAATTTAATCAGCTCAAGCAAAATGCTGAGGCTTTTCTTCTCTGGTTTTGATTCTGGATTCTGTTGAGTCTGTCGCTGAGTAGCCTCAAGCGTGGAAGAGACATCGTTTTGCATATGATTGCCTTAGTGTTTGTCGCTTTAAGAATAGATGACTGGTTACTTGTAATACGTCTTGTTCGCTGGCAAGTGCTAGTTATTGAGAATAGATGCCATTAAAGCATTTATTGGAGCGTCACGCTTCCTAGGAAACTCAATTTTCAATAACTCGTGTGTATTCGATGCGTACGTAGAAAGCTAAACAAAAGGAAAATTAAGCACACTTATTCGCTGCTGTCAGCGTAATAATAGGGTGGTTATCCCTGATTTTTATTCAGGTGTATAGGTTCAATTAAGAGTCTACTACCTTCGCTGATTAAGGGGGGGGGGATTTATAAAAACGTTTGCTTTTTGGTGTCATATTCGAGTTTTCAATAGCTTGGATGAAAAAGAGGTAGGAGCAGTTAATGAGGCTGTTTTTTGCGCAATGTTTGTTACAAAAATTCAACAAATTAATTTTTTATACATTTTTCTTGCATAAAAGTTCAGTTTAAATAGAATAACCAACAAATGACAATTAATGCAGTATTTTGGCATGAGTATTCAAGTAAAGAGCATCAATAAATCATACGGCGATATCCAAGTTCTTCACGACATCAGTTTTAACTGTGAGAGTGGTGAAACCTTGGTCCTGCTTGGCCCAAGCGGCGCCGGTAAGAGTTCACTACTGCGTGTTTTGAACCTGCTAGAAATCGCAGACGATGGCGAACTGAACATTGCTAACGAGCAATTTGATTTCTCAAGCCAGATCCAAGAGAAGCAGGGGCTTAAGCTACGTCGTAAAGTCGGCATGGTTTTCCAACAATACAACTTGTGGCCACACATGACGGTAATGGAAAATTTGATTGAAGCACCAACAAAGGTTGCAGGCCTAGATAAGCAAGAAGCGATCGAACAAGCGCAAACAGTTTTGAAAACTTTACAGCTTGCAGATAAAGCAGACGCTTGGCCGTTACAGCTATCAGGTGGTCAGCAACAACGTGTTGCCATTGCTCGTGCTCTTATGATGAAGCCTGATGTATTGCTGTTTGACGAACCAACAGCGGCTCTTGACCCAGAGATCACTAACCAAGTAGTTAGCATCATTAAAGAGCTAAGCGGCACTGGAATTACTCAGGTGGTAGTGACTCACGAAGTAGACTTCGCCAAGAAGATTGCGAGCCACGTTCTTTACCTTGAGAAGGGTTACATCGTGGAACACGGCACCAGCGACGCATTTATCAATCCGCAGACTCCAGAGTTTGCTGAGTATTTGACTCACTAAGTCACTGACTAGATTTACCTAAACACAACATCGATTAAAACAATCAAATTATAAGAATGGCCACAGGCCGCTATTACACAGTATTCGGAGTAACAAAATGAAAAAGATTCTACTAGCTTCACTTATCGGCCTTGCTTCTTTCAATGCAGCAGCGCAAGAAGAAATCAAATTCGCAATGGAAGCGACTTATGCACCATTCGAATACATGGATGAGAACAACCAAATCCAAGGCTTCGACGTTGATCTAGCAAACGCACTTTGTGAAGAGATGAAAGCAACGTGTACTTTCCACAACCAAGCATTCGATAGCCTGATCCCAGCTCTTAAATTCAAACGTTACGATGCGGCTATCTCTGCAATGGACATCACTGAAGCACGTCTTCAACAAGTAAACTTCTCTGACGCTTACTACGACAACTCTGCAGCATTCATCTCTATTGAAGGCAAAGTAGCAGACCAAGCAGCATTAGAAGGCAAGCGTATCGGTGTTCAAAACGGTTCTACTCACCAAAGCTACCTTCTGGAGCAACTGCCAGGTGTGACAGCTGTTCCATACTCAAGCTACCAAGATGCATTCATCGACATGAAAAACGGTCGTATCGATTCAGTATTCGGTGACACAGCGGTAGTCGCAGAATGGTTTAAGAAAGAAGACAACCTAACGTACGTTGGCGACCAAGTAACAAACCAAGAGTACTTTGGTAATGGTTTTGGTATCGCAGTAAACAAGAGCAACCCAGAGCTAGTTGCACAACTGAACACAGCACTTGCAGCAGTTAAAGCAAACGGCGAGTACGACAAGATCTTCAACAAGTACTTCGGTAAGTAATTTATGGAATTAACGGGTTACTCTTTAGGGCTCGTCGAGGCAAGCTGGATGACTATTCAGCTTGCGTTCGTAAGCCTATTGGTTGGATTAGTTTTAGCGGTAATGTTTGCTGGCGGCGAAATGTCTCGTCGCATTGCAATCAAATGGCCGACAACCGCGTTCGTAACGATCGTACGTGGTCTACCAGAAATCTTGGTGGTTTTGTTTATCTACTTTGGCTCAACACAAGTGCTCTTCATGATCACTGGTGACTTTGTTGAAGTTAGCCCGTTCTTATCTGGTGTTGTTGCGTTGTCACTTATTTTCGCTTCATACGCTTCACAAACTATTCGTGGTGCGTTGAAAGCGGTAGGTAAAGGGCAGAGAGAAGCGGCGAGTGCATTGGGTATTCCACAATCGCACGCATTCTTCAGAATTGTTTTACCACAAGCAGTAAGACACGCACTACCAGGCTTAACGAACCAGTGGTTGGTTCTATTGAAAGACACCGCACTGGTTTCACTGATTGGAGTAACCGATCTATTGAAGCAGGCGCAGTTAACATCAGCAGCAACGCACGAAGCATTTACTTGGTACGCAACGGCGGCAGCTATCTACCTAATCATCACATTGATTACGCAAAGAGCAGTAAAAGTGATTGATGGTAAGTTCTCTATTCAAGGTTTGGGTAACAAAGGGGCAATGGCATGAATCAACAATACCTCTCTCAAATGCTTGAAGGTTTAGCGACCAGTCTTCAACTCACCGGCGCGTCACTGCTTGTTGGTTGTATCTTGTCGCTGCTGATGACGGTAACACTGATCCTAAGATTACCAGCGATTCACTGGGTAACACGCGGCATCATCACCTTGTTCACTGGTACACCATTACTGGTTCAGATCTTCTTGGTGTATTACGGCCCAGGTCAGTTCGATTGGATCCGTGAAAGCTTCATGTGGACATGGCTCAGCCAACCTTGGTTCTGCGCAATGCTAGCATTGGCTTTGAACACGGCGGCATATAGCACGCTACTGTTCAGAGGTGCATTCAACGCGATTCCTGCAGGGCAGTGGGAAGCATGTCGTGCACTAGGCATGGACAAAATCGCGACCCTTAAAGTGCTATTGCCATACGCTCTGCGCCGCGCTGTTCCAGCATACTCGAATGAAGTGATTCTAGTCTTCAAAGGTACATCACTGGCAAGTACCATCACCATTATGGATTTGATGGGCTATGCGCAGCGTATTAACGGCCAAACCTACGACACGCTTACTGTGTTTGGCATTGCTGGCGCATTCTACCTAGCAGTAAACGGCATTTTAACGCTGCTCTTCCGCCAAGTAGAGAAAAAAGCTCTCGCATTCGAAGCCGCGTAATTTAGCCACTCAAAAGCTTAATAAACGTATAAAGCCTGCCATTTATGTTCGCATAGATGGCAGGCTTTTTTGTGCTTTCAACATGGTTAGTAGATCTGGGAGTACATACAGTGCGAGAGGGTTTTCGCTGGATTCATACTATATGGAAATATTCCACATTTTGTCATTCGATGCATTCATCTATGTTTTAAGTCACTGAAATAATGAAATTAATTGTGCTAGAGTGCTATGCATATGAAACTAGATAGAATAACTCTGTATTTAAATGCAGAATTTTTCTGTCTAATAGCTGTTATAGCGCAGAACAAGTTTCGGAGCATTTTGTGATTTTAGAATTTCCAACAAAAGAAGATTTTTATAGTGCTGCCAATGGTTTTCTCAATGCTTCATGGGATTCTGTGACTGCGCACTTACATGAATTTGAAACCCTATATAGTGTGATTGATGGTAGCGACCACGAAAATGAGAGTAAACGCTATTGGGCTTCTGCGAAGCAAACACTAGTCAGTGCTACGGCATTAGTACAGCAAGCGGTAGAATTTTACATCAAAGGGCGAATCGTTAATGTTTCTCCTTATTTACTCATTTCTGGAAACCCACAATCATGGCCAAAAGGGTGTAACAAAAGGGACATAGAATTTTCTACATTTCGTACTTTGGATGCGCAAGATTTAATAAAAGTTCACGACACTGTTTGTCCCGACCGTTTTACTGATCAGTTCCTTCAATGGAATGATGACTTGCGAACAATTAGAAATAAGGTGATGCATACAGTTGATAAGTCTTTGACTGTAACTCCTGAAGAAGTGGTCAGCTTTATTCTATATACCCATAGTTACTTTCAAGGCTCATTGTGTTGGTTTGAATCAAGACGAAAATATCTTGAAAATACGCCAGTAAACTCAATGAAGAGTATCCAGCTCGACGAAGATTACGAGTCGCATATAGTCAACTCACTTTTAATTGACTATCGCTTAGCTACTGATGTCTTGCCTCCTGCTGCATGCAAGAGTTATTTAGGCTACGACAAGAAATCGAGGTCCCTACATTGTCCTCGTTGCGCTAATACCGTGTCTCGCATGGATTTCTGGGATGACGAGTTCATTCATGATTGTGCTAAAACTTACCAAAGGTTACCTGATTCTGATGAGTATTTGTGTAAGCTATGTAGCCATCAGGGCAAAGTGATAGAGCGTAACTGTGAAGAATTGGGTTGTGAGGGCACGCTACAGGATAGCAAAAGTGGAATTTGTTTCTCATGCTTCTTTGAAAATGCGCTATAACAAACAATTTAAGAGTGATTCCCCACGCTTGGCATTTTTGGTTTGGGTCAAATTCAGTGTTTACGGCGTTCAATTTGAGTGTCGTGGTAGCGTGGCTCACACCTTAATTGGGCGTTAAGTGCCTTTATTGACTTGGGGGAATACATGAGTTTAGAAAGAAGTGACATTCAAGAATTTGTCTCAAGGTTTGAGGAAAGGCATGACCCGTATGCGAGATATGCATCGTTTGATTACTGCTATAACTATTTCCATCCAAGCAGTGGGAACGATCTATTGGGTGATATGGAAAAAAGTTGCCTAGCTCTTGGTTTTTATCTCGCAAGTTGGGGAATGTTTCGTGGTTCAAGCTTTATGCTAGAGAAAAGTGCGAAGAACTTTGAAAGCTTAGTGGGTTATATAGCATCACAAGACTCGTGTGCTTGGTCTATTGATGTTGACTCTTATACTAGTGAAAATATTGAGTTTCTATTAGAACAATACAACGAGATTAGAACTATCTTAGTTCCTCAAAATACTAGCCACCTGACATTAGTTACAAAAATAATGCTTGGTGTTTTTGGTTCTGTGCCAGCAAATGATCGCTTTTTCAAACAGACTTTCGGAGACATTTTCAAAGGCGAATGTGGCTTCAGCAGGATTAATACAAAGTCATTGGACTGTTTAAGTCGGTTTTATCAATCAAACAAACCTGTAATAGACCAAGTTTCATCAAAGAGAATGACAGTTGACTTTAATTCAGGCGTTGATACTACGTTACCTTATACAAAAGCTAAAGTAGTTGATATGTACGGGTTTACTAAAGCGATAACAGGCACTTAACAAAGCGTTTAAGACAGATTCCCAACGCTTGGCATTTTCGGTTTGCTTTGAATTTAGTGTTTACGGCACAATGGTTTAGGTTGGGTGGTCAGCGTTGCTCACTACTTAACGCGGCGTTATATGACTGATGTCGTGAAAAAAATACTCGAAAATTGATTAGTGCATGAACATCAGTTAAAATTACCTCAGTATCATTATTACATTACGATACATCCTGTAAGGAACAGAGAGGTAGACTATGACTGCCAAAACACAAAATAAAGTGAAAAAGACTAGAGCAAACCGTGTCGGTGATGTTACTTCGATGAAGGTTTTTGGCTCTAAAATGAGTCGGTTAGTTAAGAAAACAAGTCAACTTGAGCTAGCGTCATTAAAAGAAAAAGGTATTATCCAATAAATGTCGTCTTTTGATTTTTGTCTGTCAGACACTTTAAACAAAGTGTCTGACGACCCAGATTTTATCGATCTATTCAATAAATTCCAATACTATAAAGAAAACAGTGAGCCCCACGAAATCGCCACTCCTTCCCGTAAAGTTCAAGAAGAAACTGAAGGTTTGATCGCAGAGTTTGGACGAGATCGTTTTTTCAAAAATCCGCAACATGCTAGGCAGGATGATCTCACGCATTTACATTTGTTTACCGATGACTGTGAATGGTTAGATGAAGATGGAAGTCCTAAAGTACAATGGGAATGTACCTCCAATAGCTACCTTGTATACTCATACTTTGAGTCAAACGGCATCCATGTCTTTTATCTAATTGCTCTAATTGAAAAAGGGGCTCATCGTCTTACAAAAGATTTGCCTGATGGTGATCCAAATCCTATCGTTCTAGAATGGTTAGCTGAGGCTATTCGTTTTAGAAAGGCATACCCAGAGTACTCTAAGTAAAAAGTCATATAACAAATTGTTCAAGGTGATTCCAAACGCGTGGCATTCGCAGTTTGAATCACCTTTTTGTGTTTATGGCACTTTCATTTTGGTTATGTGTAAGCGTTTGTCACACCTTAACAAAGCGTTAGCATTTCTGGAGATAGAGAATGTCCTTTTTCAATGAAGATTGGGTGACTCTGAGTGCTTTAGTTGCACTTGCTGTCAGTACTCTACCCTTAATTAAGTTTCTTCATGAGCTAATTTCGTCTAATAAGCATTTTAAAGTTAAACACTTAGAGCTTTTGCATCAAAGCTTCGGAGAGCCAAATAACCCTTCTATGAAGTTGATGGTAGAGCAGCAGTTTTGCTCTGTTTTTAAATATTCTGCTAGCTTCGAGGATATTTGTTTATTGCTATCAGCATCAAAAACTACAAAAGCAGTCGAGCTTTATAAAGATAGTCATACATATTTGGATTGTGATGGTGAAAAATTTACATTCGTTTATAAGTATCGTGACCCCAAAAAACGAATGAAAGAGTATGTAGTAAGACCATTCCGAAATTTTGCTCTATACATGATCGCAGCATTACCAGCAGTTGCATTAGGTATGTTATCACTCTATCTAGTTTTAGATGGAGAACCTTTCAAAACGACATTCGGTGTGGCAAACGTGATTGTCTGTTTTGTCTCGGCAGCATTTTGTGGAATGCTGGTCAGAGTTGCATATTATAGAGTGACAGACACCCATAGTATCAAATATGCAGAAGAGCTATTAACGATTTACGACAATGAGTATGTCAAAAGTGTTGAGCTTAAACTTTGGGACAATGCTAACAAGTTGCTTAAGAGTGATTCGTAACGCGTGGCATTTTTACTTTGCGTTAGGTTTAGTAGTCGGCTATTGCCTTGGCCAAGATGAGGAAGTCGAACACGAAGTCCTAATCACCTTATCGACTTTATAAGACAGTGTGAGCATAAGGTTTTCAACGTGTAGGATTTGTCCTGTTATTCATCTTACTACGTACTTTGCAAAGGGTTGGTGATCCTCATTAGCTTTGTGTTGGTCGATACTCTTCATTTTTAGTGATGACGGCCCACGCTATGCGCATGAGTTTGTTTGCCAAGGCGACAGCGGCTCTGTTTGGTCCTCGTCGCTCTTGGAGTTCAAGCATCCACTTACTGAGATTATCGGATTTAAATTTGGCGCGTCTCAGCGCTGCTCTTGCTCCATGAACGAGTAGGGAGCGGATATACGTGTTGCCTCTTTTGGTTATCCCAAGAAGAATGACTTTGTCACCGCTGGTATCTTGCTTCGGCACAAGGCCCATTGCGGCGGAGGCATCTCTACCGGTTTTGAACTGTTGTCCGGAGCCAAGCCATACCGCAACGGCTTGGCTAGTGAGTGGCCCAAAGCCTGGAATAGACATGAGTCGCTTTGCGTTTTCGAACTGCTTGATGGTTTGGTTAAGTTTATCGTCGAACCATTTTACTTGTTCGTCGATGTATAAATATCGTTCGTACTGATGGGATAGCAGCTCTCTTAATATACAAGACAGTTGGTTTTCATCGTTCTCGAGTATTTCGGGTATGGCCTTTCTGAAGGCAGCGGCTCCTTTGGGCATAATGATGCCGTATTCAGATATGAGGCCACGCACTTGATTAACGATGCGAGTTCTTTCAGTGACGAGCAGACGTCTCATTCGAATAAGAGATTGGATGTCTTGTTGCTCGACGGATTTATGAG
>NZ_VTXJ01000031.1:0-50268 GCF_013114525.1 Vibrio sp. T3Y01 | reverse complement strand
AAGATAAAGCTAATCAAGCGAATGGGATATGGGTATCGAGATACAGACTACTTCTTCTTGAAGATAAAAGCGGCTTTCCCCGGAAAGCCGCGATGAACCTTTTTCTTTTGCATCAGTCAAATTTATTCACGTATCTTCAATCACTTAAAGCGAGAAACGAGTCCATTTTTTTGCTCTCCAGCGATACGCCATGATGATGCCTCGGAACCATTCATCCATCGCGATCGCCATCCAAGCACCAAATACGCCATAACCCCAATGCACGCCAAGTAGATAGCTCATCGCGACGCCAATGCCCCACATGCTAACAATGCCCATTTTCACTGGGAACTTGATGTCACCAGCGGCTTTCAAACAAGAGATGAAGATCAGGTTAAACACGCGGCCTGCTTCTAAAATAATAGAGCCAGCAATCAGAGAGGCCGTCAGTGCGAGAATTTCAGGGTCTTGTGTGAACACATCCAATATCTCGAAACGGAACAGATAGATCACGCAGGTAATGGTGGTCGAGGCAATAAAGCCAACCACGAAATAACGTTGTACTCGGCTGGCTATTTCATCAATCCAACCTTTGCCGATGTAATAACCGGTTTGAATTTGGCTGCCCTGACCAATCGCCAGTGCAAACGCAAAAGAGAGGCGAGCGATGTTTTGTGCATAGGTGAATGCTGCCAACGAAGCCGTGCCCATTTGCACGACAAAGAACATGATGGTGATCTGCGCCATGTTGTAAGACAGCACTTCTCCGGCGTTCATCGAGCCGATCTTCATTATCTTCTGATAGATAGATTTCGGTACCGATTTAAATTGTTTTACGGGTAGGTCTATGCCTTTATTTCTGACCACACCAATCAAGATAAACATGCCAATCACTTGGCTAGTCACGGTTGCAATGGCTACCCCTTGAACGCCGTATACCGGTAAGCCAAAAGGTTGGTAGAGCGCGCAGTAGTTACCGAAAATATTAATCACACCAGCAATCATGTTGATGACCATTGGAGATTTAGAGTAACCATGGCTGCGGAGGATAGTGGTGAGTACCACACCTATCGTGACGTTGAAAGTGAGTGCGCCACTGATGAACAAGTACTCCTGTGCGTACTGTTCAACCTGAGCTTCAAGCTGATAGAGCGGAATAAAGTACTCTGCACCTAGCACGGCGAAAATACTCAGCAATACACCGGTAATGATGGCCAATATGATACTGGCAACGCCAACTTGAGCGCTTTCTGTATCGCGTGAGGCGCCATTGTATTGGGCAATGAGAATACCAGTACCACTGCTGACCATGGTCGATACGATGATTAGGAAAAAGGATATCTGAGAGATAACACCAACAGCAGACACGGCTTTGTCTGAGTATCCAGATAACATGAATACATCACTGGTGTTTAGTGCGGTTCGAAGCAGTACTTCGATGAAAATTGGCCAAGTGAGCGCAACGATTCCCATGCGTTTGTTTAGGGTGGAATCAGCATTAGGCATTTAGGTTTTCTCAAAAAAAAAGGGAAGGCGAGACTATAGTTTAGTGGTTATTGGGTAAACCACTATCAAATTAATGTCCGGATTACGAATAAGGGTAAAGATATTTTGAATAAACCAGTGTTGCCCACACTCTGGCTCTTTGTTGTGAAACTTATTCGCATGTTTCATGGTGTGATTCGTTCGGGTTTTAGCCACTGAAAAATAGCAACAAGAGCTCAATGTGCAGGAATGAGAGTAAAAGGATCATGGTAAGCCAAATACTCCTATACCTTACTTTTCATGCTGATTGAGAAGTGAAAAAAAAAGGCACTCAGCGAGATACTGAGTGCCAAAGCCTGAAATTTATGAGGTTATCTTTTCATTGAATTCCAGAAGACAGGTTTAGGTTTTAATTTACTCTGCGTCAGTGAAGAAATCGTTGTAAAGCATGTACAAGTGAGCTGCACTCCAAGAGAAGTTTGGCGCACCTTGCTGGTCACCGTTCAATGGGTTGTAGTTCTCACGGATTGGGCCGTCTTGCACCAAGCCATCGGCGTGGTCGAAGAAAGCGCCTGCCATTTCAATCGCATCATCACGGTAGCCGTAGCTGTCCATACCTTTAAGGCCGAAGTAGAACTGGTCTACCCACACGCGTCCACGCCAGTAAATATCTGGGCCGAATGCAGGGCTAGATAGCGCTGCAGTGCCCAATGGAACGTAGGTGTTGAACTCCGAGGTATCTTTCATCACAGAGACTACCGCATCCGCGTGTGCTTGGGTTGCTGCGCCATTGAATAGTGGTGACCAACCTTCAGGGCCTTTGCCACGTTCGACAATCGGTTTACCTGCACAGCCATTGGCTAACGGTTTATCTTCAATACGAATGTCGTAGTAGAAGTTCGTGCTTTCATCGAACATACAGGTGTTGATGTAGTTCGATAGGTGCTCAGCCTTTTCACGGAATTCTTTCGCTTCTGCATCTTTACCAAGAATGTCAGCCATTTCCGCTAGGTACTTGTTATCGCTGTACATGTAGCTTGCTTGGTCAACGGACTCTTGTAGCAGTGAGTAGCCTAACAGGGTGCCGTCTTCCGCGCGGTTTTGGGCGAATTCAACATCCCAATCACTGCGTTTTCCGCCGTTGGCAACGTAGGCGTCTAGCTGGTCTTTATCGATGAAACCAAAGGCTGCCGCATCATCACGACCTGATTCCCAAGATGCCGCAGTTTGAGCTGGGCTCTCGATGTAGTCATAGTTACCTTCAGCAATCACTTTATCCAGCGCCGCTTGGCCTATGACGGTTTCGTGTTTGTCACCACGAACCACAGTGAAGTACATTTCGCCTTCTGGTGTGTTGTGTGCTTTATCACGCGCTGCTCCGTATTCTGGAACGCCATTGCCGTTATTATCACGGTTACGCAGCCACCAGTCGTGGTAAGCCACTAGCTTTGGATACATCTCTTCTAGCCAAGCTTCATCGCTGGTGGTCTTGTAAACTTCCATTACCGCCCACGCCGCTAGGCTTGGCTTGGTGTTACGTTCGTTCCAGTTACCACCGTCGCCGCCACGTTCTGGGCTTAGGTTGTAAGCCAATAGATCTGGCACGTAACCTTCATCCCAAGGGCGAACAGGATCGTCAGCTTGAATTTGGTAGGCAAACATTGCGCGGATGTTGTCTTTCGCTACGTCTGGGTTGAAGTGCGCCATCGCGTAAGCTTGCTTCCATGTATCCCACGGCCATGTTTGGTTGCCTGAGAACCAGCGAGCCGTAACCGAAGGAGTCACAGAGTCAAACTCCATCGCACCGGCTGCACCACGCCAGTTACCGTTTAGGGTTTCCATCGCTTTTACCGCAACACGCTCTTGTTCTGGTGTTGCGTTCGGGTTGGTTAAACCCATCTCAAGATAGCCTTCCCAACGCTCTGCTGATGCTGCTAAGAAGTCAGTCGGGTTTGCCATGATCTTTTTGATTTCAGGCTGTTCAGCTTGTGCTTCTTCTGCCGTTAGAACATGCGAGTAAGTGGTGTAGATGGTGGTCGATTCTTCAATGTTTGCTGTTGAAGTAAACGTTAGGCCATCAACTGTAGTTTGGGTTGAAATCGATTTATGAACTTGATACTCAGACTCGCCTGAAGTCAGCAGATCCCATGTAGAACGTACCTTACCGAAAGTCACCTTCAAGCCATCGTCAGTTGCAACGATTTGACGGTCGTATTCAGGGTAGGTTTCAGCAATGGTTTTATCAGTTTGCGCGACGCCTTCTTTCGCGTGTGTTTTCTCTAGTAGTTCGCCATCCCAAACCAACTCAACCGGTGAGTCTGTGGTGATTTTAGTCTCTAGCAAAGAGGTACGGTTAGAAGCAAAACGCATTGTCATCTCTACCGTTACATCGTCAGACTTTAGCGTCTGAATCAATGCACCCGGTAGGCTGTAAGCTTCCATTGTGAATTCAACTTTTTTGCCATCTTTATAAACGCTTAGGCGGTCAAAGTTATCAGCCATGAAGTTAATGTATTCTTCAGTAAGCAGCGCTGTTCCCGGGAAGCCACCCATACCTTCAGCTGTGTCTGGTAACAAGTGACCGTGCCATGCACCTAGGTCGAAGAACGGGTTAAAGCGTTGATGGTCATCGAAGTCGTAGTCACGCATGTATTCTGGTGAGCCAGTGCGGTCGATAACGTTTTTAAATTGGTTTGCTTGAAGTTCTTCAGAGCCTGTATTTGATGCGCAACCAGTAACAACAAGTGCTGCGCCAATAGCGATAGCTGCGAATGATTTGTTCAGTTTCATAGTGAGTTCCTGTTATTACCAGTAGAAGTATTGCATTGCGAACACTTGTGCATCGCCGATTTCAGTGTCGCTACCTACGCCAAAGCGGCTATCGAAAGCGGTCGAAAATGCACCGTTTCCGTATTCGTACCAAACACCTGCGTTGATGTAAGAAGTGATCTCTTTTTCGCCGTTATCGCCATCAAAGTTGGCGTAGTTGTAGGCTGCTGATAGGTAAACGCCTTGTGCTGCTTCGTACCAAGCGCTGGTTTGAATACCAGACTCGCTACCAAACGATTCTTGATTGCCTTTATCAGTGTCGTGCCAAACACGAGTAGCAAAGTTCTTGTATTCAGCACCTAGTAGTACAAGTTCGCCACCGTCGTTATTACGAACTTCACCGCCGCCCATTAGCGTTAGGTCGTCAGTCAGGTCGTATTGGACATAACCGTTGACCATGGCATTTTTATCTTTCCATTGGTCTGCGAAGTTGTCGTATTTACCAAAGTGAATCAGCGCATCGTCTTCAGAGAAATCAGATTCTGGAGCGAAGGAAACGCTGTAGCGCAGCTTGCCTTCTAGGTTTTGGATCTTCACACCAACGTGTACGTCACGAGTGTTTGAGATCGCGTAGCCGTACTCTACCGTTGGGTCACCCCACCATTGAACGTCATCCAGAGATGAGTCCATACGACCGACAATAAATTCGGTCTTTGCATCAGTGCGGTAACCTGCGTAGAAGCGGTTAAAACCACCTTCGAAGCCGCCCCAACCATGGCCAGTAGCCCATGCATTGCCTTCGTCATCGGCTTGGACTGTCCAGCCTTCCATGTAAGCAAGACCAAACCAATTGCCATGCTCGATAGCCAAGCCAGCTTCAATGTAAGTGCCGTCGGCGTAGCGGCCTTTATCGTCACCTTCTAGGGCAACATGACCACCAAGGCCAAGCTCACCATAGAAGTCAAAAAGTGTTTCGGATTCTGTTTTAGGGGGCTGAGTGTCGCTGTGGTTAGCAGCGGTTTCATTAGCGTGGGCATTCGCCGTTAGAGCAGCAAGAATACAACTTGTAATAAGAGTGGTTTTAGTAAAACTACGTTTCATTTTATTCACTTCTGTTTCGGGTTGATAAATGAAGCATCGTAGGCTGTTCTGACTTCTAATATGGGGTGCTCTTCAAGGCGTATACGGTCAGCTCACTTACGATCGCAAAACCGATATTAATGATTATTTTCATGTTTAAAATTAAATCACTCTAAAAGTGTGATCTGTTTTTAGTAAATATTTACCTTGGCGTAAATTTGATTTTTAGTTGAATTTGTACGCTGATGACTAGTGATGGATGTATTTGGTTTGTGAATTGAAATCTTATGGATGAATTGGATGGGTAAATAAAAAGGCACTCACCAAATTGGGGAGTGCCTTAGGGCTTTAACGAGAGTGCCTTAGAGCTTTAACGAGAGCGCAGGGCTAACTTAAGCGTTCGCAGGCTCTGGTTTTGCTTCTAGCTTTTTCTCTTCTGGAGACAAGCTTTTCTCGTATTGACCGTACTTCCACCATGCGTAACCCAAGAAGATCACGATGCCGCCGACGTTATAGAAGATGATGGTCATGATGTCAGCACCCGTTGGGAAGGTCGATGCGAAGAAACCCACGGTAAAGATACCGATAAGAATCGATACAGCAGCGATACCAACAGGACGAGAACCCATTCGGAAATCACGTGGTAGGTGATCGAGTTTCAGGCGCAAGTGCAGGTACGCGATCATGATGAACAGTGGCGGTAGCATAGAAGCTGCTGCAGTCATGTTGATGATGGTACTCATCAAATCTTGCACCGTGTCAGACGCAAGCGTCGGGATGAACATCAACGGAATCACAATAAAGAACTGAACCCAAGCAGCACGCTCTGGTACGCCTTGTTTGTTAAGAGCGACTGTCTTCTCACCAAAGATACCTTTAGGGATCTCAGAGAAGAAAATCTTAACCGGTGTTGCTGTCCACATCAGTAGAGAGCCTAACATTGCAGTGAAAGAAACGATGCCCACAAAGCGATTCATAAGAATTTCAGGTAAGCCAAAGTAGAGTGCTAAGCCTTCAAAAACCTGTACTGAACCACCAGTGAACTTAAGTTCTTCACGAGATACGAATACGTTAGCCAGGATAGAACCCACTGAGTACAGCGCACCAATGAAGATACCCGCAATGATGATCACTTTAACGAAAGACTTGTGACCGCCTTTGATGTCGTTTACGTAAACCGCGACCGACTCTGCGCCACCAGCGGCCATGAAGATCCAAGTGATCACGCCTAGGAATGCCCAGTTAAAGCTTGGGGTCATTGCTTCAATGGTGATAGGGTCAGCTGGCTCGATACCACCGATTAACGCACCGCCTGACAGCAAAATGTAAGACATGGTTAGAAGCAACATTAGTGACGAAGTTAATGAGGTAATAGGGCCTAATAGTTTCGCGCCGTTGTTAGAGATATGTGTCGCGACCGCAAACAAAATGGTACTCAATATCGCGGTGGTCATTGGCGTGAAGATGTACTCGAAACCCAAGAATGCATAAGACGCGTAAGCGATGATTCTAGGCAGCAGAGACGTGAAGAAGAATAGGTTAACAAACCAGTATGTGTAAGCTGAAATAAACGCCCAGCGACCGCCTAGAGAGCTTTTAACCCATGAATAAACACCCGCTTCTGAGTCTTTATTCAGGGATACGAACTCAGCAACAATCAGACAGAAAGGAACAAAATAAAAGATGGTTGCTAAAAAGAACATCGGAGCCGAGGAGAGGCCGATTTCGATGTTGTTATTAATGATGTTATTGAAGCTATATACCGCCGCGAAGGTCATAGACAGTAGGGCAAACTTGCCTATCGTACTGCGTTTATTATCGGACATGATGTTCTCCGGTGAATCACGTTGATGATCGTTATAACTTGGTCCTAGACAGGGTGAATCTAGGCCGCACTTTTATTGTTATGTTGGTTTGGCAAACACCTGCTTTGTTTTGTCAGGGTTGGCTCGTTGTTATTTTTATTCGATGTACGATCGGACACATAAGCATTGGTTTTTATTGATTTCAGTAAATTTATTACCGACATCAAGAGGCAGATACTAATGTGTTCTACAAAGAGATTACTTGTTTCATAGGCGACGTTTTTATGGAGCTTGTAGGGGCTATATGTCACTTTCTTTATATGAATCAGTTTGTCTCTTCAGCAAGAAGATTAAAGATTAAGCGGCGGGAAGTTAATCGAAATTGATCAAATATGTGACCTTGAGTAAATATATTTAGTTAATATTTTACTTTGGTTTTTGTTGTGGTTTTATTTAGTGGTTTGTCTGTGTTTATGAGAGGTTTACACTTGACGGAATGGCGTTTTTATCATTGTCGGTTTGTTTTTAATTTGTTGATTTAAATGGAAAAAGCGCCCGGTTGGGCGCTTTTTTATAAATGCTGAAGGTTAACTCAGGTTACGACTGCTTAGCCGTTTCTAGCTTAGCTTCTTTACCTGCTTGCTTCTTTTCAAAGCGAGAGATCCACCACCATGCAATGCCAGAGAATACCGCTGTCATAAATACGTTGATGAAGAAGGCTTGAACTAGATCTACACCTGTTGGGAAAGCTGACGCTGTCATGCTCACAACGAAGATAGTAATCAGAACAGAAACCACAGCCATACCTTGAGTGCGAGTACCCATACGGAAATCACGCGGTGTATCGTCATGCTTCAAGCGGAACACAAAGTACGCCACCATGATGAAAATAGGCGGTAGCATTGCGGTACCAGCTGTTAGGTTGATTGCTGTGTTCATCATGTCTTGTACTGATTCAGAGCCGAAGCCGTTAACCACAAGCATCACGAATACGAACGCAAACTGCCACCATGCTGCACGAACGGGAACACCATGTTCGTTTAGCTCTGTTGTTTTCTCACCGTAAACGCCTTTCGGAATTTCAGAGAAGTGGATTTTAACTGGTGCTGCTGTCCACATCATCATTGAACCAAACATAGCAACGAACAGAACGATACCAACGAAGCGACCCGTCATAGATTCAGATATGTTGAAGAATTGCGCCATACCAGTGAAGATTTCAACCATACCACCTGCGTACGTTAGGTCTTCACGAGCAACGAACACGTTTACCAGTAGTGAGCCAATAGCGTACATAGAACCGATAGCGATACCCGCGCCGATGATCACTTTAATGAAAGACTTGTGGCCACCTTTTACATCATTTAGGTAAGCCGCCGCTGTTTCTGCACCGCCAGCAGCTTGGAAGATCCAACACATAATGCCTAGCGTTGCCCAGTTAATGGTCGGAGACATTGCTTGAAGCGTGATTGGTTCAGCTGGTACGTGGTCGCCGCCTAGCGCCATTAGTGCACCGATAACGTAGATAGCGAATAGTGCGAATACACCGTAAGCCACGATTTCAGAGATCTTGCCTAGCCAGCTCGCACCCTTAGTTGAAATGTGGGTTGCTGCAGCAAACAGAACAATCGAGATCACCGAAGTCACTAGCGGAGAGAAGGCGTATTCGTAACCTAGCATCGCATAAGAGGCGTAAGCAATGACGTTTGGTAGCAGAGATACAAACCAGAATAGGTTTACGAACCAGTATAAAAATGAGCCTAAGTAAGCCGCTTTAGAACCGAGTGGTTTTTTAAGCCAGTCATACATGCCTGACTCAGAATTTTTATTTGCTGATACGAATTCAGCAATAATGAATACGAACGGAATGAAGTAAATAAGGGTCGCAAGCAAAAAGATAGGAGCAGAACTTAATCCCAATTCGATGTTGTTGTTTACGATGTTGCGAACGTTAAATACCGCTGCAAATGTCATGGAAAGCAGGGCAAATTTGCCTAACTTACCGCGTACAGATTCAGACATAGTGTCCTCCGAGGAATCACGTAATTATAGTCGTTATTTCTCAACGCTTCCTTGTAGGGAGAAAGCATTGAGGCTTTGTTCAGTATGTTCGAGCCTTGAACGGCAAGGCTCGTTACATACTGTGAATAGATAGGGTGTTGTTATTTATTGAGGAAGTAACCGTCTTCAATGGTTACTTTCAGTACCACTTTGCGAACTCGATTATCACCGTGGAAACGGTAAGCCTGGTTGTTGTCAAAGATCGCAACTTGGCCTTCAACTAGCTCACGAGTTTCGCCGTTACCCATTAGGTGTTCGCGGTCGGTTTCATCGCTATAAGCTTGGATCTGCTCTAGCTCTGATTTCGCTGCGAATTCAACCGTTTCACGGCCTTCTAGGTAGTAGTGCACGTCGAAGTAACGACGATTACCTGTGAAGTTTTCTGTGTTACGAGCCACACCGTCTTCAATCATGTAAGCCAGTGAATCACCAATTGAATACATCACGCCATCTTTGATGTTGCCGATGTTTTCAATCGCTTCTACACAGCGTTGCCATTTACGACCATCGCGGTAGACGACTTTAAATTGTTCTAAGTTCTCTAAAACGATCATCGCTTATGCCTCGTTCAGTTGTGGCTGAGCTTTTGGTGCATTCACCGTAAAAAACTCATCGCCAAAGTTGTGATTGATTAGGTGCTGCGCATCGCAATCGCCTGCTTGGAATGGAATCAGAGTTAAGCCGTAGCGGAACTCGTCCATGTACACGCGGTAAGAATCGAGCACTTCGCTGCCCCAAGAGTTAGAGCCTAAGCCCATCACTTGGTGATCTAGGTTTAACGTGATGTAACCGCTTTTCTCTAGCTCAATGGTGTGTTGTGCTTGGTGCAGGTTTTGGTTGGTGTAGAACCATGCGCTGAAGTTGATTTCTTGCTGTGGTTTTACTGCAATACCATTACCCGCGCGGCTTGAAAGCGCAGCCCAACGAACATGTTGGCGGTTGCCGTTGTTCTGTGGGAACGGGTAGTTCTCGAACATGTCTGCAACGGTTGATTGGTACACATCAATCATGTTGGCTTGCTTGCTGTCTTGGTAGTTCTCTTCAGGGCCGCGACCGTAGTATTGAACCTGGTCGAAGTCGCCATTGATGCCCATATCGAAACCAATCACTGGAATCACGTGAGGGTAATCACCGTAGCGTTCGCCGCTTAGCTCAACGTTCAATTGGCCTTCAGCATTAACTTGGTAGCGATATTCACAACGCATACCGAAATCGAATACTGGTGGAGCAATGATGCTGGTGGTTGTGATCTCTACCTTGCCGTTGTTCTCTTCAACATTCAGCGTGCGGAAATGCTCTTGCATGATCTGTAGGTGCGCAGGCTCCCAGTAACCATCGTGCTCTTGCTTATGGTTATCGATCATTGGCTTGAAGAAGTTCAGCTTAGGCTCAGACTTAATCAGCTCTTCACCGTTCACTAACCATGACGTCAGCTTGCCGTTCACTTTCGAGAAGTTCAGTGCGAAGTTATGGCCTTTGATTAGGTATGCGAGACGAGACTCTTCAACATTCAGTGTCGTTGCATTGTTGTTGGTGAAGGCTCCTAGCTGTGCTGTGTTCTCTTTCACTTGGAATTGATACACCGCGATGTCGTGGTTCGCTTCGCTGTAAGGCGTACGAGAATCCTTGCGCACGGTAAAGTTCACAAACACTTCGCGCTCATCAAGTTGTGGCAAGTTAAGTGTCAGTTCACGGCTCGAGTTTTCTGCCAGTTCTTCAATCTTGATATGTTGTACAGCTATGGTTTCACCTTCAGCACGGATTTCCGCAGTGATGGTGTAGTCATCGATGTTTGAGAACCAAAGTTTGTTATCAACGGTGAAGGTGCCGTCTTCAGAGTTGAAGTCGCGGATCTTCACTGGGGCGATAACCTGCTTGTACTCTTTTAAGCCTGGGCCTGGTGTTTGGTCTGGGTAGATCAAACCGTCCATGCAGAAGTTGTAGTTGTTCGGGTAGTCACCGTAGTCACCGCCGTACTTATAGAACTCAGTACCCGCTTCATCTCGAGCTAAGATGCCATGATCACACCATTCCCAAACATAGTGACCTTGAATTGCATCGTGCTTGTAGAACACGTTTTGGTATTCGGTTAAGCCACCTGGGCCATTACCCATTGCGTGTGCGTATTCACAGATAATGCGTGGTTTTTCGTGTGGGAATTCACCGAAGGCATTCATCAGTTGAGCACGTGAGTACATGGTTGAAATGATGTCGACCACTTCAGCATCACGGTCCTCTTCATAGTGAACCAAGCGAGTGTCATCAATCGCTTTTGCTGCATCGTACATAGCACGGATGTTGCAGCCGTAGCCTGACTCGTTACCTAAAGACCACATGATGATAGAAGGGTGGTTCTTCTGAGCGTGGATATGACGTTCGATACGTTCAACAAACACCGCTTCCCATGCTGCATCGTTAGTGATGCGGCTTAAGTCGCCAACGTTTGCAAAACCGTGTGTTTCGACATCGGTTTCACCCATCACGAACAGGCCGTAGATGTCACACAGTTCGTAGAAACGTGGGTCATTCGGGTAGTGCGCAGTACGTACTGAGTTGATGTTGTGTTGCTTCATCAACACCAAGTCTTTCTCAACGCGATCCATGCCCACAGCACGACCTTTCAGGTGGTCGTTGTCGTGTCGGTTTACACCATGCAGCATCACGTATTTGTTGTTGATGTAGAACAGACCATCGCGAACTTTGATGTCACGGAAACCAACGCGTTGTGGGATCACTTCTAGCACTTTTCCGTCTGCGTCTTTTAGTGTCAGCAGCAATTGGTAAAGGTATGGGTTTTCAGCGTTCCATTGAACAGGGTTCACGACATCGATAGAGAATTGAGTGTTCGCATTGCCGTCAGTTGGGACAGATAAGCTATCTACTGAGCCTTGCGAGATAACTTGGCTGCCATCAAGCAATGCGTACTCAAGAGTTGCGTTAGTCGCTGCTGCTAGGTTTTCTAGAGCAACGTTGCACGAAAGGGTAGCGCTTTGGTAAGCGTCGTCAAAATCAGTACGAACCGTTAGATCTTGAACGTGAAGTTGTTCTTTACCAACAAGGTAAACATCACGGAAGATGCCACCTGTCCACCACATGTCTTGGTCTTCAATGTAGGTGGAGTCTGCCCACTGCATCACACGAATAGAAAGTAGGTTGTTGCCCGCTTTTACGTGGCTAGAGATATCGAATTCAGCAGTCAGACGGCTGCCCTTACTGAAACCAACATAGTCACCGTTTACGTAAACTTCGAAGTAGGTCTCTACGCCATCAAACTTGATGATGGTTTGCTTGTCGTTCCAGCTTTCTCCAAGGAAGAACGAACGTTGGTATGCGCCTGTCGGGTTATCTGACGGTACGAAAGGTACATCAATTGGGAATGGGAAACCTTCATCTGTGTACTGAAGATCGCCGTGGCCTTCCATCTGCCACATATTTGGCACCGTAATGTGGCCCCAATCGCTCATCTCTTGAGAGTAAAACTCTTCAGGAACCAAGAGCGGGTTAGTGAAGTAGCTGAAATTCCATTGACCACTTAGTAGTTGGAAGTGGCTGCTTAGTTCACGTTGAAATGTTTTAGCGGTTTTTTCTGATGCGTATGAGAAGAAGTAAGCACGTGGTGCCATACGGTTCTCATGTAAGTTCAGGAAGTTTTCCCAGTTGTTCACGTTGCCTCTCTCTCGGCCTATTTGAATGCTAGCCGACGTTCTTATGCGTAATTGGGTCGTAGTGAATACGAGTATTTTTTGGACTGAGGTAATTATTAGTAAAAGTTTTACTAAATGAAATTGGTGAAAACGTTTTACTTTAACTCCATCACGTTTTTTGAGGGCTTTTTACAGTGCTGTGTGATCCACTTAAAATAATACTATTGGGTGCTTTAGAGTGCGGATTTTACAAGGGAGAAGGCGAATGAAAAGTGATGTGGCAGGCATAAAAAAGGCCACCCGATATATTGGTGGCCCTTAGCTATCTGTTTGAAAGATATGGTTATTTTGTTGTGTCTCTTAGCTTGAGTTTGCTTGGTACATACACTCGTAATGGGATGGTTCTGCCGTCACGAGATTTCTCAATCAATAAGTTAACACCTTGAATTCCCATCAGTTCAGAGTGAATACGAACTGTTGATAAAGATGGGAAGGTAAATTTAGCTGTTGGGATGTCATTTACACTGATGAGCGCAATATCATCAGGAATGCTTAATCCATGCTCATGGACTGCACGTAAAACACCGATTGCGATTGAATCTGATGCAATAAACATCGCTTTTGGGTAGTCGCCACTTTCTAACATCTGCTTCGCCAGTTTGTAGCCAGAAGAGCTAGAGAAGTCGCCTCGGTAGATGTCTTGTTCGCTAACAACGTTCTTCAAACCGCCGTACTCTGCGAAGGCGATCTCGCGAATATCAGAGGTGTTGATATCGTCCTGGCCACCGATGAAACCAATGCGTTCATAACCTTGGTTGATGAAGAAATTGGTGATTTCTTTGCTGATACGAGCGAGATCGATATCAACAGAATCATAAGGTTCTGAGTGATCAGTAAAGTCAACGTAACAGATGTTATCCGTAAGCTTTTTCGCTTGCTCGATAACTTCTTGAGTCATTCTTCCTACGAGTAAAATGCCAGTAACTTGGCTTGAGTTGGTCTGTATTTTACTTTCATAACAGTTGGTTAGGTCGACATCCATCTTTTCGCACTGAGTCTCGATACCGTGACGAATTGATAGGTAGTAAGGGTCGTTAACTTCCGCTTCTTGCTTGTAGTTATATAGTGCAAGGAAGTGGTGGTGCTGCTTTTTGCTGCTAACCGTTTTACGTGAGCTGCTCGTTTTGTACTCCAGCTTCTCTGCAATTTCAAAGATACGCCTTTTGGTCTCTTCCTTGACGCTTAATGTAGGATCTTCATTGAGAACCCGAGAAACGGTAGCTAATGAAACATTAGCTTCAGTCGCGATATCTTTTAACGTTGCCATACTCACTTCCTGTTCTTGGAACATTGCGCTGCTTTGAAATTTGTCTTTAGTAAAAAAAGCAATGCACCTCTTTATTGTACAGACCTATTGTAATCAAACTGAAAGTCATTGCATTAACTTTTAGTAAAATAAATGCTCAACTCCTCTGTGATGTCTCAAATCTAACTATCTATAAATATCTCATTTAAATTCAATGGATTAGAAGGGTATATCGATTTGTTTTTTCTATAACTTAATCGATGTGCAGCGTGCAACTTTGTGTAAACGTTTACACTTCGTGGTTCTGATCACAGAAATATTGCCAAATTGGCTGCTACTATTTCCGCAACAACGAGCCAATACGCAACGTATTGGGGCAGATTAAATCGTGAATGACAGCGAAGAGAGGTTGATTGTGAAAGTACTGGTTACAGGCGGTATGGGTTACATCGGGAGCCATACATGCATCCAAATGATGCAGGCAGGTATGGATCCAATCATTGTAGACAACCTTTGCAATAGCAAAGAGCTAGTACTGGAGCGAATCAATGCGCTAACCGGTCAAACACCAACATTTTACTTAGGTGATATCCGTGATGAGTCGTTTTTAGATGGCGTGTTTGCCAAGCATGATATCCAAGCTGTGATTCATTTTGCAGGCCTAAAAGCGGTGGGTGAATCGGTCGCTAAGCCTTTGGAATACTACGATAACAACGTTAATGGCTCATTGGTTCTTGCTCGCTGTATGAAAAAAGCGGGCGTGAAAAGTATCGTGTTTAGTTCTTCAGCGACTGTGTACGGTGACCCTGAGATTGTACCAATCACGGAAAGCTCTCCGACAGGTGCAACGACTAACCCTTATGGCCGAAGTAAGTACATGGTTGAAGAGTGTTTGAGTGATTTATTCAACGCTGAGAATGACTGGAGCGTAACGTTACTGCGCTATTTCAACCCGGTTGGCGCGCACCCGTCAGGCACTATGGGCGAAGATCCACAAGGTATTCCAAACAATTTAATGCCATTCATTGCGCAGGTTGCAGTCGGTCGTAGAGAGAAGCTTTCTATTTTTGGAAACGATTACCCAACACCGGATGGAACAGGCGTTCGTGACTATATCCACGTGATGGATTTGGCCGATGGCCATGTCGCAGCACTAAAAGCGGTCGGCGAAAAGGCAGGTTTGCACATTTACAACCTAGGGACAGGTAAGGGATCGAGTGTTCTAGAAATGCTGCAAGCTTTTGCTGAAGCATCAGGTAAACCTGTTCCTTATGAGTTATGCCCACGCCGTGCTGGTGATATTGCCGAATGTTGGGCAAGCACGGAAAAGGCGGAGCGTGAACTTGGCTGGAAGGCGACACGCAGCGTGATGGAGATGACGGCGGATACGTGGAAATGGCAGTCGAATAACCCTAATGGTTACTAACTTGATGCAATTAAAAGCTGCAGCGTTGTTAGCTGCGCTCACCAATTCCAATCACATAGAAGATCTATGCTCATGGATATTGGAAAGCTTGCTGCCTAGCTGCAACTCCAATTTCATTGGGGAATGCAGAGGTAAGAGATTAGAAAAGAGAGATTCCAGATATCTCGTCCCTCGATTCTGGAATGACGGATGAGTTAAAGGTTATTGAGCGCTATAGGCTATTAGCTGATGCACCGAACTATAGAGCTCTGGAAAAACGTCTAAACATAGAGGTTTAGATACTGAGTTTTAAGTGATGAACTCAAACGTCATTCCCTACAGCGAGGAACGAGCGTGACAGGGAATCTCCTTGTAGAAGAATTATTAGCCTTAGTGAATTGACTAGGGCACACAATTTAAGAGCAATGTAAGTATGTCAAAAGTTGAATTTAACCCAGTAGACCACCCACACCGTCGTTATAACCCACTAACGGGTCAGTGGATCTTAGTCTCGCCGCATCGTGCGAAACGCCCGTGGAGTGGCCAAGATGAAAAGCCATCCACTGAGCAACTGCCAGCGTACGACAAAGAGTGCTTCCTTTGTCCAACCAACACGCGTATCTCGGGTGATGAAAACCCAGACTACGACGGAACTTACGTGTTCAGTAACGATTTCGCGGCGTTGATGCCTGATTCGCCTGACGCTCCAGAGTCTGACAATCCTCTATTTAAGACTCAAGGTGTTCGAGGGCTGAGCCGCGTTATCTGCTTCTCGCCAGACCACAGCAAAACACTGCCGGAACTACCGGTGAACAAAATTCGTGGTGTGATTGATACCTGGAATGAGCAGATTGAAGAGCTAGGAAAAGATTACCTATGGGTTCAAGCGTTTGAAAACAAAGGCGAGACCATGGGTTGTTCGCAGCCTCACCCACACGGCCAGATTTGGGCGAACAGTTTTTTGCCAAATGAGATTGAGCGTAAAGAGAAACTGTTAAAAGAGTACTTCGAACAACAAGGTTCAAACCTATTAGTAGACTATGTTGAAGCTGAAATGAAAGACGGCACTCGCACAGTGGTTGAAACCGAGCACTGGATTGCTGTTGTTCCTTATTGGGCAGCATGGCCGTTTGAAGCCATGTTGCTACCTAAAACGCATATTCGCCGCATGAGCGAATTAACTGACGAGCAGCGTGATGATTTAGCGGTCGCGATTAAGAAGCTAACCAGTCGCTACGATAACTTGTTCCAATGCTCATTCCCATACTCGATGGGTTGGCACTACGCACCGTTCTTTGAAGAGGGAACCGATATTGACCATTGGCAACTGCACGCTCTGTTCTACCCGCCACTACTGCGCAGTGCATCGGTTCGTAAGTTCATGGTGGGCTATGAAATGCTAGCAGAATCGCAACGTGACCTTACGGCGGAGCAAGCGGCGCAACGTCTTCGTGATTTGAGTGACGTTCACTACAAAGAGCAGTAATACGCAGCTTCTTAGGTAACAAATGAGATTCCTGATATCTCGTCCCTCGATTCTGGAATGACGGCAGATGAGAAGCCCAGAAGTACGAGCTTTGGGTCTTCGAGTTTAGAAGCTTAGCAGCCGATGTTGTCATTCCCTACCGTGAGAGACGAACGAGATAGGGAATCTAAAAGAATTAAAGTGGTGCCGTGAAGGGGCCACAATTGAACAAAGAGTTTAACCAGAGAGTTTACTTATGTCTGATCTAATCCAAAACGTGAAAACATCTTTTGAGCAAGTCCTTGGTTACCAAGCGACTCACATTGTTCAAGCGCCAGGTCGTGTGAACTTAATTGGTGAGCATACTGACTACAATGATGGTTTTGTCCTACCGTGTGCCATTAACTACCAAACCGTTGTTGCAGCAGCAAAGCGTGACGACAACATGGTACGAGTTGTGTCTGTTGATTACGATAATGCGGTAGACGAATTCGATATCACGCAAGATATTACCTTCCAACAAGACAAGATGTGGGCGAACTACATTCGTGGCGTAGTTAAGTGTTTACTGGCTCGCGGTTACCAATTCAAAGGTGCGGATATTTCAGTATCAGGTAACGTACCTCAAGGTGCTGGTTTGAGTTCATCGGCGGCACTAGAAGTGGTGATTGGTCAAACGTTCAAGGTGCTTTACAACCTAGAGATCTCACAAGCAGAAATCGCACTAAACGGCCAACAAGCTGAGAACGAATTTGTTGGCTGTAACTGCGGCATCATGGACCAAATGATCTCGGCGGAAGGGCAAGCGAATCACGCGATGCTTTTGGATTGCCGTAGTCTAGAAACTCAAGCAGTTTCAATGCCAGAAGACATGGCGGTTGTGATCATCAACTCAAACAAGAAGCGTGGCTTGGTCGATAGCGAATACAACACACGCCGTGAGCAATGTGAAGAAGCCGCTCGTCTGTTTGGTGTTCCAGCTTTGCGTGATGTAACGATTGAGCAGTTTAAAGCGAAAGAGTCTCAATTGGACGAGATGGTTGCTAAGCGTGCTCGCCATGTGATTACCGAGAATGACCGCACGGTGGAAGCGGCTCAAGCTCTGCGCACTCACGATATGAAACGTATGGGTGAGCTCATGGCTGAGTCACATGCGTCAATGCGTGATGACTTTGAAATCACAGTCAAAGAGATCGACGTGTTGGTTGAGATGGTCAAAGAAGTGATTGGCGATCAAGGTGGCGTACGTATGACGGGCGGCGGTTTCGGTGGCTGTATTGTGGCGTTGGTTCCACCTGCTTTAGTCGATGAAATCAAAGCAACAGTAGAGCAAAAATATCAAGCAGAGACCGGACTAAAAGAATCGATTTATGTGTGCCAAGCGAAAGACGGCGCTGGTCTAGTTGAAGTAATCTAACCGACAGATAAAAGGCTTATTATGCAAAAAGATCATGGTAGGCCAAATACTAATGCCTTTGCCTTAAGGTAAGGGCTTTATTACTGGCAGCACAAGGAATTTAGAATGACACAAGCGCAGAGCCTGCATCAATCCATGACAGCAACGCAAGCCTATGATGGCCAGCCCGCTCAGCTTGTCACACTGTCGAATATACATGGCATGGAAGTGACATTCATGGATATTGGTGCCACATGGTTGAGCTGTATTTTGCCAGTAAAAGGAAACAGACGAGAAGTGCTATTGAGTGTGAACTCAATGGAGAATTTCGACAAGCAAGCCAGCTATTTGGGGGCGACAGTTGGTCGTTATGCTAACCGCATTGCTAATGGTCGTTTCAAGATTGATGGCAAGACTTATAAGCTGGAAACAAACCAAGCGGGCAACACCTTACATGGTGGTCCGAATGGCTTTGATAAACGTCGTTGGAGTATTACAGAGCAGACTGAAGCATCGGTTGTATTTAACTTAGTGTCAGCTGACGGCGACCAAGGCTTTCCGGGGAAGTTGAACGTGTCGGTTCGATATGAGCTCACCGAAGACAATCGAGTTTCTATTGAATACAAAGCAACTACAGATAAAGCAACGCCAGTAAATCTGACCAACCATGCTTACTTCAACCTACTTGGTGCGGAAGCTGGGCACGACTGCTTGTCACATATTGTGAGTATCAACGCGCCTCAGTTCTTGCCGACTAACTCGGTAGGCATTCCATTAGGTAACCTAAAGTCGGTGAAATCAACCAGCTTCGATTTCAATCAGCCTATGATGATCTCAGAGCGTCTATTGGGGGATGAGCAGCAGAAAGCCGCCAAGGGTTACGACCACTCCTTCTTATTGGCTGACGGTTGCAAGGGAACTCAATGTGCCGCGACCGTGACTTCGCCAGATGCACTCGTTACTTTAAAAGTATTTTCAACCAAACCTGCAATGCAGCTATACACCGGAAACTGGCTTGGTGGTACACCAAACCGCAGTGGTGGTAGCTATGAAGATTACGCAGGGTTGGCATTAGAAACCCAGTTCTTACCTGACTCTCCTAACCACCCAGAGTGGAAGCAGGACAGTTGTATTCTCCAGCCTGAACAAGAATACCGCTACCGTACCTGTTACCAGTTTGAATTTTCGGGGGATTCTTCAAACTAGTACGCTCTAGCTCAAAGCGGTGATGCCATTGCTTTTGTTTATTGATGAATAGAGATATGTGATTTGTCATGTGCCTCTGGGGGAGATGAACCAAAGCGGCACCTAGCAATCATTTTGTCTAAATAGTAAATGAGTGTTGGGTACTTGAGTAAGGTAAGAAAGCCCTAGCAGAAGTGATTCTGTTAGGGCTTTTTTTTGTTTCTGAGTACGTTTTGTTAAACGTTCGGTCAGGCTTTTTCTACCGAGTTACGGCGAACCAGAGTAGGAGAGAACATCATAGGCTCTGCCGAAGTTGTTTCTTCTTTTGCTAAGCTCAAGGCGAGTCGTGTTGCCTTCTCAGCCATCATTTGAATAGGGTAACGAATGGTCGTCAGTTTCGGGTGAACATAGCGGGCAATTAAGCCATCATCAAAGCCGATGATCGACATGTTATCCGGTGCTTGAATGCCGTTCTCGTCGAGCACAGATAAAGCCCCAGCGGCCATGTAGTCGTTGTAGGCCACAATACCGGTGATCGGTAGGGATTTAGTCAGCAGATTGGTCATCGCATACTCGCCGCCATCACTGGTTGGCTGAGCGTGTTCAATATAACTTTCAGATAGCTCAATGCCGTACTCTTTCAGAGCGGCTTGGTAACCCTCAACACGTTCATTTGCATCTTCAATGCTTGAAGAAGAGGCGATACAGGCAATGTTTTTATGGCCATGGCGAATCAAATATTCAGTCGCGAGAAATGCGCCTTTCTTGTTATCAAGGAAGATACAACGTTCGGCAATCTCTTCGATATAGCGGTTGATCAACACTAAGCCTTTCACTTCTTTGGCGTAGCCGATCAGCTCTTCATCGGTTAGACCTTTTGAGTGAATCACAAGTGAATCGCAGCGGTTATTGATCAGCAGTTCAATGGCTTGCTTCTCTTCGTCACGATCATGAGAGCCGTTGCCCACTAAGATGTGTTTACCGTTTTCTCTTGCAACGTTGTCGACCGACTTTACTAGTGTGCCAAAGAAAGGATCGGAAATATCACCCACGAGTACACCAATGGTATTTGTGCTTTGGCTTACTAGGGCGCGAGCATTGGCATTGGGACGGTAGCCAAGCTTAGACATCGCTTTAGTTACTGACTCAATAGAGCTAGCACTCGCCTTAGGGGATTTGTTGATCACTCGAGATACGGTTGCAACAGAAACACCAGCTTCCTTTGCTACATCTTTGATTGTCGCCATTTTTAACCTCATTTGATTGCTGTGCTTATTTAACACCGACAATGAGAGCAAGGCAATGAAACTCTTGTTTTACTTCTATTATTGAGATCTTTACCGCTTGTAATTATTGGACTTAGTGCTAGTGTAAACATTTACATTTTACTTAATTTTAGTAAATGTTCGATGGGTAAAAAATCAATCAATATAGGAAGTGAGAAATGGATACTATCTCTTATGGTGACTTTGCTAAGTTAGAAATGCGTGTGGGTAAGATCATCGAAGTTGTACGTCATGAAAATGCGGACAAGCTTTACATCGTGCAAGTCGATGTGGGTGAAAAGACGCTACAAACAGTAACTAGCCTAGTGCCTTACTACACAGAAGAGGAGCTTATGGGTAAGCAGGTCGTGGTGCTATGTAACTTAGCGAAAGCCAAAATGAGAGGCCACACTTCTGAATGCATGCTGCTATGTGCGGAAACCGATGACGAATCTGAAAGTGTATTGCTGACACCAGAACGCGCGATGCCAGCGGGTATTCGAGTAGTTTAAGTTGTCTATCTGAGTCGGTGAGTCTGCTCTTTATAGGCTCATCGACCTTTTATGCATTCCAAGCCCCAAGCCCCAAGATTCAAAGCGACCAAAGCTCCAAATTATTGCAGCTTCAGCATCACCTAAGTCTTCAAAGGTTAGCCGCGCGCACTTAATATCAAACCATCAATCACGCTGTGGTGGTGCTCAGACACTCCCGCTAGGTTGCCATATTTAGGCTGGTGGCGGTCATTTTCTAATGGGTGGTGCCAACCTTGTGTGTGTTTGACAAAGTGCGCCGCAAAGCTTTCAGACACCTCTAAACATCCAGCCATGACGGTATCGACATAGGTCTGAACGATAGGACTGTTTTCACAAGGCGCCTCGATTTCGTCTTTCACATAAACCCAAATAGATTGATCTTCTTTGAATTCGGTTTGGCTCTCTATCTGATCGGCTTTTAATTCGATTCGGTGATAGCCACGTTCACGACGATCAAACTCAGCAAGCGCTATCTCGTCGACTTCAAGTAAAACACCATTCACTTGCCCTTCTCCAAGATTGACGATCAAAGGGGATAACACGTAACTGTCGTCGATCTTACTCCAATGGCGCACTAAGCCATGAACAATTGCTGGGATTGCTTGACCCGTTTGACCGGTAAGTTGACGAGAAGAAGAGTTGATCAAGCTGCCATAACCAAAAATATACATCGCGTTCCTTGTCTGAGTTCTGCCATTTAAGCCTAGTCTTACTATATGTGGCGCAATCATAAAAGTCAGTAAGTTTCTATTTACACCTTTATATGTCTTTATGACTCTTTTGGTTGTGTGGTTTTGACTTTTTTATTGGTCAATGAATCTTGTGAGTGTTTGTTTTTACTGGCTTTATCTAATTGGCGCGTTTCATGCAATGTGATCTGCATATTGCATCAAGCTTGATGCACACCAAATTTAGGTTTAGGTAATACCTTGGCCACTTATCTGAGAATTAGGAGCGAGTTTGTTAAATATCACAGATAAAAGTGTAGAAGACGCGATTCCAGCCTACTTGCGTTTAGGCTTTCGACCTTTCTTCTTTCTAGGCAGTGTTTATGCCGTAATTGCGATTGTGGCTTGGGTCATCATGTTCCAAAACGGCCAGCCTGAAATTTTAAAAGTGCCTGCGTTATGGTGGCACGTGCATGAGATGCTATTTGGGTTTTCGATGGCGATTGTTGTTGGCTTTGTGCTGACGGCCGTACAAACTTGGACTGGTGTCAATGGCACCAAGCATTATCGATTAGCCGCGCTGGTTGGTTTATGGCTCGCACCTCGAATTCTGTTTTGGACACCGGCACCGCTATGGCTAATTTCGTCGATTGAAGCGCTATTTTTGGCTTTTGCTGCTTACGAGATTGGCTTTCGAGTGGTGCAATCGAAAGGGTGGAAAAATCTATTCTTCGTCCCACTGTTTGTACTGGCGATCGTGGCGAACTTTGCGAGTTACGCGACCATTAAGGGTATGCCGCCGTTTCCTTCGTCAGCGGTATGGCAAGCCATGCTGTGGTGGTTTACTTTACTGCTATCGGTGATGGGTGGGCGAGTCATCCCATTCTTTACCGCTCGTCGCTTTAACTTCGAAAAAGCGCAGCCATTGGTGTGGCTGGAATGGTTAGCGAATCTACCTCTGGTGGGGTTGTTTATCTTGAGCTTCTTCCCTTTAGCCTTTGCTCAAGTAGGCAGCGGATTAATGGTTTTTGCTGGTGTTGCTCAATTGGTACGCTTCATT
The DNA here is from genome assembly GCF_013114525.1 of Vibrio sp. T3Y01. Taxonomy (NCBI): domain Bacteria; kingdom Pseudomonadati; phylum Pseudomonadota; class Gammaproteobacteria; order Vibrionales; family Vibrionaceae; genus Vibrio; species Vibrio sp. T3Y01. The sequence goes on along the minus strand of NZ_VTXJ01000031.1, from coordinate 27,162 downwards.
CGTTGGAAACCTTGGACAACTCTGTCTGAACCTTTGGTGTGGTCGCTGCACGCTGCATATGTGTGTATTCCGCTAAGCTTGTTGTTACGAGGCTTGTTAGATAATCCATTTGCTAGTCACAACATGCTGCACTTGTTTGCGATTGGTGGTTTGAGCGGGCTTATCTTAGCGATGATCAGCCGTGTGACCATGGGACACACTGGCCGTGCTATCTATAAAGGACCAAGCATGGCGCTCGCATTCTCTGCAATTTTTGTGGCAGCGCTGGTACGTAGCTTAGGTGTCACCTTTCTCCCGGGTTACTTGTTTGAGATGGTGAACATCAGTGCAGGCTTATGGACGCTGGCGTTTGGTCTGTTTATCTGGAAATTCGGAATGATGTTACTTACACCAAGAGTGGATGGTCATCCAGGGTAAATTGATTTCAGTATCTTGATTATAAAAGGGAAGCATTGAGCTTCCCTTTTTGATTGAAATAGACGTTTATCAACTTATTGAGTGTGCTATCAAGTATTGACGTATCTGAGTAATCAGGTCCTCTTTGGCGTGAGGGGAGATGAAACTCGCTTCCACGGCATTAATACTGAATTGTGCTAACTCTTGATGGGTGACTGGGTGGGCATTGGCAACCGCGAGGAAATTGTCATTCATGTAGCCACCAAAGTAAGCCGGGTCATCGGAATTGATGGTGACACAAAGCCCTTTTCTCAGTAGTTCGACAATGTTGTGCTGCTCCATAGTATCGAAGACTTTTAGTTTGGTATTCGATAGCGGACAAACCGTCAGTGGAATACGTTTTGCTGCTAACTTTTCTACGAGTTCTGTATTGTCGATACAGCGAACGCCATGATCAATTCGGGTAATACCTAACATGCTCAATGCATCAATAATGTTTTGCGCAGGGCCTTCCTCCCCGGCGTGTGCGACAGTCAGAAAGCCTTGGTTGAGCGCTTCTTGGAATACATGTTTAAACTTTTCGGGTGGGTTACCTTGCTCCGATGAATCTAAACCAACCGCAATGATTTTATCTTTGTACGGCAGAGCCTGTTTGAGTGTCTCGAATGCGCTACCTTCATCGAGGTGACGCAGAAAGCACATGATCAGTTGGCTGCTTATCCCAAGTTCATGAGTTGCTTGGTCGAGTGCTCGAGTGATGCCAGTGATAATAGTGTCGAAGGCGATACCACGCTCAGTGTGGGTTTGCGGGTCAAAGAAAATCTCAGTGTGAACCACATTGTCTTGTTGGCATTTTAATAGGTAGGCCCAAGTGAGATCGTAAAAGTCTTGTTCATGAATCAGTACATTGGCGCCTTGATAATAGATGTCGAGAAAAGACTGTAGGTTATGGAATTGATAGGCATCTCGCACTTGCTCTGGGTTCTCAAAGGGAATCGATACGTTATTGCGCTTGGCCAGTTCGAACATCAGTTCGGGCTCCAGTGTGCCCTCAATGTGTAAGTGCAGCTCAACCTTCGGTAAATTTTTGATGAAGCTATCCATAGCAACTCCTTAGCTATTTTAATTATGGGCGGAGTAGGGGGAGATAATTAACGCCTACCAAGCTAACGGGTTAGGCGACTCATTTATCTCTGTTTGAGCATAGTTCATTTCATGGTTGTCGATGAAATGAGGCTGAAATTGTTAGGGATTAGAGGCTGTTGAGTGCTTAAAAATGAGCCGCAAACGATTTGCAGCACTAGAGTGTGATCCGCTGCAAATATTTGCAGCAATATTCGTTGATTTGTGCTCTAATACCGCGCTTACCAAGGGATGGTGTTAAAAGATGCTCACTTAGATGGAGTTATCAAAGTTGACCGATCCCTTAATGATCTCCCTTAGGAAAAAATAGAACATGTCTAAGAACAAAAAATTTGATATCCGCCTTACAGAAAAACGCAACGGCTGGTGTGCAGAGATTACTCGTCAAGTAACGTCTCGCAGCACAACAGTATCTAAGCGTGAGTCTGGTTTCGAAACAGAAGCGCTTGCACAAGAGTGGGCTGAGAAAGAACTAGCATCTTTCATCGCAAACCAAGCTGAACGTAACGAGCGTAAAGCGGAACAACGTAAAGAGCGCGATGAACTACGTCACGCTAAAGAGCTTAAAGCTGAACAAGCACGTGAAGCACGCGCTAAAGCTCGTGCAGAAGAGCAAGAAGACGCTGAGTAATTCGGTGCACGATTAATTTATAGGTCCCTTAATTTTAAGATAAGGGAGTTATAAAAAAGCCCCAATATAGTCACCTATATTGGGGCTTTTTCGTTTGTGGAGTTCGTTGCTATTTACTTAAGAGCGACGGTTTTGGCTTCTCGCTTTTTACATCGCTCTCTCGAGCCTTAATCAGTTGTTTAGCGTAGTTAACCAATCGTCTTCTGCTACTTCTTCAATGTAGCTTTCTACGGTTTGTCCCACTTCTTCATCGTCTTGCTTGAAGTAAGCGATGTGGAACACAGCATCACCTTCATTCACCAAAGGTAGCGTTTGTTGGCCAATCACGATACCGCCTTTAGTCGTGATAACTTGGCTCTCTTGGTGACCTAATGGAGAACTGATGTAAGCAAGTGTTTGTCCTGCTTCAACTTGTTCACCCAGTCTTACCATGTTACGCAAGATACCGTCTGATTCTGCACGAATCCAGCTGGTGGATTTGCTCAATACTGGTTCTGGCAGTTTCTTGCGGTTCGGGCGCAACATGCCAATTTCTTTCATTACTTGGTGAATGCCAAGGTAGCCTGCACGAATCGCTAGGTGATCAAAACGCAGCGCCTCACCACCTTCGTATGTCAATACTGGAATACCTAGCTTTTCCGCTTCGCTTCGCAATGAACCATCACGTAGAGGTGAGTCGATGATCACCGGTGTCGCGAACGCTTTTGCGATGCGCATGGTTTCTGGGTTCGAAAGGTTCGCACGAATTTGTGGCAAGTTCGTACGGTGAATCGCACCCGTGTGTAGGTCCAGAATGAAATCACAGTGCTTAGCCACGTTCTCGAAGAAGGTGTAAGCGATACGAGATGTTAGCGATCCTTTCTCACTACCAGGGAAGCAACGGTTTAGATCGCGACGGTCTGGTAGGTAACGAGACTTATGAATGAAGCCGAATACGTTAACGATCGGCACGACAATCAATGTCCCTTTCAATTTCTTAGGATCAATCGCATTAGTGAGCTGGCGTGCAATCTCAACACCATTTAACTCATCACCGTGAATCGCAGCGTTTACCATCAGTGTTGGACCTGCTTGGCGACCGTGAATGATTTCAATCGGGATCGAAAGTGGAGAGTGCGTGTAAAGCTGAGCTGCTTGCAGTTCAATCTCCATTCGCTGTCCTGGCTGAACAGTAGAACCAAGTAATTCGAATGGTTGATTAGGTTTTAGTCTTGCCATTTAGGTTGTTCTCAACATGGTGATAATTCGTTAACACGGAATGTAGCAATCGTTGATTTTTAGTACGAATCAATCGCTTTACGGTAACGACAAAACTTTTTTGTGGAGGCGTATCGGGAACGGTATTCCATGGATGGCGGCCTGTTTGGAATGCACCTTTTATTTGTAAGGTTTCTGACAATTTATTGATTTAACTCTGATAATTGTGTTTTTGGCACTTGCTATTATCCATCGCCATTTTCTGGCGGCCAATTTCAAATATCGAGATGAAAATGAAAAAAACAATTTCAAAAGTTGTAGCACTTGCAGTGGTATCTGTTGCTTTATCTGGCTGTGTTGGTAGCAACGCAGTAACCGGTTACCTAATGAAGTTCAACCTTAAAGCCGTTGATAACCGTTACGCACGTGGCGGCTTAAACTTACTGTTGGCACCGGCATACGGTCTGACGGTAGCAGCGGATTACCTAGTATTTAACTCTCTAGAATTCTGGACAGGTAGCAACCCACTAACGGGTGCACCGCATATCTTTGATACTAAGGTTGATACTTACATTGATATTAACCATCAACTAGATCCGTCTCTAACGGAAGCGCCTGTGGGCCCAATCACTAATGTAAATATGATCGAAAAAGGTCAGATGCAGCAGATTGATGAAAACACTATCCAAATGGACATCACTTACCAATCTGGTGAGCGAGCGACACTAATCGGTGTTCGTGATGGCGAGATGGTGACGTACTTCATCGATGGCGAAGTGGTTGCACAAACTTCAATTGATGAGCTAGAGAGCTACGCAGCTTCACGCGCTTAATGTCTTAGTTGATCGCAAAGCTTAGATACAAAAACAGGTACTCATTGAGTACCTGTTTTATTTTGTGTCGATGAATAGTATTTACCGTGAAATCCTATCTATCGAAAACATAATGGTTCGAATTATGCTTTTTCTGGGATTGCTTCTAGCAGCGCAACCATTTGGTTCCAGAATAGCTCAACCGTATCAATCTTCACTTTCTCATCTGGAGAGTGAGGGAACTTGATAGTCGGGCCGAAAGAAACCATGTCCATGTTCGGGTAAGGTTCTTTGAATAGACCACACTCAAGACCAGCATGGATAACCATGATGTTTGGCTTGTGACCGTAGATACCTTCGTACATGTCGCGGAAGATGTGCATGATCTCTGAATCTGCGTCTGGCTTCCAACCTGGGTAAGCGCCAGAGAATTCGATGCTCGCACCAGCAAGCTCTGCTACAGAGTGAAGCATGCTCTCAACTTGGCTACGGCCAGAGTCGATCAGAGAGCGGATTAGGCAAAGTACTGTGATTGAGTTCTCTTCTGTCGTGATAACACCTACGTTTAGAGATGTCTCAACAACACCTTCAATCTCATCACTCATACGAATTACGCCGTTTGGCGCCGCGTTAAGTGCTGCGATGAAGCGAGCTTGGTCAGCAGCTGCAAGTGCGCCCATTTCAACTGAAGCTTCTTCGTTGAAAGTCACAATGCTGTCTTCTACTTTACCTAGCTCTGTAGAAAGTAGCTCTGTGTAGTAGTTGTATAGAGAAGCCAGTTTCTCTTGGTTTGCCGCTGGAACAGCAACGGTAACGAAACCTTCACGAGGGATCGCGTTACGAAGACTACCACCTTTGAATTCTACGATGCGTAGGTCTAGCTCTTTCGCGTGACCAGCTAGGAAGCGAGCAAGCAGTTTGTTCGCGTTTGCACGACCTGTGTGAATATCACAACCTGAGTGGCCGCCTTTAAGACCTTTAAGCGTTAGCTTACGAGTCACGAAATCTGCTGGGATTGCAGTACGAGCTACGTCAAATGTCATTGCGCCGTCGATGCCGCCAGCACAACCCATGTACACTTCGCCTTCTTGCTCTGAATCGGTGTTAAGAAGGATATCGCCTTCTAACCAACCCGCTTCAAGACCGAACGCACCAGTCATACCTGCTTCTTCGTCTACTGTTAGTAGAACTTCGATAGGGCCGTGCTTGATTTCGTTTGATGCAAGAACCGCTAAGCATGATGCCATACCCATGCCGTTATCTGCGCCAAGTGTTGTGCCTTTTGCAGTAACCCACTCACCGTCGATGTACGGTTGGATCGGGTCTTTAGTGAAGTCGTGAACCGTATCTTCGTTCTTTTGTGGAACCATATCGATGTGAGCTTGTAGCACAACACCTTTTTTGTTTTCCATACCCGGCGTCGCAGGCTTTTTGATGAATACGTTACCCGTTGGATCACGGCGTACATCTAGGCCTTGCTCTGTCGCCCAAGCAATAATGTATTGAGCAAGCTCTTCTTCATGCTTTGAAGGGTGTGGGATTGAGCAAATCTTATCGAAGAACTGCCAAAGAGGGGCAGGGGATAATTTACTGATCTCAGAATGGAATTCAGACACGGATGACTCCTTTTTTATTTGATAACCATATATTTAGGGTTCCTATGGGTTTAAACATAGAACAAAAACCTAAAATATAGGTCTGTTTTGATGCCGACAGCATACCACTAGACCGTTTTCACGAGTAGCGCTTCTAAACCTTAAATCCTTCAAATTTTGAACGCCATCCTGTTCATTTGATCTTGGTTAAGCGCCTTGATGCTTATAAAAGAAACAAGCAAACGTTTATTTAGACTCAATTCTGTAATTTAATTACATGATTGAGTTTGCAAAATAACCTTAAATGGCTAAAAGTGTGACCTGAAGCAAAAAATACTTGTAATCTTTTTTCTTTGAGGTATATTTATAACCAACTTCTGAAGTGAAGAGTAAATGCTCAAAGGATGAGTCCGTTTATCGCCTCCAAGGAACCGAGAAATCAAATTCGTTTTTTATTGATTTATTAAGGTGATAGTTATGAAAGGTTTACCATCTGCAATGTTCTGGCTTAACAACTCTGTTTACACTAGCAACTTTGCATACCCTACAAGCTTCGGTTACTAATACCGTAAGCATGTAACTCGAACAGTTTTGTTCACCCCTATATATTGGAATTCTCTTACAACCCTCTTGGTTGACAGATTCTACCGCCACTCAGTTTTGAGTGGCGTTTTTTTTGCCTGCTACTTTATCCCCAGCTGTGATTCGTCATCTATCTACAACTATGCTCGGTTGTTTTTTAAACAGCAAAATATCAATTTGAGCCTTATTACCGATCCTGTTGAAAATCGGACAACTCTTGTGGGTTTGAATTGGCAAATTTAGCGCCAGATTCTTAATGAAAATAACTGATGGTTGAAAAAGTAATCAAATAAAAACGACCATTAAATTGTTTTTAGTCTATTGTTTTTAATGTGTATTTTTCTTTTTTGATGTGGTTTTTAATCGCTTGGTTTCATACGTCATTCTGATAAATATTATTTAGAGCCTTAATTCTATCTGGAATTTGTTATTTGATAACTTTATAATCCACAGCCAATCGATTACGCAACCGTTTACTTTTTACCCTTATAGGATTCGATAATGTTCGAAAAGCTATTCAAACTCAGTGAAAACGGCACCAATGTGCGCACTGAAATCATCGCAGGTCTAACAACCTTCCTAACAATGGCTTACATCATTTTTGTAAACCCAATGATCCTAGCTGATGCTGGTATGGACCACGGCGCTGTATTTGTAGCAACCTGTTTAGCGGCTGCTATTGGCTGTTTCATCATGGGCTTCGTTGCTAACTACCCAATTGCTCAAGCTCCAGGTATGGGCCTGAATGCCTTCTTTACCTACGCGGTTGTAATGGGCATGGGTTACACGTGGCAAGTTGCGCTAGCGGCAGTGTTTGTTTCGGGTGTGATCTTCATTTTCTTGAGCATCTTTAAGATCCGTGAATGGATTATCAACTCGATTCCTATGTCTTTGCGTGTAGGTATCTCTGCGGGTATCGGTCTTTTCCTAGCATTTATCGCGCTTAGCAATGCTGGCATCGTGGTCTCTAACCCTGCAACTAAAGTATCACTTGGCGACATTACTGCTATTGCTCCTATCCTTGGTGCTCTTGGTTTCTTCCTTACTATTGCTCTTGTACACCGTGGTGTGAAAGGCGCAGTAATGATTGCAATTCTAGCTATTACAGCTCTTGGCATTATCATTGGTGACGTTCAGTACGGCGGCATCATGTCTACACCACCAAGCCTTGCTCCGACTTTCATGCAGCTTGATTTCTCTGCAGTATTTGAAATCGGTATGATCTCTGTTGTATTTGCTTTCCTATTCGTCGACTTATTCGATACAGCGGGCACGCTAGTTGGCGTTGCGACAAAAGCAAACCTAATCAAAGAAGATGGCAAACTACCTCGCCTGAACAAAGCACTGCTTGCTGACTCAACAGCAACGTCTATCGGTGCACTTCTAGGTACATCTAACACAACTTCATATGTAGAGAGTGTTTCAGGTGTTGCTGAAGGTGGTCGTACTGGTCTAACGGCTGTTGTCGTGGGCGTACTTTTCCTTCTTGCTCTTTTCTTCTCACCACTTGCAGGTATGATTCCGGCGTACGCAACATCAGGTGCACTTTTCTATGTAGCAATTCTGATGATGTCAGGCCTAGTTGGCATTGATTGGCGTGATCTTACGGAAGCAGCACCAGTCGTGGTAACATGTCTACTTATGCCGCTGACGTACTCTATTGCTGAGGGTATCTCACTAGGTTTCATCGCTTACGCTGCAATTAAGCTGCTAAGTGGTAAAGGTCGCGACGTTTCACCTGCTGTGTGGATCATGTCGGTAATCTTTATTCTTAAATACATTTTCGCTTAATCGTCTAGATTTCTGCTTAAACGCTGAAGAGGCTATGTTTGGCATAGCCTCTAATAACATGAAAAATTATTAGGTTTTATACTATGAGCAACAAATTCGTTATCACTTGGGACAACATGCAGACTTACTGCCGTCAACTAGCAGAAAAGCAAATGCCAGCAGAGCAGTGGAAAGGTATCTGGGCTGTAAGCCGTGGTGGTTTGGTTCCTGGTGCAATCTTGGCTCGTGAACTGGGTATTCGTCACGTAGATACGATTTGTATTTCTAGCTACGACCACGATCACCAACGTGATATGACTGTCGTTAAAGCACCTGAAGGTGACGGCGAAGGTTTCCTAATCGTTGAAGATCTTGTTGATAGTGGTGACACTGCACGTAAGCTTCGCGAAATGTACCCTAAAGCAAAACTGATAGCTGTATGTGCTAAGCCTTCTGGCGCGCACCTACTAGACGAGTACATTGTTGATATCGCTCAAGACACATGGATTGAGCAACCTTGGGATACTAGCCTAAGCTACGTTGAGCCAGTAAATCGCAAGTCAAAATAAGCGTAAACTTAGTTTTTTGAGAAATGACCCTTTATAGGGTCATTTTTTTATATTATTAGTGAAAATCATTTCTTATTAAGTATCCCAATGTCTGAACCAGAAGAAACGAGCTCGAACCTTTCGGAAACCTTGTTTGTAAAGCACAAGCAGGCCAAAGAGACCTCAATGCTGACACAATACATGCCAAGCTCTGAAGCGTTATTGGATGAGAAGCGTGAACAGCAAAACTCATCATGGTACCGAAACCTAAGGCGTCTTCAGTGGGTATGGCAAGGCGTGAACCCTATTGAACAAGAAGCTGTACTGGCTCGAATCGCGTCGTCAGACAACTCTCGTACTACCGATGAGTGGTTAGACACCGTAATGGGATACCGCAGCGGTAACTGGGCCTATGAATGGACTAAGTTGGGCATGTTGCATCAGAACCGTTCCAACGAAAAAAGCGGTGAAGAGGTGGCTGAAGAGCTGTTCTCGGCCTCTTTGTGTTTCAGTATTGCAGGCTACCCGCATCTAAAAAATGACAATCTGGCGGCTCAGGCTCAAGTGTTAGCAAACGCAGCCTATTCTGAAGCGATTAAGCACACCAAGCTGATTGTTAAGCAGATTGAGGTGCCTTACCAGAATAAGAAAATCAAAGCCAACCTACACCTAGCGAAAACCGACAAGCCTCAACCTGTTGTGATCGTAAGTGCAGGCTTAGATAGCTTACAAACCGACATGTGGCGTTTGTTTAGGGATTATCTGGCGCCAAAGAACATTGCGATGCTTACTGTCGATATGCCATCGATAGGGCACAGCTCTCATTGGCCATTGACTGAAGACTCTTCCTGCTTGCATCAAGCGGTATTGAACGAGCTGCCAAATATCCCATGGGTTGATCACCATAAAGTGGGCTTGTTTGGTTTCCGTTTTGGCGGCAATGCGATGGTGAGGTTGTCGTTTATCGAGCAACAGAAGATCAAAGCGTGTATCTCTCTTGGCGCGCCAATCCACGATATCTTTGTGCATGCCGATAAATTGAAGCAAATGCCAAAGATGCATCTAGATGTACTGGCTTCTCGCTTGGGTAAAGGCGCCGTCGATATCAATAGTCTTTCTGGTCAGTTGATGGCGTGGTCTTTGAAGGTGCAAGGCCTGTTGTCGAACAGTAAAACCAGCGTTCCGATCTTAGCGTTAGCCTTAGAAGGCGATCCTGTGTCACCGCCAATGGATAATCAACTGGTTGCTATTTACAGTGATTACGGCAAGGCAAAGAAAATCAAATCTAAATCAATTACACAAGGTTATGAGCAATCCCTCGAATTAGCGATAAAGTGGCTTGAGGATGAATTATTTAGATGACATTTCTCCTAAATTAGTTAAGCATGAAAAGTGTACAGATTAAGTACCTGATACTCAGGGAAAATTTATAAAATCCAACTGCGTGGTTTCAACGTATTGCAGTCTGAGTAACGTCATTCTTAACATTGAAAACGGAGATTCAATATGTCAGAAGTGACACAAGAACCAACACATTATCGCTTGTTAAACGTTTTAAAGGCTATCGGTCCTTATTTAAGAGAGCCGCAATCAGAAGAGGGCCACTATATTTTTGATTGCTTATCAGTGTGTGTGAACGATAAAAAATCACCAGAAGAGCGTGAGTTCTGGGGCTGGTGGATGGAGTTGGACAAGTCGGAAGAGGGGTATTCGGCGAAGTACAACATTGGTAAATACAACATTGAAGGCCAGTGGGATTCATTACCTCTGCCAAAAAAGGCGGTTGCTGAGGTCACTAGAACTCAAGAAGCCTTCCACCAAAAACTGGTTGATGAACTTCAAAGTAAGTTTGAAATCAGCATCCAATTAGACGAAGAGTCTGTCGAATTCGTCTGATTTTAAAGGTTACTCTTCTATATAAAGTAAAAAGGTGCGATTTCGCACCTTTTCTGCTTGTGAATTCCCCTGTTGATTGCTAAAACATCACCTCTTATTTGTTTTATCCATAAAAGACTTCATGACAACAAATCATCAAAGCGGGACAACAGCGCAGCGTAAAACTGTCGTTGTTAAACTGGGTACCAGTGTCTTAACTGGTGGAACATTGGCATTAGACCGTGCTCATATGGTTGAGCTGGTTCGTCAATGTGCTGAATTAAAAAAACAAGGCCACTCTGTGGTTATGGTTTCGTCTGGCGCAATTGCAGCAGGACGTGAGCACCTTGGTTACCCCGCACTTCCCAACTCAATGGCGAGCAAACAGTTGCTGGCTGCAGTTGGGCAAAGTCAGTTGATTCAAGTTTGGGAGTCTTTATTCGCTATCTATGACCTTAAGATTGGCCAGATGCTACTGACTCGTGCTGATCTTGATGACCGTGAGCGTTTTCTAAATGCCCGTGACACGATCAACGCACTCGTTGAACACGATATTATTCCTGTCGTGAATGAAAACGATGCAGTAGCGACCAACGAAATCAAAGTGGGCGACAACGATAACTTGTCGGCACTGGTTGGTATTTTATGTGGCGCTGATAAGCTTTTGCTACTGACAGACCAAAAAGGTCTATTTACAGCAGACCCTCGCAAAGATCCAAATGCAGAGCTCATCAAAGAAGTAAAAACCATTGATGATACGCTGCGTAAGATTGCCGGTGGTAGTGGCACGACTTTAGGTACCGGTGGTATGGCGACAAAACTGCAGGCGGCGGACATCGCTCGTCGTGCTGGTATTGAAGTTATCATTGCAGCAGGCAGTGCTGAAAATGTGGTATTCGACTCTTTGAGTGATAACCCTCAAGGCACACGCTTCTTGCCGTTAGCTGAGGCGCTTGAAAACCGTAAGCGTTGGATTTTAGCTGGCCCAGCTTCTGCTGGTGACATCGTGGTTGACGATGGTGCGGTGAATGCCGTTAACACCAAAGGCAGTAGCTTGTTGGCAAAAGGGGTGGTTCGAGTTAAGGGCGAGTTCTCTCGTGGTGAAGTTACCCAAGTCACAGACAGCAAAGGCAAAGTAGTCGCGCGTGGTATCGCTAGCTACTCAAGCCAAGACCTAGCAAAAATAGCAGGCAAGCACAGTAAAGATATTGGCGACATCCTTGGTTACGATTACGGGTCAGAAGTCATTCACCGTGACGACCTTGTAGTCATCCAAGAATAGTTCGAGATGACGAGGCGATGAACGGCGCATCTGGCTTTTGCACTAGATGTAGGTAGTACGCATCGCTTCTTTCATCCAAAGACAGACAGAATTTAGGGAGAGTTAAACGTGGATTTAACTAACATGGGTATTGCAGCAAAAGAAGCTGCTTTTCACCTGGCGACCGCATCAACGGCGCAAAAGAACAAGGCATTGGCGATCATTGCCGATGAGTTAGAAGCAAACGCCGCCGCTATCTTAGAAGCGAACGCGAAAGACATCGCACTGGGCCGCGAAGCAGGTCTAACGGACGCACTGCTTGACCGCCTACTTCTGAATGAAGAGCGCTTAACGGGTATCGCTAACGACGTTCGTAACGTTATTAGCCTGAACGATCCTGTGGGCAGCGAAATCGACAGCAAAGTACTGGAAAACGGTATGTCACTGTCTCGTCGCCGTGTACCGCTTGGTGTGGTTGGTGTTATCTATGAAGCACGCCCGAACGTAACGATTGATATTGCGGCACTGTGCCTGAAAACGGGTAACGCAAGCATCTTGCGTGGCGGTAAAGAGACCTTCTTCTCGAACATGGAACTGGTCAAAGTTATCCAGTCTGCATTAGAGAAAGCGGAGCTTCCTGCTGCTTCTGTTCAATACATTGAAAAGCCAGATCGTGAGCTTGTTTCTCAGCTGCTTAAGCTAGATGACTACGTAGATATGATCATCCCTCGTGGTGGCGCTGGTCTGCATAAGATGTGTAAAGAGAACAGCACTATTCCGGTTATCATCGGTGGTTTTGGTATCAGCCATATTTTCGTTGATGAGAGCGCGGATCTTGAGAAGTCTGTCGATGTCGTTGAAAACTCGAAAGTACAACGCCCATCAGCATGTAACTCACTAGATACTTTGCTTGTTCATGAAGCGGTAGCTGAGGAGTTCCTTGGCAAGCTTAAAACACGCCTAGCGGATAAAGTGACATTAGTAGCAGACTCAAGTGCGAAGGCACTTCTTGCTGATTTTGCTGACGTGCGTGATGCAGGGGAAGATGACTTTGACACCGAATGGCTAAGCTACACACTTGGCGTAAAAGTGGTTGCAGATGTTGCAGAAGCGATTGACCACATGCGCGTACATAACGCGAGCCACTCGGATGCGATTATGACCAATAGCTTAGAGAGCTCTGAGCGTTTCATTAACTCGGTAGGTTCTGCTGCAGTGTACGTGAATGCATCAACTCGCTTTACTGATGGTGCACAGTTTGGTTTAGGTGCGGAAGTAGCGGTCTCTACTCAGAAACTGCACGCTCGAGGTCCTATGGGCTTAGAAGAGCTGACCAGCTACAAATGGGTGGGTAAAGCGAATTATCTTGTTCGCGGTTAATGTTTCTCGTTAACTTTACTCTGTAGCTCATTTTAAAAATTGCTATCGCGTAGCAATAATCAATGAATAAGCACACAAAAGGGCCTTAATTGGCCCTTTTTCTTTCCTAACGTTTGGCAATTCCGTTACACTGATATTCAATTATTTGGAGGTGATATGCATTGTCCTTTTTGTTCAGAGAACGACACTAAAGTAATCGATTCAAGACTGGTTGCTGATGGCCATCAGGTTCGTCGTCGCCGTCAATGCCTTGCATGTAGCGAGCGTTTCACTACGTTCGAATCGGCAGAACTTGTGATGCCGAAAGTCATTAAGTCGAATGGAAACCGCGAACCGTTTAACGAAGATAAAATGGTTGGTGGTGTGCAACGTGCTCTGGAAAAACGCCCTGTAAGTGCTGATGCGATCGAACTTGCTATCAGCAATATTAAGTCACAACTCCGTGCAACAGGTGAGCGTGAAGTTCCAAGCGAAATGATTGGCAACCTAGTAATGAGCCAATTAAAAGAGTTAGACAAAGTCGCGTACATCCGTTTTGCTTCTGTTTACCGCAGCTTTGAAGACATTCGAGAGTTTGGCGAAGAAATCGCTAAATTAGAGGATTAATCCCTCAGTCATGTCTAACTTTTCTCCCCTAGATTTTCAAATGATGTCGCGTGCTATCCATTTAGCGAAACGCGGCATTTATACCACTGCGCCAAATCCAAATGTCGGTTGTGTGATTGTACAAACCGATGGACAAATTGTTGGTGAAGGCTTTCACGCCAAAGCGGGTGAACCTCACGCTGAAGTGCATGCTATGCGAATGGCGGGTGATAAAGCAAAAGGTGCGACGGCTTATGTCACACTAGAGCCTTGTTCTCATTACGGCCGTACACCACCGTGTGCCGAGGGCTTGATTAAGGCTCAAGTGGCTAAAGTCATTTGCGCGATGCAGGATCCAAACCCGAAAGTCGCTGGACGTGGCATCAAAATGCTGCGTGATGCAGGCATTGAGGTTGAAATCGGTTTACTGGAGCAAGATGCTTTAGACTTAAACCCAGCATTTATTAAACGCATGCAAACAGGCATGCCTTTTGTTCAGCTTAAGATAGCAGCCAGTCTCGATGGGCAAACGGCACTAGCAAATGGTCAGAGCCAGTGGATCACATCGCCAGCAGCACGTCGTGATGTTCAAAATTATCGAGCAAAGGCGGGCGCAGTATTATCAACCAGCCAAACGGTGATTGATGATAACGCTTCACTTAATGTTCGCTGGGCTGAATTACCAAGTAGCGCACAAGCTCATTATGCTGAAGCTGACGTGCGTCAGCCTGTTCGTGTGATTCTTGATCGTCAAAACCAACTGGGCCCTGAGCTCAAGTTGTACCAATCGCCAACCCTCGTATTAAGAGTTGCAGAGGCATCTGCTGACATTGAGGTCGGTACTACTGATACAGGTCAGCTAGATTTACACGATTTGATGCGGCAATTACCTGCTAATCATATCGACCATATTTGGGTCGAAGCGGGGGCAACATTGGCAAAAAGCTTGATTGAAGCACAGTTGGTGGATGAGCTAATCCTTTATTTAGCTCCTAAACTTATGGGCAGTGACGGAAGAGGTTTGATGGGTGCATTAGGGCTCACTTCGATGTCTGATGTCATTGACCTAGAAATTAAAGATGTTCGACAAGTTGGTGTGGATATTCGCATCGTAGCGAAACCCGTATTACTAGACCGACAGTAACGAAACGATAGTGGAAATAAATCCGCGCCCTAGATACATGTCGTTGACAACAAAAAGAGTTTTAAAATGTTTACAGGAATTGTAGAAGCCGTAGGTACATTGAGTGCAATTACTCCCCGCGGAGAAGACATTACCGTAACGGTTAACGTGGGTAAGCTTGATATGGCCGACGTTCAGTTAGGCGATAGCATTGCTACCAACGGTGTGTGTTTGACGGTCGTCGAATTTAACGACCACAGCTACAGTGCAGACTTGTCACTTGAGACCCTGAAAAAAACGGGTTTTGTTGATTACCAAGCGGGTGACAAAGTGAACCTAGAGAAAGCGATGCTACCGACAACACGTTTCGGTGGGCATATCGTATCGGGTCACGTGGATGGCGTGGGTGAGATTGTTGAGCGCAACCAAGTAGGCCGTGCGATTGAGTTCTGGGTAGAAATGCCCGCTGAAATCTCAAAGTATGTTGCTCAAAAAGGCTCGATTACCGTCGACGGTATTAGTCTTACTGTGAACGATTTACGTAAGAATGCATTTAAGCTGACGATTGTTCCTCATACCTCTTCAGAAACCACCATCGATCAATTCCATGTTGGTCGTAAAGTGAATCTAGAAGTGGATGTGTTAGCGCGCTACATGGAGCGCCTACTGCAAGGTCAGCAACAAGAGTCTGAACCTGAATCTCGATTGACGATGGAATTCTTACAACAGAATGGTTTTGCCTAATCGTTGATATGAAGTGCGCTAAGCGTCACTTTGTAGAGCGAAGCAATATCATCAGGTTTAAATAGTGTCGGTTCTAGGAAGCAGGACCATTTCAAAGGATATAGAACAATGCCAATTAGTACTCCTCAAGAAATTATTGAAGACATTCGCCTAGGAAAAATGGTTATCCTGATGGATGATGAAGATCGCGAAAATGAAGGCGATCTGATCATGGCAGCAGAACATGTGACGCCAGAAGCAATTAACTTCATGGCGATGTACGGCCGTGGTTTAATCTGCCTAACCTTGACTAAAGAGCGTTCAAGCCGCATGGGTCTTGCGCCTATGGTTCAAGACAACAACGCACAGTACACCACTAACTTTACCGTTTCGATTGAAGCTGCTGAGGGTGTAACTACGGGTATTTCTGCGTCTGACCGCGCTGTGACTGTTCAAGCAGCTGTTGCGAAAGATGCAAAAGCGGCTGACCTTGTTCAACCTGGTCACATTTTCCCGCTAACAGCGCAAGAAGGTGGTGTTCTAACTCGCGCTGGTCACACTGAAGCGGGTTGTGATTTAGCACGCTTAGCGGGTTGTGAACCTGCGTCGGTTATCGTTGAGATCTTAAATGACGACGGCACCATGGCTCGTCGCCCTGACCTTGAAGTGTTCGCTGAAAAACACGACATCAAGCTGGGCACAATTGCTGACTTGATCGAATACCGTAACAACACAGAAACCACGATTGAGCGCGTTGCACAGTGTCACCTACCGACTGAGTTCGGCGACTTTGAACTCGTGACTTACCGTGACACTATCGATAATCAAATCCATTACGCAATGCAAAAAGGTGACCTAACGGGCGAAGCGCCACTGGTTCGTGTTCACCTACATGATACCTTCACCGATCTGCTTCATTCTGATCGTGGTACTGAGCGTAGCTGGTCGCTAGATAAGGCGATGAAGCGCATTGGCGACGAAGGTGGTGTTTTGGTTATTCTGGGCAACGAAGAGTCGTCTGATTCTTTGATTCACAAAGTGAAGACATTCGAAGCTCAAGATAAGAATGAGCAACCAACTATGGCTAAGAAGCAAGGCACTTCTCGTCGCGTTGGTGTCGGTTCTCAAATTCTACAAGACCTAGGCGTTCATGATATGCGTCTATTGTCTTCAAGCACTAAGCGTTACCACGCTCTTGGTGGTTTTGGTCTAAACGTTGTTGAATACGTTTGTGAGTAACTACTTACATACTGGTTTAATAACAACATAAATTTATGATGATTTGAGTGGCTCTTTTGGTTCGAAATAGGACCAAAAGAGCCAAGTCGCTGAGCCTGACTTTTGTCGTGTCAAACGTTGGCGCTTAGCGACTTGCTGTTCCCAAATGGTTGGGAGCCAGGCTTGGTTATCATCTTTACATCTCCGGTGTCTGTTCTTCTAAATTAGCATTAGATATTGCTCACAGTTTTATGCTAGAATCCGGCGATTCTCACTTGATGAAAATAGTTAAAGGAAGGCTTATGAAAGTGATCGAGGGTGGCTTCCCAGCGCCAAATGCAAAAATTGCTATCGTTATTGCTCGTTTCAACAGTTTTATTAACGAAAGTTTACTTTCTGGTGCAATCGATACTTTAAAACGTCACGGACAAGTAAGCGAAGACAACATCACTGTTGTTCGTTGTCCTGGTGCAGTAGAACTTCCACTTGTAGCGCAACGCGTTGCAAAAACAGGTAAGTTCGACGCGATTGTATCTCTTGGTACAGTAATTCGTGGCGGTACGCCTCATTTTGACTATGTTTGTAGTGAATGTAATAAAGGTTTGGCGCAAGTGTCTCTGGAATACTCTCTTCCAGTAGCATTCGGCGTACTAACTGTTGATACGATCGATCAAGCTATTGAACGCGCAGGAACCAAGGCTGGTAATAAAGGTGCAGAAGCTGCACTAAGCGCACTTGAGATGATCAACGTTCTTTCTGAAATCGATTCCTAATGGGGGCCAGTGTGAAACCAGCCGCACGTCGTAACGCACGTCAATTTGCTCTACAAGCAATTTATTCTTGGCAAATTACTAAAGAAAATATTGCTACCGTTGAAGAACAGTTCTTATCTGGTGGTAAGTATGATGAAGAAGAAAATCATGCTGCAGAACCTGCACTTGCTATGCCAGAAACAGACGTTGCATACTTCCGCGACCTACTAACTGGTGTTGCTCTTAGCCACATGGAACTTGATAGCAAGCTTCGTCCATTCGTATCTCGCCCGATGCAAGATCTGGACTTAATGGAACTTGCTCTTCTACGTTTAGCTATGTACGAGATGACTCGTCGCGAAGATGTACCATACAAAGTGGTTATCAACGAAGCTATCGAGCTAGCGAAAGTATTCGCAGCAGAAGACAGCCATAAGTTTGTGAATGGTGTGCTTGATAAAGCAGCGCCACACGTACGTAAGAAGTAATCTCTACGTATATTGAATCTAAAGGTCAGCTTTTATGCTGGCCTTTTTTGTAAGTAAATTCCAAAGATAGGGCATGTGATGTCTGGTGAATTCAACCTAATCGATAAATATTTCGTCAACCGACAGCCTCAGCGTAAAGACGTGCATCTCGCCGCTGGTGATGATTGCGCGCTGGTTAAAGCCCCAAGTAATGTTGAGATCGCGATCAGCACCGATACCTTAGTCGCGGGCACTCATTTTCTAGCAGAAGCAAACCCGGCTTGGGTCGCGCACAAAGCATTAGCCTCAAACATCAGTGATCTGGCTGCTATGGGCGCAACGCCGGCGTGGGTCTCTTTTGCCTTAACCATGCCAGAAGTGGATGAAGCTTGGTTAGCGCCGTTCTGTGACTCTTTCTTCAAACTGGCAGATTACTTTGGTATTCAGTTAATTGGTGGCGATACCACGAAAGGGCCACTAAGCCTGACATTGACAGTACAAGGATTTGTACCTGAAGGGAAAGCCCTGCGTAGAGACGGCGCCAAGGTTGGAGACTGGATTTACGTGACAGGTAATCTGGGCGACAGCAAGGCAGGTCTAGAGGTTCTATTAGATCTAACAACAAACCAAGCTAAGCCGTATGCGAAAGAGCTTGAAGAGAGACACTACATTAGCTCCCCACGAGTGTTAGCTGGCCAAGCGCTTGTCAATCTTGCTTCATCGGCAATTGATATCTCAGATGGTGTCATCTCGGATTTGAAACATATCCTTAAGCGCTCACAGGTGGGTGCAAGCATCGACGTGAGCACCTTACCAATCTCCCCAGAGCTGCGCCAGTTTGCCCCAGATATCGCTACAGCGCAGCAGTACGCATTGACCAGTGGTGAAGAGTATGAGCTTTGCTTTACCGTGCCGGAAGAGAATAAAGGTTCATTGGAAAGTGCTTTGTCACACACTGGAACAAAAGTCACCTGTATTGGTCAAATAAGACCTGTAGAATACTTTGAACTACACAATAATGGTGAACCGCTGAGCTGGAGCTTAACCGGTTACGATCACTTTAAGGTTAATTGATGACAAACCCACTATCTGCAATCTCTCTTAAAAACCCTTGGCACTTTCTAGCAACGGGTTTTGGCAGTGGCTTATCGCCTATTATTCCTGGAACCATGGGTACACTCGCCTCGATTCCTCTGTACCTATTATTGGTTCAATTGCCGTTCCCGGCTTATGTCGCGGTGGTCGTGATAAGCTGCATTATTGGTATCAAGATCTGCCAAGTGACTTCAGATGATATGGGCGTACATGATCATGGCTCTATCGTATGGGATGAGTTTGCAGGCTTTTGGATCACCATGAGCCTAGTGCCAATGTTGAGCATTCCTGCCGATGATTGGAAATGGTTGCTGACGGGTTTTGTTCTATTCCGCTTCTTCGACATGGTAAAACCGTGGCCAATTGGCTGGTTGGATGCTCGAATTCATGGCGGTTTGGGTATCATGATTGATGATATTGTGGCAGGTATTATGGCGGCGATTTCTCTGTATGCTGTGGCCCATTTCTCAGGTTGGCTAGTTTAATTAAAGATAAGATAAAACAAGGAATTACAATGTCTAAGAAGGTTTACTGCATCGCTCAATTTCAACCGAAAGAAGGCAAATTGAACGAACTTTTTGAGGTTTTAAAAGCACTAGAGCCAAACACTCTGCGTGAAGATGGTTGTATTCAATACACAGTAACTCGTCACATCCAGAGCCCGTTTGCGGAAGGTCAGAGCTTCCCGATCGCTTTCAACGAAATTTGGGCGGATAACGAAGCGTTTGAAGCACATTGTCAACGTCGTGAAATTCAACAGTTCTTTCAAGAGCAGTGTGTTGATGAAACAGGCTTAGTTGAGAACTTTAATGTTGCTATCTACTCTGATGAACCAGAGAATTACGACGCACCTGTTCTTAAGCCGTGCTGCTAATTTGCTGTAGCAACTGACTTAAACAGTGGCTAGCTAATGAGTTAGCGGATACTAAAAAGGTTGACCCTAGGGCCAACCTTTTTTTGTTTTGTTGCTTATGCAGTTCGCTACTGAAAGCTATTTAGCAAGGTAGTCAGAGATAGACTTCTCAATACCTTTCGCGTCTAAGCCTAGCTCTTCATGCAGTTCACCTTGAGTGCCTTGAGCAATGAACTTGTCTGGTAGGCCAAGGTTCAGTACTGGCATTAGCAGTTTCTCTTGCATCAAGAACTCAATCACACCTGCACCTGCACCACCGGCAATCGCATTCTCTTCGATAGTCACCAATACATCGTGGTCAGCGGCAAGTTGTTTGATTAGAGCTTCATCTAGCGGCTTAACAAAGCGCATGTCTGCAACGGTCGCATCCATTGCATCAGCAGCTTGAAGTGCATTTTCTAGGAAAGTACCAAAGCTTAGGATAGCAACCTTAGCGCCATCTTTTGCTTTTGAGCTTTCACGAACGATACGGCCTTTACCAACCTCAAGTGCAGTAAACTCACTTTGGATTTCTGTGCCCATACCATTACCACGAGGGTAACGAACCGCACTTGGTCCATTGTGCTGGTGGCCAGTGTAAAGCATTTGGCGACATTCGTTTTCGTCGCTTGGTGCCATGATCACCATGTTTGGAATACAGCGCATGAAGCTCAAGTCGAACGCACCCTGGTGTGTTTGACCATCGGCACCCACAAGACCTGCGCGGTCAATCGCGAACATAACCGGTAGATCCATGATAGCGACATCGTGGATCAGTTGATCGTAGCCGCGTTGTAGGAATGTCGAGTAGATAGCCACAATCGGCTTATCACCCGCAATCGCCATACCCGTTGCTAGCGTCACGGCGTGTTGCTCTGCAATTGCTACATCGAAGTATTGATCTGGGTATTCTTTAGAGAAACGCACCATGCCAGAACCTTCACGCATGGCTGGCGTGATCGCCATCAGCTTAGGATCTTGCGCTGCCATATCACATAGGAAATCGCCAAAAATCTTAGAGAACGTTGGCTTAGAGCTGGTGCTCTTAGGCAAGCTTGAGTGTGCAGGATCGAATTTAGGTACGCCGTGGTAACCAATTGGATCTTTCTCTGCTGGCTCGTAGCCT
The DNA here is from genome assembly GCF_013114525.1 of Vibrio sp. T3Y01. Classification (NCBI taxonomy): domain Bacteria; kingdom Pseudomonadati; phylum Pseudomonadota; class Gammaproteobacteria; order Vibrionales; family Vibrionaceae; genus Vibrio; species Vibrio sp. T3Y01. The sequence continues at coordinate 5,991 of NZ_VTXJ01000031.1, read as the reverse complement.
TTACCTTTCTTAGTCATGATATGCAGGAACTGAGGGCCTTTTAGATCTCTCATGTTCTTAAGCGTTTTAATCAGCTCGTTTACGTCGTGGCCGTCTACTGGGCCGATGTAGTTAAAGCCTAGCTCTTCAAACATGGTGCCTGGAACAACCATGCCTTTTAGGTGTTCTTCTGTACGACGAACTAGCTCTTTAATCGGCGGAACGCCAGATAGCACTTTCTTGCCGCCCTCACGAATAGACGTGTAAAGACTGCCAGAAAGAACTTGAGCTAGGTGGTTGTTAAGCGCACCTACGTTTTCAGAAATCGACATCTCGTTATCGTTTAGGATAACCAGCATGTCATTGTGAACATCGCCTGCGTGGTTCATGGCTTCAAATGCCATACCAGCAGTAATCGCACCGTCACCAATCACGCTCACAACTTTACGGTTCTTACCTTCTTTCTTAGCACTGATCGCCATGCCGAGTGCAGCACTGATCGATGTTGAAGAGTGACCAACAGAAAGGGTGTCGTACTCGCTCTCTTCACGCCATGGGAATGGGTGCAGTCCGTCTTTTTGGCGGATAGTCGACAGGCGGTCACGGCGACCGGTAAGAATTTTGTGCGGGTATGCTTGGTGGCCAACATCCCAAACCAATTGGTCAAAAGGCGTGTTGTACACATAGTGTAGAGCGACAGTGAGCTCTACCGTACCTAAGCCTGACGCTAAGTGACCACTTGATTGGCTCACTGAGTTAAGAAGATAGGTGCGTAATTCATCACAAAGCTGTGTCAGCGTCTCTTTTGGGAGAAGACGCAAATCCTCTGGCTTATCAGCCAAAGCAAGAGTTGGGTACTTTGAAATATCAAGAGTCATAGGTAATGCGCGCTTATTGTCTTAGTTCTTGCGCTCGATGACGTATCGGGCGAACTCTTCGAGTAACTGGGTATTGTATGGGATCGCGGCCAAAGCTTGAAGCGCTTCCTGCAGCAGAGATTGCGCTTTTTCTTGAGCGCCCTCTAAACCTAGCAAAGAAGGGTAGGTGCTTTTGTTCAAATCTTGGTCAGAGCCCTGCGGTTTACCCAAAGTTTCGGTGTCGCCAATGATATCCAAGATATCGTCTTGAACTTGGAAGGCTAATCCGATGGCATCTGCGTACTTATCTAATTGAGGCAGCACATCGAACGCTTTTTCACCTGCAGCCAGCGCACCTAAACGGATTGCACTCTTCATAAGAGCACCGGTTTTATTGCGGTGAACTTCTTCCAGCTCTTCAAGCGTCACTGCGCGGTTTTCAGCTTCGATATCGAGTGCCTGACCGATACACATACCTTGAGCTCCAGAGGCTTCAGCTAGACGTTGAATCATTCGAACGCGGTTGCTTTCACCATCAGCACTTAATGTGCCTTCTGCAAGTATAGTAAATGCGAGAGTTTGTAGTGCATCGCCTGTTAAAATAGCCGTCGCCTCATCGAATTTGATGTGACAAGTCTGGTGGCCACGACGCAGTTCGTCGTCGTCCATTGCCGGAAGGTCATCATGAATCAGAGAGTAGGCATGAATACATTCGACTGCAGAAGCTGGAGTATCGAGTTCTTCCGCGGTGCAACCAAGCATTTCCCCTGTAATATAGACAAGAAATGGACGCGCGCGTTTGCCGCCTAAAAGTAACCCATAACGCATTGCGTTGATTAGGTTCTGATTTTGGTGTGGCAGGCGGTCAAGCCAAAGGTTCAGTTGCTCGTTATTACGTGCTTGATAAGACAATAAAGTCTCGATCATAGGGGATCTCATACAATTCGTTATTCTGGTTGTGGGTTAAAGTCACTCAGTTCTGCATTTTCGTCATTTTGCAGTAGGATGCTAACACGTTGTTCTGCATCGTTTAGTTTACTTTGACCTGCACGAGCGAGGGAGATGCCTCGTTCGAATTTTTTCAGCGCATCATCTAAAGCTAGATCACCGTTTTCTAGTTGATCAACCAAGCCATCGAGCTCTTCGATTGCCGCTTCAAAGCTCATATTTTCAGGTTTCTTAGTAGCCATAATAAATCTGCGTTTGGAAAGATGAACGAACGTTACCCTAGGGCGTTCAGATGGTCAAATGTAACCAATAAATTTTGCTAGAAAGTTCGTTTTTAAGAGGCTTGAAGCCACTTTCCTTTAATAACCCTACCTTTCTCGAGTTTATGACTGTTCGAGAACGGGGAAGCGGGTAATAGTTGTGATACAAAAAGCAAAAGTGTGATACTTAGGCCAAGAATTTACTAAAAGATCTTATAGTCTTGCCGATAAAAAGATTATCGTCGACATAGAGCTACAAAAAAGCATGAGGAGTGCTCAGTGGATTTAGCAACCCTAATAGGTTTGATTGGTGGATTTGCCTTTGTAATCATGGCAATGATCCTAGGTGGAAGCCTCGGGATGTTCTATGACACGACATCCATATTGATCGTGGTTGGTGGTTCAACGTTTGTTGTTCTGATGAAGTTCACCATGGGACAGTTCTTTGGCGCGACTAAGATTGCCGGCAAAGCTTTTATGTTTAAAGCCGATGAGCCTGAAGACCTTATCGCTAAAATTGTTGAAATGGCGGACGCAGCACGTAAAGGTGGTTTCTTAGCACTCGAAGAGATGGAAATCAGCAACAGCTTTATGCAAAAGGGCATCGACCTGTTAGTCGATGGTCATGATGGTGATGTAGTGCGTGCAGCATTGCAAAAAGATATTGCGCTAACGACAGAACGTCACGAGCAGGGGGCGAAGGTGTTTTCTGCATTTGGTGATGTTTCCCCTGCGATGGGGATGATCGGTACCTTGGTTGGTCTGGTTGCCATGCTTTCGAACATGGATGACCCTAAAGCGATCGGCCCTGCGATGGCAGTTGCACTCTTGACTACGCTGTATGGCGCAATTCTATCGAACATGGTGTTTTTCCCTATCGCAGACAAGCTTGCACTGCGTCGTGACCAAGAGACACTGAACCGTCGTTTGGTGATGGATGGTGTGTTAGCGATTCAAGATGGTCAAAACCCACGAGTTATTGATGGTTACCTGAAGAGCTACCTAAATGAAGGTAAGCGTACGATTGATGGTGAACCTGCGTAAGAGGAGTTGAAGATGGATGAAGAGAATCCATGTAAATGTCCTCCTCCGGGGTTACCTCAATGGATGGGAACATTTGCTGACTTGATGTCACTGCTGATGTGTTTCTTCGTACTTCTACTCTCATTCTCTGAGATGGATGTACTGAAGTTTAAGCAGATCGCTGGCTCGATGAAGTTCGCATTTGGTGTGCAGAACCGCCTAGAAGTCAAAGACATCCCGAAAGGGACCAGCATCATTGCACAAGAGTTTCGCCCTGGTCGCCCAGAGCCAACGCCAATTGATGTGATCATGCAGCAAACGATAGATATCACTCAGCAGACGTTGGAATTTCATGAAGGTGAATCTGAGCGCGCTGGTGGTACCATGCGTGACCAAGGCAAGATGACTGGAGGCAAGTCGCCAGAGGTATCGACTCACGACAACCAAAACTCTGAGTCAGACCAACAGCAACAGCAAGCCGAAGCTCAATCTCAAGAGATGGAAACCTTGATGGAAAGCATCAAGAAGGCGTTGGAACGAGAGATCGACCAAGGCGCGATTGAGGTGGAAAATCTAGGCCAACAGATTGTGATTCGAATTCGTGAGAAGGGTGCATTCCCATCGGGCTCTGCTTTCTTACAGCCTAAGTTTCGACCTTTGGTGAGACAGGTGGCTGAATTGGTGAAAGATGTTCCGGGCATTGTTCGAATCTCAGGTCACACTGATAATCAACGTCTTGATTCTGAGCTGTATCGCTCGAATTGGGATCTGTCATCTCAGCGAGCGGTATCTGTTGCTCAAGAGATGGAAAAGGTTCGCGGATTCTCTCATCAACGTTTGAGAGTACGTGGTATGGCGGATACAGAGCCAGTAGAGCCTAACGATACTGAATGGCAGCGCAGCCTAAACCGCCGTGTAGAAATCAGCATTATGCAGGGTGAGCCGCTATACAGTGACGAAGTTCCAGCTATCTCTCAATAGCCTGAGTTATCTTGAGAGATTTAATTGACCAGAAAGCCCAACCTTATGATGAGGTTGGGCTTTTTATTTGGGCGATGAACGGTTGATTGACCTCTTTGTCTACCGGCAGTGAGTAAGCATGCTATTTTTAATAAGGTGCGCATTTATTACTGGTGCCTAAGCAAGCACTCTTTTCCTTGTTTCACTTTCTCATGTATAATTCGCGCCCTTAGATTTAGATATGATCTACTCTTGCTTCAAGTGCTGTGTAAATTCTTTCAATTTACTTGGCGAAGAGCCTTTTAAAAATTTTGAACATTAATGTTGTGAACGTACTATGAAATTTATTGTTAAGCCCCATCCGGAAATTTTTGTAAAAAGTGAATCGGTGCGTAAGCGCTTCACAAGGATTCTAGAGTGCAACATTCGTAACGTTATTCAGCGTCGCTGTGAAGGTGTTGCGGTATTTAACCGTCGTGACCATATCGAAGTGACATCAGAAAGTGATAAGTACTACAACGAAGTGTTAGAGGCTCTGACTCACACTCCAGGTATTCACCACTCTCTTGAAGTTCAACAGTCTGAATTCAAAGACTTGCACGATATCTATGAGCAAGTATTAGAGCGCAGCCGTGCTGACATTGAAGGTAAAACATTCTCTGTTCGTGCTAAGCGTCGTGGTAAGCATGAGTTCACGTCTATCGAGCTTGAGCGCTACGTAGGTGGCGGTCTGAACCAAGCGGTTGAGTCGGCACGCGTTAAGCTGAAAGATCCAGAAGTCACGGTTAAAGTTGAAGTGGCGAACGACAAACTTAACCAAGTTCTGGCGCGTCACAAAGGCCTTGGTGGTTTCCCTCTTGGTACTCAAGAAGACCTATTGAGCTTGATCTCTGGCGGCTTTGACTCTGGCGTATCAAGCTACCTACACATCAAACGTGGCTCTAAAGTTCACTACTGTTTCTTCAACCTTGGCGGTCCTGCGCACGAGATTGGCGTTAAGCAAGTGGCTCATTACCTATGGAACAAGTACGGTTCTTCGGCAAAAGTGAAGTTCATCTCTGTTGATTTCGAACCGGTTGTTGCTGAAATCCTTGAGAACGTAGAAGACGGCCAAATGGGCGTGGTGCTTAAGCGTATGTTCATGCGTGCTGGTGGCATGGTTGCAGATAAGTTCAAGATCGAAGCATTGGTTACTGGTGAAGCACTAGGTCAGGTATCAAGCCAAACGCTAACTAACCTGCGTCACATCGATAACGTAACGGATACGCTGATCCTTCGTCCACTTATCAACTGGGACAAAGAAGACATCATTGATCTTGCGCGCGAGATCGGCACTGAAGACTTCGCGAAAGTAATGCCAGAATACTGTGGTGTTATCTCTAAGAAGCCAACAGTGAAAGCGAAGAAAGGTAAACTTGAAGCAGAAGAAGCTAAGTTTAACTTTGAAGTGCTAGAGAAAGTGATCGAGAACGCTCGTGTTATGGATATCCGTGACATTGAGAAAGAGAGCCAAGAGCAAGCTCCAGAAGTGGAACAGGTTCAAGCTGTTGCTGAGCACGCTATCGTCCTTGATATTCGTAGCCCAGACGAAGAAGACGAAAGCCCATTAGAAATCGATGGCGTTGATGTAAAACACCTTCCTTTCTACAAGTTAGCGACGCAATTTGGTGACTTAGACCAAGGTAAAGAGTACCTACTGTACTGTGACCGCGGTGTTATGAGCCGTCTGCAAGCGCTTTACCTGCAAGAGCAGGGCTTCAAGAATGTTAAGGTTTACCGCCCATAGTCTGCTAGCTTAGAGCACGACTTAGGTTGTAACAGATACAGAAAGCCGCTTACTGAAAAGTAAGCGGCTTTTTATTGGTTCATCGCGGATTAGCGGGAACTAAAAACAAAAACGGTAGTAAGTGATATGGTTTAGTCGCCAAACAAAAATCATACACAAACTACCGTTTTCATGCCGA
>NZ_VTXJ01000004.1:0-297782 GCF_013114525.1 Vibrio sp. T3Y01 | reverse complement strand
AAACACAGTCCGAATTTACGTAACAACTTTACAAGTGGAGGATTGTAGTTCGACTTCCAAACACCTTTGTCACTTAATTCTTTGTGTGCAAGTTGTAGCTTCGTCTCATAATCCATGACCCAAAATCCTCAAATTCGATGTTTCCCGCGGAGAAACCTAACGCCTTGTTAAGGTGTGAGGCACGCAATACCGTAGCCTCCGCATACCACCTTAACCCCTAAACCTAACGCATGGTAAAAATGCCACGCGTGCCGAATCACTCTTAAACAATTTGTTATGTGTTAGATTTTAAAGACTAATTTTTGTTTTTGAGCAATAAGCTCAACATCTTCAAGTGGCTCATATTTCCATTTGGACAACGCTTGTACAGCTACCTTTTCAAAGATCCCCTTTGGGGTGGAATCGATTACAACAATATCAGCCACATCTCCATTTTTAGTAATGTTAAACGTCATGACCACATACCCTGACAGGTTATTCTCTACTGCAACTTTAGGGTATCTCGGCGATACAAACTCTATTGGCTCTAGATCTAAATATTCCGATGAGTAAGTGTTTTCTACAGAACTTGAACACCCTACTACTAAGATCAAGATAAATAATTGCAAAAATCTCATAATCTCTCTCTGACACATAACGCCGCGTTAAGTAGTGAGCAACGCCACCACGAAACTTAACCATACCACCGTAAACACAAAACCCAACGATGGAATGAAAAATGCCATGCGTTGGGAATCTGTCTTAAACGCTTTGTTAGGGTTATGATTTATTTTTCGCTAAGAGCCACAACATAGGGTCACATACATTATGTGGTTTCATTTGCTCTGGTGGCATCCCTTCCACGGTTTCACCCACAGAAGAAACTGAAAATATTCGGAAACTCTTAGACTTACGCTCCATAAGCGTAATGAGGCGATTGTACTTATCTCGAAGTAGTTCCAAACCCTCTAGATCTGAATCGAACAGATCACTTTTTAACAATAATAGTGCTACAGGCGTTCTAAAACCTTCACCAGCTTTACTTTGTGTTTCAGTTAATAGCATTTGGTAAGCACCAATAAGCATTGATTGGGAATCTTCTATTTTCTCGATATCGCCTGAACGTAGCACATCACCATCAACACAAAACATCAAAGCATCACTCGATAGTGCATACTTGAAATAATCTGTTTTATGAAGCCACATGTCCGAAGAAGAATCGAACTCATCTATATGCTCTCCCGCATAATCGCCGACTTCGACAGTATAGTGTTGCTTTAAAAAGCTAGTTCCAATACTGGCTCTAGCTCGAAAATAAAATGCAGTATTTACCTCAGTGCTAGGTAGCCACGCACCTTTACGGAGAAAATTTAAGTTATTATTTACTTTTTCAACGGTTTCACTACCCGACGGTTGAAAGTCAACTTTGTTTGAAAAATAGCTCTGCAATTCATCAAACAAAACTGATAAGTATACTGTCTTACCTGTTTTAGGTTGACCAATGATAAAAGCACGAAATGGAGTTGGGTTTCTATTCAAGAACTTAAAAATAAATGAAGCATAAACACCCATAATTACCGACACTATCGATATAATGATAGATGTATATTTGTAATCAAAAGCACTAAGTTCTATCGAAGATGTTAAGGTGAATATAGCAGTTATTACTGCAACCATCATTAGAGCTAATTCTAGAATTCTTCGGTTCATGCTTTATTTATCCAAGTCATATGTAAAGGTGAATACGATTGAAGTAGGAACAACCACGGCAATTACAATAAAACCGATCAACCTAAAAGCTTCTATTTTATTATTGTAGCTCAGTGGGTCTATTGCATTCGCTATCGCCTTAACATCAGCTCCATCGTTCAGGGCTTTCGACACAAGATCAAAAAAGCTCTGCAACGTTAAGTCAGCTTGAACCTGGTAGACTAGAGACCAAGCAAAGAGCACCATTGAAACCACTAAACCAAAAGAAAAAATATTTGTTAACCCTTCAAGTAGCTCTTTGTTAGAGACGTTTTTCAGCTTAATCAATGAGATAACACAAACCATCGCAGAAGCAAACAATAGGTCTGTACCATTAACATTCGAAACAGAAAACGTTCCGGACTCTACCCCCTTAATTAGCCATACACCAGCCATAGGGATTAGTGGGAGTGCCACACTACTAGTAAACCAGTTTATAAATCGATACATCTGAAATTCTTTATAAAACAATCATTAGGGAAAATTTAAGTTATTCTATCATATGATCAGACATACACCAGCTTCATAACTCCTAACGCCCTGTTAAGGTGTGAGCAACGCAATACAAAAGCCTCCGCACGCCACCTTAACCACTAAAATCAACGCATAGTAAAAATGCCACGCGTTGCGAATCACTCTTAAACAGTTTGTTATGTGATAATTGCACTACCACGCTCCAGCACCCAACAACGCTCGTTTTTGGTGTAGCCAATTTGTCCATAATAGTCATTGGCTGCCGGTGCGGCGATTAAAAACAGTTTACATGTAGGCTCAATTTGAGCTTGAGTTTGAACTTGTAACTGCTTGCCTATTCCCGACCTTTGATACGATTCATCAACTGCTAGGTCGGACAGATAACAGCAATAATGGAAATCCGTAATAGAGCGAGCAATGCCAACTAGTTTAGAACCATCCCAAGCAGTGATTATGAGGTTGCTATTGTTCAACATACCATTGATACATTCGATATTTTCTATCGGTCTACGCTCTCCTAATGTTGAGCGCCTAAGCAAGCCAATAAACTCGTCAGCCGAGATCTGCTGATTAACCTTGTATTCAATACTCAATGTGACCTCCTTATCACATAACGCCAAATTAAGGTGTGAACAACGCCACCGCCTTACCTAAAGTATTGTGCCATAAACACTAAACTCACTTAAAACGAGGGCGCCAAGCGTTGTGAATCACTCTTAAATTTCTTGTTAGTTTCATTTCTTTCAGCTAACTCCAGAAGTGTATTGATAACAGTCATTAGGTTGGCAACTATTCCCCAATGATAATCATTCGGCTCGTACACCGTGAGTTCTTTCATCGACTTACTTGTGCGCTTCAATTGCATAATTGCCACTCCTAGTTGAGCAGCAATTCCACCACTTTCATTGTCACTTGGCAAAAAATGGATGCTATTTAAGCGCAATTCAATGCTAGCTATAGCACTATCCAGTGCATCAGAAATATGGCTTATGTCACCACCTCTAAAGATATCAGCATCATGTTCTGTACCTCTAGCACCAGTTTCATTACCAATGATTCGAGCAAAGGCATATTCAATATCAACTGCATCAGTCTTGATATATGCCCGACTATTAGCCAACTCTAATTCTACTTTTGCCACTTTCGCCGATAGTTCAGCTTTCTCTGACTGAACTTTCTGAAGTTGTTCAACCAACAACCCCATCTCTTCGTCCTGCTCACTAGATTCTAACTGCGATTTTAATGACGAAATAGTTTCTTTAAGTGAGTTGATTTCCTGATCTTGAAACGATGTCATCTCTCGGCTAGAAGTTTGAATGTTAAAAATGCGCTGCCTTAACTCATTGCTTTGTTCAACTGTCAGTCGCGTTTTTTCTTCAAATTTGTCTCGTCTGACTTTACCCTGAGTCTTCATATATTCAGAGTAAATATAATGCAGAGTTTGCAAGAAAGGAATGGCTAGCAGTAATAATACCGACATCATTAAGGGGTACAAAACAACACCCATATTGAAATTGCCATCAGTGTACACATAAGTCGTTTTAATTAACTCGACCTTTTCAGCCATTGGTTTCGGATCACTGGCTAAAATTAGGATTGCGCTCCAATTGTATACAACAAAAGAGATAAAGTACGTCCCCCATAAAGGGCTGCTAATACGTTCATATAAAACTCCTTTCAAGGAGTTAATTGTTTCTTTTACCATTGTTTCGTACTACTCCGATGAAACTAACGCCCTGTTAAGGGGTGAGCAACGCAATACCGATGCCGCCGCATACCACCTTAAACACTTAAACCAACGCATAATAAAAATGCCACGCGTTGCGAATCCCTCTTGAACAGTTTGTTATGTGCCTCTATACATCCTTGTCTCTGATTACTTTGTAATCTTCAAATGACAGGTGAGAGTGCTCAATCATGTGGTCCATCATGTTTCTTATATAGAAATCCAACTCTTGGAATATCTCATTACGTTCAACGTTGGAAGGCACCAAGTCTTCAAATCGAGCTCCAATGTGAACAATTCTAGTTCTGAGCCCAATTTCTTCTTTTGTTAGTGAATCTTTCTTACCCGTAAGAAACTCAAACCGTTCATGAATCCTTGCCCTCTCCATAGAGTCAGATGATACGTACCTAGACACAATTTTTTTAACTTTTTTATACTGTTCAAATTCATATGGAAAGGCTAAGAACTCTAGTAGGCTAAGAGCATGAACAAAGCGAGAAGTCGCCGACTCTAGCTTGATAAGCTGCGAATATAATGACATGCCTCTCTGTACTATATTGCCTACTTCCCCGCCTACAGGGAATTCAATCCACTCAGGTTGCCTAGCAACCAGTCCAACTCCTCTAGTAATTGTATGACTAAAAGCCGCCCCAGCAATCAATTTTGCTTCATTACCCCCAGCTCTCAAAAATAGTGCAGAGGACATCATTGAATTCGAAGATAGTTGCCCAGCTGAGTTTGGCAAGCCTTCATCTGGAAGATAAGTTAGCTCACAATTTTTATAACAAATAAAATTCATACAGAGAGCATCAATGGTTTCGGAAATGGCCCTAATCAACTCCATATGCTGTGAATGGGTAGCATTTATCAGACCCTCCCAGTTAATTTTTATCGGTAGGGCGATTAATGGTTGGGTTTCATATTCATCTAATGATACTCCTGACGCAGTTGTTTGAATTATTGCAAGCTTGTTTCCTAGCTTTGAATTTACTACTTTCGACAAATCCACTCGCCCTTCTGGAAAAATCATCACACCATTTGGGAGAAATAAAGACTTATCAGTAACAAACCTAGATAAAGGCATCAAAACAACATGGCAGCCATCACTTACGTATTCCTGATAAGCCAACTCTAAATCGCCCATATCAATTCTTTGAAGATGATTTTCGTCATACCAGTGAGAGTGGTCTTGCGGAAGCTCAAGATCGAGTTGGTAGCTCGGCTCAGCAGTAGGAGACTTCTCGACAAACTCTGATACATCTAACCAACACTCTAAACAGAAATCTGAGCACCCTTTTACATAGTTATAAGGTCGATAAAAATAGGAGTTATTCGATTCGTAATACTCTACGATTCGATAAACCTTTTTACATTCAGGTTCTTTACAAACACGCTCTAAGTTGGCGCTATACTCATCAATCAAGATGCCCTCTGAATTTATCTTCACTGTATATTTACTTCCCTATTTATTACTATATTGCGATCTGTAATGAGGCACATAACGCCGCGTTAAGTGGCGAACAACGCTACCACCTAACCTAATAATTACACCCTAAACACCCCAACCCATTTGAACTAAAAATGCCAAGCGTTGAGAGTCCGTCTTAAACGCTTTGTTAGCAGTTTTGCCACAGATATTCACTTAATCTAGTCGCTATGGAATCTAACTGACCAGTTTCAAGAATAATAACTACTTGTACACTCCAATAAGGTTCAGTCAAATTCGAATAAATTTGAAAGTTAAGATAAACATGCCCAGTCAGGTCACTCTTTGCAGACATGGAATATTCACCTTCCAACGAGGACCACACCTTTTCACCGTCCCAACCTTGCCATTCTTCTGCTAGCTGTTTGAAAAAGTCTGATGGGCCATCACCATAAGGCTGATTCACAACACGTACTGATGACGTCATGCCTCTACCACTGAGTGATAGTGTGTAATGCTCCATCCATCCGTCAAGGTTAAACTCTGGACGATGAAATTCGATAATTAGTTGGTTATCACTTATGATTTTCATCTTTACTATTACCGTTACCTTTGACTGCTAACAGCTATATTAGACAGAAAAATTCTGCACCTAAATACAGAATTATTCTGTCTAGTATCTCAATGACGTAAACGATACCCCGTTTTTATGAAAACTAACAGTAACTTAAGCACTACAGCTCCCTTCCTACATCCCAAAATACAGAATTTTTCTATATAGCATGAATTGATGTGCCAAACTGAAACCTATGTATGCATAACCAGTTAAAGTTTAATGAAAAAATCACCATTTCTATCGTATATACAAGAATATATGCTTGGACGGCACTATGCCCTTCGTACAACGGAGGCGTACATTTATTGGATTCACTAATACATTCTTTATCATGATAAAAAGCACCCAAAGAGCTTAACTTCCAGACATGTAGAAGATTTCCTAACGCACCTGGTTGTTAACAAAAAGTCAGCGAGGAAAACGCAAAGTCTAGCTCTCAATGCATTAGTCTTTTTATACAAAGAAATTATTCAAGAACCCATAGAGCTTGATATGCAGTTTCGGCGCTCAGATAAATCAAGAAAATTGCCAACAGTCATGACTCCAGAAGAGATTGGAAGGCTATTCAATCACTGTTCACCTAACTACAAATTACCTTATCAATTAATGTATGGGTCAGGGTTGCGTTTGATGGAGTGTCTACGCCTACGTATACAAGATATCGATTATGCATATAAATCTGTACGTGTATGGCAAGGGAAAGGAGGTAAAAACCGTATAGTGACAATAGCACCAGAGCTTTTCCCCGCTATCAAACAACAGCAACAGAGATCCGCGAGTTACTATCATCAAGACATGAATGACACAGTTTTCTCTGGTGTATACATACCTGAAGCACTCGCTAGAAAATACCCGAGCGCAGAAAGGAGCCTAAATTGGCAATTCCTCTTTCCCTCTAGTCGTTTGTCGCCAGATTTACAAACAGGCGAGCTACGTAGACACCATATTCACCCAACAGCGCTTCAAAAACACATTAAGGTAGCAGGCCAAAAAGCCAACATTGACAAAAACATCTCGTGTCATACTTTAAGGCACTCATTCGCTACGCACCTTCTTCAAAGCGGAGCGGATATCAGAACCGTTCAAGAACAACTTGGTCACACCGATTTGAAGACAACGCAAATCTATACTCACATCATTGATAGAGGCGCCAATGGCGTTGTTAGCCCATTATCAAGAATATTCGTAAAATAACGATAAATGAAATTCGGATTCCGAATTCTGAAATGACTTCATAATCACGAAACAGGGCACTATCACCTGCTCTTAAGGCTGAGGCCTCTAGTCACTCCAAAAGCTCAATAACAATTTATGTGTGTGTTTTTCTCTGCAGCAATGGCTACGTATCACCTCTTATTGTTGCGCCACCATTACCTATTTACAACTTTCATGGCGCTCACAACGCCCTAACACGCACAATAACGGGATGCCTAACAAACACATTATTAAACAGCGAGTTGCAGGGTTCCCACTCTCTACTTCGAGCTTTCGAAAAGAGATATTTCACAATTTTCATCAATAACAGTGTTCGAAAAAGAACATAGGTCTCAAAAACATACACACCATCAATATGAATAAGACTGCATGGTAAACTGCTTTTATAAAAAAGCAGGAATAAAGAATGATTACTAAGGATAGAGATTCAAAAATCGACAACAGTCTTCAACAGAAAGCTGGCGCAAAAGTAGAGCAGGATGTCGCGTTTTACTTACGCAGAGAGTTTGGAGATGCAAATGACATCTTCATTATCAATGACCTACGCATACAGTTTAAAAATGAAACAGCTCAGATCGATCACTTAGTCCTTTATAACAAAGGATTTATCATTATTGAGTCGAAATCGATTCGCGGTGAGGTTAAGGTCAACAATCAACTCGAATGGAGCCGAACCGTAAGAGGGAAATGGACAGGAATGCCCTCACCTATCGAGCAAGCTAAGTTGCAAACCAAACTATTGAAAGCACTTTTAAATGACAACGCTAAGTCGTTATTAGACCGAATTGCATTTTTACAAGGGTACTTTGGTGGTCGCTGTTGGGATCAACTCTGTGCCGCGTCCAATGACGCTCTAATCGATCGAACTTCTATCCCTAAAGATATATCGAAGAAGCTCATTAAAGCCGAATCTATTGGTAGCAGCGTTAAGAGTCTCATCAAAAAGCACCGCGTAGGTTCAATACTAAATCCGAATCCTACGTTTAATCGTGATGAACTGTACCGCCTAGTTCACTTTCTAAACGAACAACATGTGCCTACGTCTTCTCCGGCTCCCAAAGTACATATCGCAGAATTGAGCGAAACTGAAAAGGTAGACTTGCTTCCAGCTCAAGAAACAATTGAAGAGGCCAAAGTTCCACAAATAAGGCATGGTTTTAATTGTAAGAAGTGTCAAAGCCCTCAGACCGAGCCGAGGTATGGAAAGTATGGGTATTACGTCTACTGCCCACAATGTAAGGTGAATACTGCAATGCGTATTAGTTGCCATTCTTGCCAATCTAATTCAGCCAAAGTCAGTAAGAAAAAGAACACGTACTCAATAGCATGCTCTTGTGGTGAAGGAACTCAAGTCGTATTTCCTTAATCTAATAATTCGGAATCCGAATTACAACGCAATTTAAAGCGATGCGGATTCAAATTCGGATTCCGAATTCCCCCAAAACTAAACAACTAACACGAATCACTTCTGGCCACTTTTCGGCATAACCTCAACAGGGGGTACTTGGTGCCAAATAATGTCACTTGTGCCTGTATAGATTTTTGTTGTTTTAGCGTTCGCGTGTGCCATTCGCTCGGTAGCACTCTGCCCTTGCTGTTCAATCATTCGAGCTGCCAGCCCTCTAATTTCATGATAGGTCGGCCTTAATGATTTCTTTAGGTGGCTATAAAGCCCTAAAGAGTCTCGAACCTTACTGAACTCTTTACTTATATTGTGGTGATGTACTTGATAAAGATGATCGGTCTCTTTTGAAATGCCACGTTGCTGCTGTTTAGGTTTACGGTGAACGATATAAGGACAAATCAATCTCGATGTTTTAGAAAGGTCGACAATGTCTTTGATCGTCTGAGTAACGGGAATAGCGACAGTGGAAGCATCGGACTTTTTCACCTTCTCTCGGTGAACATATAGCATTCCATACACAGCATGCCCATCCACATACTCCACCTCTTTGTCAGGGTTCCAAAGAATCCCACACACACCTTCACGTGGTTTGTATATACGATAACGAAGCCTATAGATCTCCCTCACAGCATGAGTTGTCTCAAGAGTTAGGCTCATTGCTACCTTCAGAAACAGTGGCGCTGCATCGTAGATCTTTTGGTAGTTTTCGATATCTAGGTCGTGGCGGGCTTTTGTGTAATCTTCTCTGGTCAATCGACGCTGTTTTTTATTGAGTACAAAATTACTCTCAATAGCGCTCTCATCAGCAAGGTAGGAAAATACCTTTTTAAGGTTACTGATCTTATTGTTGAGCTGACGATTACTTAACTCGGAATAGTATTTAGAAAGGAACTCATTGATGTGCTGTAACTTGATCGATTTGGTTGGCAACCGCCCCATGAACTCATCAAGGCGGTAACAGTCCCTTTCTAAATTTCGATAAACGTCTTTGGAAAGCCGTTCTTCTTTCTTCACACGAGACAACACTAATGGAAGCCACTCTTTTAAAGGCCGATTAAATTTGTCCTTACGGCCTTTAGAGACAGCTTTGCGAAATGGGGTCATCTCAGAAAGGGAAAACGCGCTTCCTAGCTCAGGACGATATTGCAAGTTGTAAACATGCGCGGCTTGTATCGCTTCTTGCTCTACAGTCCCGATAGGAAATAGCTTCTTCACACCATCTACGGTCGTAAACCGAAATCGAGATTGCCCCCTATGGCTCATTTTCACCAAGAATGGAGGGTAATGAGCCGTTTCTTTGCTTCTAGCTCTACCAACCATTTATGACTCCAAGAATCTTAGAAGTTCACTCACCCTGTCTGCAGGGTTCCCTATCTCGTCGTCAACACAGACTAAATATCGGCCCGTTGGCGTTCTAGTGCCCTCGAGCTTGCCATGTTTAATCCAGTTTATGATGGTGGTATTGCATATCCCTGAATCAGGGTAAAACTCATCAATAAATTGTCTAGGTTTGATTTTACGCGTCGCCATGTCGTTCTCCTTACCTTTCTCACTACATGAAAATTAAGATTTTTCATCTACTGGTAGAAAAACTATGCACGATTTTTTCAGTGACATTCTATTTGCGCAGCAATTAACAAAAAGAATTCCCGAAGCATAAAATGATTCAACGAATCGATTTCAAGCCCACTTTAGGGTGGACTAATACAGTAGTACCAAGTTGCTAATCTATTGATTTTATTTGACTATTTCATTGGCCTTTTTAACCGTTTTTTAGGCCAATTAGAGCTTAACCACCAGCTCTAAATGCATGAAATGCATATAAATCAATACCATACAGCTAAGACTACTACCAACATCGGGGTTTCACCGTTTTTGAGCTCTTAAAAACGTCATACAGCCTCTTATCACCACTGTTTTAGAGAACCATCCCCACTCGCCCGACTTCTTTCAAAGCAACACCATCAGCACTGATACCTACAGGCGCCGAATTCAGTGGGTACCACGCGATGCTGTCTGCTTCTTGTGCTGTGATTTCACCTTCCCACTGGGTTACCACAAAATAATGGATCAGCTGTAACTCTTTTGTTGGGTGATAGAGCGAGCATAAGAATGTGTATTCAGTTGGAGTAACGTTTAGCTCTTCGTTAAGCTCTCGAAACAATGCTTGAATTTGATTTTCACCCTGCTCTATATGACCACCAGGTATTGTTATTAAGCCGGGATCAGTGTCCTTAGAATCGCTGCGCTTTTCTAACAATACATGTGATTCATTGATCAAGATAAAAGAGACACACTCATGGACATCCATCGATTTTTCCTTAGGCCGAAGTTTAGATAATTAGACTTTCTTTACGACAACAGAACCTGCAATGAAATCATGAATCGCTCTGCGTTTATGATTAAATAGCATGGAGATGAACTCTAAAAGAACCCAACCGATCATTGCGTACCCAACAAAAATAAAGGCTCGTCCTTGCTCTAAACTTTCCCAAGTCTGGCCGTAGAAAGACAGTTGCGCGTAAGCATAGAGACTAAAGGGGATAAGCATGATTGGGACAATATCTCTCATACAAGACTGTTTGAGGGTTAAGTTTCGACTTTCAGATACATCCACTACTTTCACTCGAGTAACCATCTTACCGATTGTTTGCCCAAATTTAGCATGCATGCCAACGTAGTAAGTGACACCAATTAGTGAATTCACCACTCCCCAAGCAAAAACACCACCCGAGCTGATCACGCCAGAAAGTACGTAGTTGTCTATCCACTCCAAAGGTAAAAATACGATTGAATCTATCCAGATAGCAAAGAAGCGTCTCCAGAAATTAGAATACTTATTGGCATACATTTTTGTTCCTTGGTCTCTATTGGCAATAAAGCACAGACCCTACAACACATCAGCTTTTAATACATTCAACTAGCTATGATTTATAAAACAAATGCGAAGCGGTATGCATATGTCGATAATTTACCCCACCGATTTTCAGGCTCACTAACGCTCACGACAAGTTCTTGCTTAGTCTTTCATACAACTCCAAGGCTTCAACTTTAGAGGTTAATTGCCCGAGAGCGTATTGATGTGCTAATTCAATATCGCCACTTTGGTCTGGATAATAACGCTTGGCTACAGCAGTACACTGGATCAGGTTGGTGTACCAACTGCCGTCTTTCTCAGCGACAAAGTAGTACGCCGCCCGCACTAACTTTTTGCCAATCAGCTTAGCGACATCCGCATCGGTCATTGTTTTAAAGGCTGGACTCATTTGATCCAGAAAAGTAGACAAGTCACCATTAAGCGCTAGGGCTATTTCACGACTAGGTTTGTAACGTTGAAAATCAATAGATAAATCATTACCCCAAATACAACAGCAACAGTGCTTGAGCCAAAACTGCCAATGGAATTTTTCTTGTGGTTGCAGCACTTCCGAAAGAAAGCCAGGGTCAATATCAAGCTTACTTACTTGGGGATATGCTTTGGGAATACAGTCAGAAAGGCGTTGAAATACTCGCTTCTCTTTTTTGCCAATAGGTGTATTGAGTACGATAGAAACATCCAAATCCGAGCGACCAACAACCGCCGTGCCTCTCGGAACACTTCCATATAGGTAGATACCATCAATTTGATTCGGCAGGTCACTTAACAACGAATCAATAACAGCAGTCACAACCTCTTGGAATTCGGGAGCGATATTCTTAGGAGAGTATAGGTTTTCGATGAACCCGTCTTTGTCGAGACCTCTAGTTTGATTCAGCATGCCACTTTCCAGCTATATTAGGATCTGTTTCACAGCCCGAGATAGTACATAGAACAATACCATTCTCTTTTGAGTTTGCACTGATCACGAGCTCTCCTTGCGAACTCCAAACCGAGCTCTTGCCACACGTTTCCCAACCTCCCGTCACAGAGATATGGTTGCTCAGTAATACTGGTATACCGTGTTCCGACGCAATTCCAGATAAGATTTTAGAATCCGGATCAAAGCCATTCTCAGAGATTAAAGCGCTCGCTAAATAGATATCAGCGCCTAGATGTTTGGCTCGTTGGGAGTGATCCGCCTCTATGAAGTCAGCACATATTGCTAGCGCGATTTTATGCCCATTCACATCAAATGTATAATCAACATCGCCAGCGGAGCAGTAGTTGCCCTCTCCATCATGCAGGTGCTGTTTAGAGTAGAACTCGACTCTGCCGTCGGGAAAACAAATAACGGCGCCTATGGTGGGATGGGATAAGCCTGGAACTCGCAGGGGACAACCAGCCACAATAATCATCTCACTTTGAACCGAAGCTCGGGAGAGTTCTTCAAAGTTTGATGCCTCAAGAGACAATGCAAGTTCTTCCGCTAAATCAAGCTCATAGCCGGTTAGTGATAGCTCGGGGAAAACAACCACATCCGCATTGTACTTTGACGATTGCTCTATCATTTTTAGATGTTGCTTAAGGTTTTCTCTCCAGTTGCCTCTGACGACAGGAATTTGGGCCAAACTGATAGTGACACTCATTTCAAACTTCTCCAAAAAACAAAAATTGCTACACAAATGTCTACATAGCTAAATGCGGTCTACGTTAGGGGCTGTACTTATAATTTGGCTGCAAACAACGCTAATCAAAGCGACATCAACTCTCGCTTAATGTCATTGTCCAATTTTTCAATCGCGTAACGAAAAGCCACTCTTGGTATTGAGGCATGTTTGGCATTCAGATAACCAATAACCTGTTGAGGCTCTTTTTGACTGAGTACTTTAAGCATCCAACCATAGCCTTTCTGTACTAAGTCATGCTTATCTTCGAGCAATAGATCCGCCACGCGAAACGGATCCAACGCAGCGTAACGATTCTTATTGATAGGATAAATTAAGACGACCGCAGCGGCCCTGCGTACAGCGAAATTCGAATGCTCGACCCATTTGGTTGTGAGATCGAACAAGTCATTGTATTGAGACAGTAACTCCCCAAAAGCATGGGTACAAAAGTCGTCACAATCGTTCCAGTCTGTGACGAACTCTTTTAACCAACGATCAAAAACAGGAAACGTGTCTCTTGAATATTGTTTTCTTACTCTAAAAGCCCAATCGTACGCGATAACTCCTAGCGCCCAGTCTCTTTGCTCCAATAATTGAGTACACAGAGACAACACACTAGAAATATCTTTGTCTTCAAGAGTCTTAAAAATCTGAGCAGAAATGGAACGAACCTGAGCTGTTTTGATATCCACTTTCGGATAACCCACTTCTGAAAGATGCTGCTTTACCGTTTCGACCATACTCACTAAAACAAACTCCTTGTCTATCTAAATTCAATATTGAAGTGAGATATCCGGCTCTTAAGATACTTCTAGATTGAGTTTTATAAAATAAAGCCATGTAAATCACAACATTCATTATTGGTTAATAAAATCACCTCTGCAATATAGAAATTTCCTTTGGCAATAGTCACTTATGGTGCATACTTGCCGCCTTCAAAAGAGGTGCATAATGAAAAAGAACGGTTTTACAATTATTGAGCTTGTTGTCGTTATTGTGATTCTTGGAATAATCGCCATTACGGCAGCGCCCAGATTCCTGAATGTGAGTACAGATTCGCATATTGCAGCCGTGAAAGGTACTGGCGCTGCTTTCAAAGCAGGTGTCGATCTTGCCTACTCAAAAAATTTGACCTTAAACGGTGGCGGTCCATCTACGAACATCCCTATCTATGATGACTCTGCCACTGGCCAGCTTGACTTCAATGAATGGGGATACCCAGTACAGCAATGGCCTTACGCAGAAGATTTTCCAAGGTTGGATAATCCGGAAGACTGTATTTCGGTATGGGGAGCTCTCCTGATTGATCCACCGAGCGTTTCTAGTTTCAACTCACCGACTAATACTGACTATATCGCTGAGTACATCCACACCGACCAATGCCGTTATCATTATCGAGTCGTACCGGGGATATCTATTTACTACAACTCGATGAATGGCGATGTCACCGTGGATGACGAACCAGACAGCTAAGCTCTAGTTTAATACTCAACGTGTTGGTACACACAAATAAACTTAGAGAATGCCAAGCATCAAGATTCAGCCATCCTAGAAATTAAGACAAGCACGTTTTGGCGAAAACCAGCGTGCTGTCTAACTCTCCAGAAGGTAAACGCCTAGCATTAGCATAGCGCACTTCTGCGGGTGACCACATCATTCCCATTCAGTACTAAGAATCGCCAATACAACGGTATCCCACCACTTATTTTTGAAGAATCGGTGCTCTTTAAAGCAAGCTTCTTGTCTCATCCCGAGTGACTTACACAATCTTATCGCCGCTAGATTCTCACCAATGGTTTCTGCATAAATTCGATGAACACCTAACTCTGAAAACCCAAAACCAGCCAGAGCTTTGGCCGCTTCTACGGGTAGCCCTTTCCCCTGAATTGCTCTCGCAAAAGCGCAGCCCATTGAAGCTTGCTGGTTATCTTCAAGGCGTAAACACACGGTTCCGATAAACTTCCCTGACTCTTTACTTTCCACAGCTAATTGATAGGACTGACGAGGTTCTTCCTCAGCCTGTTCAACAAACAATTGGGTGAGTTGATGGTACTTACTAGGCTCACAATCAGTTTCATCATAGAAACGCTGATATTTGGCGTCCTGTGACATGGCCACAAACGCGCTTTGATCTTCAAGCGTCATATCTCGAAGAACTAATCGGTCAGTTTCTAGTTTGAACATCAAAATTTCTTTTTATCTGTCGCCTAAACTGTATGGCGTTACTGACAGTCAAGCCAATAACGAGCTACTGGGCCAGGAAAGACTTTACCAAAAACTATTTTTTCAAACTTACCGCCATTTGCCTCAATGACTTTTCGTGAAGCTATATTGTCTTCGTCTGCGGTAATCAAAGCTTGTTTAATACCCAGAGAGCTCGCTTTTGGAATAGCGAATTTGAGTATTGCCTTGCCGTAACCAGAACCTCTCTTTGAGGGAGCAATATCGTAGCCAATGTGCCCCGCTTCAAGTGACAGAAACTCATTATCGATGCGATGACGAACACGAATGGCGCCGAGTATCTCTCCTTCATCATTTACCAACCAATAATGATTACATGGCACATAACCATCGGGTAAGTTAACGCCTCTAGCCTCATCATTTAAGCATTCAATATAACGAGAAAAATCAAGAACACCGCCTTTGTAATAATCAGAGTTATCGATGTCGTGCTCCAAGAAGTCTTGGTAATACACCTTAAAAGCGAACTCAAATTCTTTGGAGGGCGATACTAGTTTCATTGTTGTCTATTCCTCTTACGATAAAATTAAAGGATCTTTCTAATTAGCAAGATGAATCTGATAGGTTCCAATTTGACTGCGAGTAAGTATGAGTTCATCAAACCCATTTACGATCAAATCCGCTTGGTTCAATTCTTCTCTGGTATGGCTGGTTAATAGAGCGATAGTGAAACATCCTGCCTTCTTAGCAGATAGTACGCCAGATGGTGAATCTTCAACTGCAACACAATCTTCGGTTTTTGCGCCTAAAGCTTCTGCTGCTTTGAGGAAAGGCTCCGGTGCTGGCTTACCTCGTACCACATCTTCAGCACAAATCATGACCTTTGGTAACGTAAAACCGGAAGCTTCTAAGCTTGTTGTTGCGACGGCTCTTGGCCCACTCGTTGCGATTGACCAGCAATCCGGACCTAATTTTGATAAAAAATCATGAGAATTTGGTATAGCCTTGGCGCGCTTCATCTCTTGGGTCGCAATAGCTTTAACTTTATTGACCTCAGTGACATTGGAGAATTCCATGCCAATACAGCTCAGTGTCTCTTCGATTTTTCGCCCATGGATATACTCACTCATGGTTTCAAAACGAACACCAACAGTCTTGCACCATTTTTTCCAAATATTGTCGATAACCACTTGGGTATCAACCAATGTTGCATCGACATCAAAAATAAACTTCTTACATTCAATCATGAACTCTAAGACCTATGAAAAACACTTTGATACAGTATTGATATGAGCAGATAACACACATTAAGACGCCATGACTTTAATACCAAACAGCGTAAACAAGCCGCCAGTTACATAATCCATGACACTTGAGATACGTGCATAAACACTTTTCGCTGCTCGATGTGAAAACGCTGTCGCCAGAAACATATGCCAGCATAAGGTAATACCAGACATAGTCAGCATAATGGCGATGACCATCGGGATGGTAATATTTTCAGGCATAGAGACACTAAACAAACTCACGACAAAGAACCCCGTTTTAGGGTTTAAGATGCTCGTGATGAACGCCGACATAAAGACTTTTCTACTTGAAGGCAGCATCGCTTCGCTAGTATTCAAACCTTCATCTAGCTGTTTGGCTTTTCGTGTTGAAAGGATCTGGCGCATACCCAAGTACAACAAATAACTGCCACCAACGATCTTCATAACGCTAAACAGTGCCGGGAAATGGGAGAACAAAATAACCAAGCCAGTGCATCCAAACAGTGACCATAGCAATATGGATGTACTGACACCAAAAGCAGAATATTTTGCTAGCTTGCGGTTGTAGTGCAGCGCTGTGTTAATCGTCCACAGCACATTCGCGCCGGGCGTTGCGACCGCCAGCATCCAAATCAGCGCAACGTGAAGAAGAACCAATAAATATTCCATTTTCCTCTACTCAATTCACTCAAGCTTAAGTAATGATATCGCACGCACTAACGGTTTTACGTCGCTTGATTCACAAAATTAGTGCGCTCGAACGTGGTGTGATGAGTGTCTTTTAACTCAGAATTAGAGTCCACATTTAGAACTAAAAAATGCCAAGCCATAAGATTCAACCAATCTATTAACGACCACTACTCTCGACACTTTGCTAAGCCATAAAGTTCCAGTAGTTGCCTACCATCACTAGGCATCCCTTCATAGGCACCAAACGAACTAGGGTAATAGATAGGCAATGCTGTCATCACAAACTGAGCCAATGAAAAATAGACACCAAAATTAATGACGTAAGAAGCGATGTAAGGGAGTTGATTGCTATTAATAAAATACAACGATAGACACAGGAGTAATGAGGTAAGCGGCCCCATAACTAGAGACCATGCTTGTAAGGATTTACTGCCCTGTTTAGTTATTGAGGCAAAGCCAACATTCATTGAAAAGCTTGAAATTGACAGTGTGAGATTGCCAATTTGAACAACCTTGGCCTTTTCGCTATTCCCGAGGGCCACCTCGACTTTGTGACCCGCAATAAGCTGAGGGATTGCATGACCCAATTCATGCACTAAGGTGGCGATAGGCATCACAAACAAAAAGCCTATCGCTAATCCAATCAAACTATTCAATCTCAATCTCCCTATTTAGATCGATAGCCACTGATAGAAAGAGGTAAATGGTTGGTAGAAAACCTACTGCCGCTTATATTGTGTTGGACAATAACCTCTCGACACTTCAGAGCTACGAAGTTTTACATGTTTTGTCGCACGACCTGCGACGCGAGCACGCCACAACTTGAAGCTACCTGGCTTCATATGGCTACGCATAAAACGAATCACCTGTGATTCATTTAAACCAAATTGGTGTTCTATTGCCTCAAATGGCGTTCGGTCTTCCCACGCCATTTCAATAATTCTTGATTCACTCTCTTTAGATAATTTCATTGTCTACTCATCCTTTAAAATTTGAGTAGAAGTACGCTCACTCTCACTTTTTAGATCAGGGTGTTACCACTGAATCGATAAGGAATCATCAAACAAAAAACAGATATTTGTCGTTATCCTCTCTCCAGCCACTCGCTACGGAGCACTCCATATTTCAACGAGTCATAATACTCGCCTTGGTAATATCGCACCTTTCTCAGCCTCGCCTCTTGCTGGAAACCTAGCTTCAAAGCGAGAGACATCATGCGCGGGTTACCTGACCAAGTAGTTAGCCCCACACGCTCAATCTGTTTGTTTTCGAAGAGGTAAGTAATCCAGAGCGGAAGTGCTAATGCTGCGATCCCCTTCCCCCAATAATCAGAGTTATAAATGACCACGCCAGCTTCGAGCCAACGTGTCTCTTCGCATTCCCAGTAGCAACTCACGGTTCCAACAGGTACACCGTCGACAACCACTAGCTGTAGGTCATCGCCCTCGAGCAGCCGTTTAAACGAATGCGCTTCAAAGCTTTCTAATGAAGGATGAGAATACGAAAAATAAGGGCCATTAAACTTAGTCCACTCATCGTTTGAGATAACCAAAGCATAAATGGCAGCTAATTCGCTAGGCATTGCTGGTCTTATCGTTATGTCCATTCGCTTTCCTTGTCCTGTTTTCAAACGCCATCGTACTGTTTAACGATTCTCGGTATTAGCTCGACTAATTTTTGTTGGAGTCTATTAGCTTTAAATGAGTATTTGCGAACTCTCTAAGCACTCTCGCATTATTGTGATGCGCGTTATCTCCACATTGCTGTCCGTTAACTCTAATTTCAGGACTAGAGTAGGCAGGAATAATATCACGCTCATAAGACATCACAGTGCCTCTCTCTGCACATGTAGCACCGAATGAATGTGCGGGCGCTTTGGGGTACCTGTCAGCGATAAAATGTTCGATAGTCGCGTAATCTTTTAGCACCGTTTTATAGTCATGGTTGGCGCCGCTCATATGACCAATTTCATGTTCCATTGTCGAATCCGCGCAATTTATAGCCAAAGAGAAAAAACGAGAGACCTTAGATGCGACACCACAATATCGAGACTCGAAAGCAGAATGATAATTTGAAAACACAACACCTGTAAAAACTGGACGACCGTCCTCTGTGATTTCTTCAATTGGATCTTCCATCGATAATTTGAGTAGCCTCTCTGCCGCACTCACATTTTGAAACCAAAGGCTATCGATAGCAGATGTATAAGTAATTTGGGTTACCTTTCTCCTCATAGGAATACATGAGTTTTTCAAAACTAGGTTGGAGTAACTTTCCCATGTGGCGACTTTACTAGCGATAAACGCCTTCGAGTATTCCAACAACATAGACTCGTCAATGTAAAGGTGAACCTCGGTGTTCAACACTTCACCTTCAACACAAGCAGGGAACTCAATAGTGTCAGCATTAGTGTAAAGACTGAAGCCAAGAAAGATGACACCCAAGGCTACTCGCATTTGCTTAATATCGTTTTTAATAAGTCTTGCCTTTCCAAAAGTAAAAAGCTCGCCAATGATGACGAGCCTTGTTTAGGGGTGAACCATGCTAACTGCGAGGTCGCAGTTAGCTTACAACTTGTTCTCGCAAATTCACTTCGACACTCTTTAAGATCTTAAACTCTTCACGAGTACAGCCTCGAGCTACAGATACCCAGTGATCACCAGTTTCGTCTGACCCTTTAAACTCTGCACGAAGCTCGTATTTTCGCCACGAAACAAAAGCCAAAATAAAGGTCAGAGCGAGCATAGGTAACCCAAACTGAGGTACGAACGCCCAAGTTGCTGCAGATAGCATCAAGGCCAATGAAATGACATTGATTGCGTTTTCTTTGATGCCCAGCTGTCGGATTTCTAGCTGTTTGATTTTACGTAAGCTGTAAACATCCTTCTTCACTCGAAGTTCATCAGAACTCACTAGAAAGTCAGATGCCTTGTATGCTCTACGCAGCCTCAATAAATTCGCTAACCTATTGCGTGTTTGGTTCTTAGTCATCGCCTTTCTCCATGTTATTTAAAGGTTAGTAAAAACTAATATAATCATGAAGTTATCGATGAATGCCTATTTTATAAATCAAGAGAATATAAAAAGCAAGGATATGAAATTAATAACATTTATAACAACACCAACAAAACATTCAAAATATGAATCAATAAATTTGAACTCTAGTTGCTGTTTGCACCGTGCGGAAGGTATTCATCAATTGATTCTTTCCGCTACTCATAATGAATGCTTCCATTAACCAACGCGCTTCATCTGTACTTTGTAACCAGTTATTTCAATTCATTTTGAACAAGAGAGTAGTCTGCTTAGAGTTTGCTGAAGCCACATCACATAAAGTGCTCACTGACATAGAATTCATCAGAATAGAAGCAGCCAGGTATCAACAATTTGAATGGCTCAATCATTCATCTACTCATATCAGTGCAAGCTATCAATTAAGCAATTGATCTCATAATGGCAGAGCTGTATGGTTACTTTATACACACTGTTGCCTAATGGAGATGACGATGGACGAACTACTAACGCACGCTATGGAACAGAAACAACGTACGGTCGTAACAAGCTTATTTGCAAAAAATGGGTTTAAGATCGCCGCGACAGATTTTGATGATGTGACCTTTGAACGCGAAACCGTTTTGGTCAATGTTAGATTCGACGCATCTTCTAATGTTGAATCCATTTCGGTTTTGAATGACTAAATATAATAAATTACGATAACAAGCAGGCAAAGATGTTCGACTATTGAAGATGGTAACCAAGTCTTACCCACAATAAAGCACAAACCTGAACTCGCCTCTCGCCTGCTTGTTGACCCCTTCCCAAAAAACAAAGTAAATGACAAAGCAATCAATAATTAGCAATCCTACGAGCTTGGCTTATATTTGTTAGTACCTTCGAACAAATAATCCAAGTGATAGCTATGTTCCTAACCCGGTTAATTTATGTCAGTACACTTTGTGAAAGTTGTGACGCTGAGGCTTTAGATGACATTCTCCAGATCTCGCACGACCGCAATAAACAAAGCCATTTAACAGGTCTTCTTAGTCACAACGACAAATATTTCCTCCAATGCATCGAAGGATCGAGAAGCGCCGTAAATCACACTTATAACCACATCTTGAATGACAAGCGTCATAAAAAGGTGATGATCCTGTATTTCAAAGAAATCGACTGTAGGCAATTTGGAGATTGGTCTATGGGAGATATTCCTCAATCAAGCTTGACCGAATTGGTGAATTTACAGTTTTCGACATCCAACCAATTCAATCCATATGAGATGTCTGGAGAAAGTGCTTACCAAATGCTTTTAGAGTTGAAGCAGAATTTGCCATCTGAATAAATTGGCGCCCCTTTTATCCAAGTTACACGCATCAAAAAGCCCCAACGCATGGGGCTTTTTATCGTCATTTGAAAAGCTAGCTTTTAATCATTACCAAGCTTCTTTTCGCTTTCACTACGAAGAAACTCTTGCTCACTACCCGTAAGTGTTTGCTGTTCAGCCGTAATATCCGATTCTTTAAACACGATAAACGCTCGGCGGTTCAACGCATCGGCTTTCTCTGAACGTTCGTTTATGGCTGGTTGCAATTTACCAAACGACTTCACTTCCCAGATAAACTGTTTAGGGTCGAGTTTGGTTTTGAGGTATTTAACTACAGTTTCAGCACGGCGTTCCGCTAACTTCTCGTTGTAAGAAACCGAGCCGGCTTGGTCAGTGTGCCCAGCAACCATGATACTGCCTTGCAAACCACTCAATTGAACCGTGAAATCATCCAACTGCGTTAAGTCTTCAGGCTTGAGCACCGACTTATCAAAGTCAAAGTGTGGTGTTATCGCCATGTACACTTTACGCTCAGGTTTTGGTGGCTCACAGAAAGGCATCTCTTCATACTTCTGCGCTTCTTCAAACACGATAAATGCACGGCGGTTCTCTGCTCGATCTTTATCGGTTTTGCCCAACAACAAAGGTTGAGTTTCCCCAAGATGTTTCACTTCCCAATCATACTGCTTAGGATCTAAATGGGCTTGCAGATAATCAGCCACTGACTTAGCGCGTCGCTGTGAAAGACGCTCGTTATATTCCAGAGAGCCTTTGTAATCAGTGTGGCCGACAATTGTAATTCGCCCTTTGAGGCCTCTGATCTCTTTAACAAACGTATCTAAATTGATCTTGTCGAGGTCACGCAATTGGTATTTATCAAACGCAAAATGCTCTGCGATAGCGATATGCACCTCACGCTCTGGCGCCAAACACTCGCTGATTAAAAACTTAGAGACATCTAAGCCTGCAAACTTGTCGCGATTTTCCTGACTCACATAGGTGTCGGTTGCACAGCCAACCAGTAATAAAGCACTCAGTACACTGCTGACTAGACCAATTTTTGTTTTCATCTTACTGTTTGTTCTCAATTTTCAACTCTCTCAGGGCTCGCTTAAATCTTACCGACTAAGTTAATAAACATGCCGGATGCGTCGTAGTCATCATCATTGGTTAAGTCACTATCAAACGCAGAGAAGTTATAACCAATCCCCATTTTGAAGTTCTCGCCGATGTGCTTGTTCACCGAAACTAACGCACCGTGTTCTAGCTCATCGTTAAGTGTGTCGGTTTTCCAGTGATATTCACCCGTTACATCCCACTCTTTCATCACACGGTAAGAAGCGCTCAGTCCGTATAAATCGATGTCGCTTTTAACGATCTCATTCGCGCCAGAAGCACGCTCAAAAGCTTGCTCTTTGTCTTTATGCGCGTATTTAGTGCCGACGTCCCAGTGTTGGTCAATCGAATAGATCGCTTCAACTTCAATGATCTGGCTAGTTTCGTCTTGATAATCCACATCACGATCCAGTTGATCGAAGTCCGCAATGTAGGTGTAACGGCTAAGTAGGTTTAATCGGTCGTTATAGATCGGACGATACGCTAGTCCACCTGTGGCTTCGGTGAATTGAGCCATGGTTTCACCTGTGGTTTCACTCTCTGTGATTGAGTAGTTGTACTTACCAAACAGCGTGTACTCTTCCGTTAAGTGGTGCGTGTAACGGTTAGTCGTCACGATTTGTTGCAGCTCACGCTGTGCTATCTCTGGGTCGTCTTCACTCTTATCCACTCGGTATTCAAACTTGTGATTTAAGGTGATGTCATCTAGATCGATCGAGGCATTGAAACTGATGGACTCACGCTCTGTTGTGATGTTCTGGTCGTCTTCGATTTCACCCAGTTGATAACCGATGCCCATTTCAACATCTTCCGTCACATCGTAACCAAAGCCATAGGAGTCTATTCGACCGTGACCATCGTTTTCATCAACGAATTGGTTCTCTTGGTAGAAATCGACACTGCTAGTGAGGTCTGCACGCTGACCAACAATCACGTTGTTTTGACCTTCGTAGTTATCATCTACATAAGTTACGTAGGTTGAGTGGTCATCCGACACATCGTAAGTCACGGTCGCTTCAGCAACTTGCCCGCGGTCACCATCGGTATATTCACCACCTAATGACAAATCTTCCAACACTTGGAATTCAGCACCAATCGACGCGCTGTCGTTTTCGTCATAGTCATCCGACTGATCCACGGTCTTTTGCCCTTTAACGTAAACGCTATTCTCGCTGTCCCACATGTATTCCAAACGAACACCCGCTAACGTAGCATCGCTGTGCTCGTCGTTTTGGTTAAGCTCTTCAGTTTGTTGCCCTGCCACCGAAACCTTGATGTGCTGGGTGATTTTAACTTGAGTCTCTACCTCAATAGTTTCGGTGTCTGTTTCTAGATTACCGTCAACATCACGCTCTTCGTTGGTCGAAAAACGGGAAAGTACCGCTAAACGATCGGTCGCTTGTAAACGAAGTTCAGCACCGTATGCCTCTTGCTCTAAATCATCGCTGCTGCTCGCGTAGCTATATCCCGCGTCTTTGTCTCGATACCAAAGCTTCAGGTCATTACCTACTGCACCAAAAATTGTTGGGGCAAGGTCATAAAGGCTGGTCACCGCGGTGATTTGAACACTGTCACCCTCGCGGTCTTCCAATGTGTCACCAATGGGCGTAAAGGTTAAACCACCATCCATAGAGACGAAGTTAGACTCGGTTTGAGTACCTTCACTGTGAGCAAATTCGGCTTTAATATAGGTGCCTTCTGTTGCACGCAGCGTTAAGTCCGTGCCATAAGACTCGTAATCTTGATTGTCTTTCTCTTGGGTCGCATACGTCACACCCACACCAACGTAATCGTTGATCCAGCCTTTGGCACGACCACCGTAAGACATCGCATCCAGCGAGTCTGAACCTTGAGGGACATACTCATAATCGACAACCAGGAAGTTTTCGTAATCATCACCGTTTTCAATCACGCTACCGAAACTGTCAGACAAGATATTGTCGAGTGGTTTGGTCAGAATGATTCGACCTTGGTACGGGTCAAAGTCATAGTCGACACCCGGCTCAAGTGGAATTTCGTTTTGTACTAAGCCAGATTCATCTTTTACTTTTACGTAAACCTTGTCACTTCCCGGCACCGCTTCACCGTGGCGAAGGAAATAGAGAGAACCACCCGTACCTAAGAACTCATCATGTGCATACAAAGAGTCAGCTTCAGCCGTAAAGCCGACTACATTCAAACGATCTTCACCGTATTGTGTAGTATCGCGAGTACGATAATCAGCTTTGAAACCATAGAGGCTACGGTTGTAATCGTTATTCTCAGTGCCGGTTAACCCTGTATTGTAGTTACCCCACAAGTATTGCGATTTATCGTATTCAACATTGAGGTAGACCTTACCCTTGGTGTTAACCACTTTTTCGATGTTTGAACTGTCGCCATAGTTGCCGTAATAAAGCTCATCATCGTCTTCGAGAATATCGAACACATCCGAATCGTCTGATGCGAACGGATGTTTGAACATATCTTTTATCTCACTTTCTCGAGTATCAAAGTGAGTGGTCACGCGAAGCTTGTCACCAAATTTACCCTGACCAAAGTACGCTAAACGACCTTGGTTATAGATATCATCTTGATATTGGTCATCAACGCTCAACGCACTGTTATTACCAGAGACATTGTTCTTCCCAACATAAAGATCAGCCAAACCCGTTTGAGCGTAGTACGTATCTGGAATGCGAACGTAGAGCTTATAACGACGCTCATCGCCGTTATCAAATACAACCTTGGTTGGGAAAATGTAAGAGTCTGTCGGTAGATACTGTTCTGCGTATAAGTTGCCATCTTCGACGTCAAATTCATCTTCACCGATGATGACCTTATCAACGCCTTTCAAACCGGTACCAATGAACTTAGCTAAGCCGGCATTGGTCGGGATGTTATGGCGCATTAACTTGGCTTGACCGTAGCTTTTGTCTTTACTCTCTTCATCGTCATTATCGTTACGGTCGATGTCCACTTCAGAGTCAGGCTTCACTAAATCCGTTACACCAACCGTGGTCACGTCCATGTTGCCATCTTTGTCCCACGCTTTTAGACGGAACATCAGCTGCTCACCGACATTAAATTGGTAGTCGACATCGGTTTGACCATCCCAATTGATGTCAGAGTCGTTTGCCAATTTATCACCACCAAGTACCGTGATAGGCTCAGATAAACCAAAATCGCCGACACGGTACACTTCTAACTGATACTTCTTGATGTAATAACCATAGTTAGTCGTGATGGTGAAACCGACGCTGTCACGCAGTGTGCCCTGCTCGACTTCCAACTCATCGCTGACGCTGACATCGAGCACCGGATCAAAGCGAGTGATGTCACGACTTGCCCAAATAGCACCTTGTTCTAAGTAAATACGCGAGCTGTCTTGGTCTTGGTTCGGCTTAGTGATTTCAATGCCCGTTGTCTCAGAACCAAGTTTTTCAAGCTTACCTGTGTCTTTCGCTACCGCCATCACTGGAATGGCAGTCAACACACACGTCGCTAAACGAGACTTACTAAATACTTTCATACAATTTCCAGATACGGTTCCAATGGCTTACTGCTGTTCACTTTGTTGGTCTTTGCGATGCACGCTAAAGTTGAACTTAGTGAGCTTGTTCGGGGTAATTCGCAACACTTTCGGGTTTTCGCTCACCACTTCCATGGAGGTGGATAGCGAATCAGTGTCCAACTTCACGAGGAAGTTCTTACCTTTCTTATTGAGTACCCATTGGTCGGGCACGTGGTAACGACCGTACTGGTCTGTGTAAATAACGATTCCCTCAACCGTCATCAACTTAACGCCCGGAATACCATCTTCGTAGATACCTTTGTTCTCGATAACGATTTCCCACAGGTAATTCTCTCCATCGCGATACAGGTTTCTGGTTACGTTGAGGTTTTCCGCGCTCAGTCCCTTTTTCTTATCCGATTCATGCTTAAATTGAATCTGACCTTGTGCATCAAACTCGATACGGGAGCCCGCATCGGTCGTGACATAAAAATCAAAGCTCTGCTGGGTGCGAGTCTTGAATTGAATCACCACTTTGCTGGTTTCTGGCAACGTTCGATTTACTGAGTGACCCCAAAGATCACCAAGCTCCAAACCTTGCTCAAGTGCTGTGGTTATTGCGCCATCTTTAACAGCAACGTCTTGTCCATCCCGAATGATATGTGTTGAGTCGGTGATATAGCCTTGCGTTGCTAGGTTCGCGGTTAACTCCACATCAAAAGCTGTAGCGTCGGCTTGGAATCCATCTTTGTTGTGATCTTCAAACACCTTGCCGATGATCGATGAAGTATCGAAAACCTTATCCGGTTCTACGGTCACTTTGGCAGTGTCTTCATTGGATACCGCCACCCCATCCACTTTAGCGACAGCTGTGTTGATGTAATCACCAAAAGTGGCACCGACCGATACTCGTAATAAGTAACGAATACGCAGCTTCTCATCCGGTTCAAAATTCAACGAAGTGAACATGAGCTTACCGGTGTCTGACGGCTCTTGAGTGATCACTTGGTCATCTTGTGTTCCAAACTCACCATCAATACCACTCAACACGATTTCTGACGTGTCCACGATGTACTTCAAGCCACCTGGATAACGGTCCTCTACTGTCACGTTTTTAAAGTAAGATTCGTTGTTGTTCTCAACGATGATCTCGTATTCAACCGCGTCACCGACTTGCGCCGTGTCTTGTAACGCAGATTTCGTTAGCTCAAGTACGCCAGAGTTATCAGGAATCTTCTTGATGTGATTGGTTACGCTGTCGCTGGTTTCAGTACCGTCAGATTCAGTAGCCGTAAAAGTATTAGTGATGTCGTCATCCAAGCCTTTACCTAGAGTTCCAACTACTTCAAACGCATATGCGTTACGTTTGTTGGATTTCAGGTTAACTGTGGTGTCTAGATCTTTGTTAACTGGGAAAGTATGACGCTGAATAACTGCGCCCGAGTCATCGACTTCCACACCTTCAATTGTCCAATCCGTAAAGACTTTATTCCCTGTGCTGTTTTGTAGCTCACTGATCGCATCGGTTAGATGCACATCGGCCGCGTTACCTTGCCCGTTGTTAGTCACAACTAGGTAATAAGTGACACTGTCGTCATCTTCGGTGTATTCAGGTTTATCAGAACGTTTTTCAACAACAAGATCAGCACCCACTGGCGGTAGATCCAAAGCGGATACTTGGTCTGCCACTGCCTGCACCGAGGTTTCAGAGGCCAACATGCCCTTAGAACGAGCGCGCATCGCTGGGCTACCAGTTAAATCAAGGTAGTAACCAAGCACATCGATATTAGTCAGCATGTCTTCGTTGACCGTCAATGTGAACGTGTAATCAATCTTTCCGCCAGGCGCGATGTCGACCAACGTGAAGATATCTTTATCGTTATCAAAAGTACCCGGTTGAGTTTCAGCTCCTTCTGATGATGCAGTTAGTGTCCAATCATCAAAGGCATGGCTGTGTGAACCATCGATATGGTCACCCATGGATTCAGAGAACTGAGTATAAAGCGCGACATCTTTGGCTATACCACGGCCAATGTTCTGCACCACTAAGTGATACTCAACTTGCTCACCCGGAACGTAATACGGGGCATCGGTAAACAGCTCGGCTTGAACCACAGCCGCCACAGTGTGAACTGGAGGACTAATAACATCACCGCCGTCTACTTGCGCGGTATTAACAATGTGTCCAGTCGCGGTATCGACTACGGTGCCTTTTGAGCGGAACACAACTGTGCCGTGCGGTGCGATATCTACGTTGTATTCCGTCGGGCTAACTTGCTCGGTGGTAGTGCCTATTGTGGTTGAATCGACCACCAAAGAGGTGGAACCAGCCACAAAAGCAGGCCCCGTCGAACCGTCGTAATACGACACCTCAATAGATTCCATGTCATCAACAACACTTAAGTCATTGATGTAGTTGTTCGAGGTGTTTTCTACGGTGATCAGGAACTCTAGCTCACCACCCGGCTCATACTCGGTTTGGACATTGGTTTTGGTCGCAACAAACTCAGAGTCTTTCGGCGTCATGACTACCGTCGAGTCTTGTGGCGTACCGTTGTAAGTGATGGTTGCCGTATTGCTGATATAACCAATCGCTGTCGTGCGAATTAACGCCTTAACATGGAAAGTCACAGTGCTCTGTG
Source organism: Vibrio sp. T3Y01 (assembly GCF_013114525.1). Lineage (NCBI taxonomy): Bacteria > Pseudomonadati > Pseudomonadota > Gammaproteobacteria > Vibrionales > Vibrionaceae > Vibrio > Vibrio sp. T3Y01. The sequence goes on along the minus strand of NZ_VTXJ01000004.1, from coordinate 268,954 downwards.
GCGCAACATCCATACTCACATCGATGTCTTCACTCAAGTCGAACGTCTTTGGAGTGACAACAGATCGATCATCCGAGGCATCAAAGCTCACTTCCCATAATAGAAATGCCGACTCTTGTTTATCCGCGGTAGTGTCGACTTGAATGTCACTGATGATGTCTTGAAGTTGAACACCAGATGCAAACGCATCAGAGCTGTTGGTTACGGTGATGTCGTAGTTAATCAGGTTGGTTACTTCATACGATGGCGTATCAACCGTCTTCTTTACCGAAACCGTCGCCAACACTGGTGTACTGGTAGCACTGTCATCAAATGTTGTACCGTCAAAGGTCGCTGACGCGATGTTAGTAATATCGCCTGTCGCCAACGGATTAGTCGTCACTAGAATCGTGAAAACAATGCTGTCTTGCGGCGCAATATCGAGCGCCTCATTAAGGTCTTCACCACTGGTAGCATCCGGTACTGGGGTTTCACCGGTTGTCGATACCGCAGATATTTGGATTGAAGCAGGGTCAAAAGCTTGCTCAGTGGCGCCGCCTGCAATCGTGGTTTCAACCAACTTCAGTGCATCTTCAATGGCAACATCTTCAGCCCAACCTAAGCCGTTATTCTTAACGGTTACCGTATACTGAAGCGCCTCTCCCGGAAGATACTCTGCTTTATCAACCTCTTTAATGATCTCAACTTGCGCGTCTTCAGGAAGGTAAGTCGCGTCAGCAGAGTGCTCACCATCGTCACCCTCAACTTTAACGACGTTAGTGATCTCGCCTTTGGCCTTATCATTAACAGTGTTGGTCACGACAAATGAATAACTGTCACCCGGGTGAATGCTGTAAGTCGCACCATAACCTTGCGGGGTACTAATCACATCTTTGCGTGCGTTCAGTGTTGGATCGCCACTACCATCAAGCTGTTCGTTACTAATGACCCAGTTGCCTGTCAACGCTTGTTCTTGATCTGGGCTGTTAGCCACCTCTGTCATGATGGTGTCGATACGATCGGTTAGGACTTGATCGACAAGGTAACCTTCACCCGTGTTAGCCACGGTGATCTTGTATGATATTGGTTGACCCGGTTGATACTTAGCATCAGGTTCTGCAATTGGCGTCGTTTCTTTGGTTAACACCAATTGACCCGGTTTCGGAGTGATATAACCTTCTCTCAAGCGAGCAATCTTCGAATTATCTAATCCATGTCGCAGGTAAGCCGTATTGGTAAAGCGCCCAATCGCGTCATCACGAACCTTGCCTTCTACGTGAATACGGACAACGGTGTACTTATCACCACCACCAGTGCCAGCATCATCTCGCCCTGCCATCTTGATCGATTCGGCAGGTAAATCGATGTCTGGGCTGTTTTGACCTACTAGCTTATCGAGCTCAGAGAAATCATTAGCGTTAGGGTCTGATGGCGCGGAGTTATAAAGCACATCATAATCAACCGTCCACTCCATGAGTGCGGTTTTCATTGAGCCATCGACAGTTTCGACTTCAAAGCCGCTGATGATGTCACGAATAGAAAACAGGCCAGTGTCCACATCGTTATTGGTTATATCGATGTAGTAATTAACCATTCCGCCCGGCACGTATTCAGGCGTATCTGTCCATTTATCTATCAGGATATTCGAACGACCCGGATCAAGTATGATGTCGTTGGTGTTGCCGTTATTCACTTGTGCCGTGTTGGTGATTGTACCTGTCGCTGATGCCGAGACCGTACCTCTCACATCAAAAACGATACGCTCACCAGGGCGAAGGTCGACAGTTGCATCCAATGGTACGCTGCCACTGTAACTACCTTGCACGTCATAGGTACCAGCAGGTTCAACCGCAATAGCCGTTGCCCAGTCAGAGAACGCATCGTCACCATCTTCGGTTTTGATTACGTGAATAGCGTCAATAACAGGTACATCACCGGCGATACTGTCTCCGATATTTTCTAACGTAACTTGATACTCAACATCACCTCGTGGTGCATAAGTACAACCACTACCATCGTTTGAAGGAACAGAACACCCTGCCGATTCACCATCGGTATACACCAAGGTTTTGAAGTAATCGAGCTCGGCATCTTTAGGAGGAATCTCTTGCGACGTCGCTAAGTCACTTCCTGCTGTCACTCGATTGGCATCAATCGTGCCTAAAGCATCATCGCGAACAATACCCGTTAAGTTAAACGTCAGCACTTCTCTCGCGGCAATATCGGTTTCAATATCAAGGTTGCCACTTGTGTTGTAGCTTGGTACATAGGTATCAATATTGGCATCAATACCATTACCAATCTCATGAGAAGCATCACTGGAAACAAAAGCTGGCATTCTCTTATTATTACCAATAACCTCGACTTCAATATCCGTTATTGTGTCTTTGATCTGAACATCGTTCGCCCAACCGTTTTCTTGGTTAGTCACAACAAATTCATACTCAACCTCATCGCCCGGCAGATAGGTATCACCATCGGTAAACAGGTTACCGTTGATCGACACCACACGTTTTTCAACACTGGTATTATTTTCAAGCGGCATTAAAGTCGCAGTGCGAACACTACCGTCATAGCTCGCTTTGTTTTTAATATCACCCAATGCATCTTCACGGATCAAAGCATGAATAGTGAACGTTAAGCTTTCTTGAGCTGCGATAACAATTTCGTTATCTATATCGATGTTGTTGCCCGATACAAAGTCAATCGCGTCGGTAATAGAACCCGTCGCAGCTGTTTTATCTAAACTCACTTCCCAGCCAGCTAAGAACGGTTGGCCGACAGGATCACCACCAGAAGTGATGCTATCTTCTGCAATACGAGTTTGAATCGCCGAAATAGCATCTTCAAGACGAGAACCATATTCAGTACCATCACCCGTATTCTTAATCTCAACGCGGTAGTAAACCTCACTCTCGCCAGAAGCTTGAGAATATTCAGTTTTTTGCGAAGAGAACCCAGCATCATAAAACGCTTTTTTAGAGAACGTGACTTCAGGATCCGCCATCGACGTAGGAGGAGAAACCGCAATAAATTGGTTACCGTCATCTTCATCGATATAAGCTTTATTAGTAAAAGAACCAACCGCTTTCGGACTGATCTTGGCTTTTATGACATAACGGACAAACGCTGACGATGCAGCTCGGCCAAAGTTGTCTGCCGAGATATCGAAGTGAGTATCAATCGGCTTATTGTCTTGGATCGAATTATCAACATCGGGGTTAGAAATCCCTGAGCTATCTGAAGACGTTTCAATCTCCCAACGATCAAAGGCAGGACCACGACTACCATCGAAATATTGTGTGGTTATTTGGTCGATGTCATCACGTAAACTGATGTCATCAACGTGCGCCGATGCGATATTTTCGATATAGATTTCATACTCGATGTAACCACCAGGTATGTAGCTCGTTGCACCCTGAATCTTGTTTCCATCAGCATCGTAGTAGTCCAGAATATTTTTTTCGTAATCAATTTGACGACCAGCTTGCGAGATATCATGAGAGATCGTGTCGCCATCAACGGTTAAAACGTTAACCACGTCTCCATTGGCTTTGTCATTAATGGTCGCTACAACTTGGTACTCAAGCTTAGCGCCCATCGGGATATCGGCTTCAACATTTAGGTTACTGTTGGTTGATGTGTAAACATTGCCAGCACCTGCGCCCGCATCCACATACTCAGAATCGGTTCCAGTTGCGATCGATGTGATGGTCCAATCTGAATACGCTGGTCCTGTATTACCGTCCACTAAGCTGACCGTAATATCTTCGAGGTTATCGACGATTGGAATATCGTGAGCGTTACCTTTGCCATCATTCTCAATCACCAAGTGATAGGTCACGGTTTGAGCTGGCTCGTACACCACTTCATCGGTCGTTTTATCAAAATCTAGATGGTAGTCATCGGGAATAACGACGGTATCTCGGTAATGAATATCACCGACCGCATCCGGTCTTACGGTACCTGTTACTGTGTAAGTCACGTCTTCGCCAGCATCGATATCAATCGAGGTTACGATGTCAGTGTCGTTCGCAACATCACCGTCTTTAGTACCATCGGTTGTACCCATGTTTGCAGGATCGCTCTTAGCAACCGCCACCGTAAACTTGTTTGAACCTACCGAATCATCGAAAAATGGGTTACCTGAATTGCCGTCTTGTAGCTCCACTGATATGTCATTAATCAGTTCGTTTACGTCAACGTTATTTCGATAACCGTGCCCGTCTTGAGAGTTGTACTTGATGGTATAAGTCAACTGATCGCCCGGAGAGTAGCGGTTAATGTTAGTTGTGCGAACAACGCCGCCACTGTTATGTACCTGATGGTTTTCAGCCACGGCACGTTTCGCATACTCACAATCGTCAGTACAGCCGGCATTATCGTCATGAATCAGCACTGCTTCGTTGCGGATTATGCCGCCGTCTCTGTCAGCGACACCGTTAGATACTGCATTGTCTTTGACATGCGCCTTAATACGCACCGTGACAAAGTCTTTGGCCGGAATTGAAACTGGGAACTCCACATCTTCAGTCGTTTGAGGGCCAAAACCAGAGCCAGTATCAACAGACCAATAGTCAAACGGGTTTTGATTAAGAACATCTTCTACTTCACCATCTTTATCATTAGCAAGCGTGGTGGTGATCTCACTCAATCGATCCATGAAGATAAGGTCAGTTTCGTCGGTATCACCGTTGTTACCAATTACGATGGTGTAAGTAAGGTCTTCACCCGGTGTGTAACGAACCGCATCGGTTGTTTTCGACAGAGACACATTGATGTCGTAAGCACTGTTCGAGTTGTCTATTTGTGCAGAAGAGCTGTGGTCACGGTCTGTAATAGGATCGTAAACATCAACACGGTTCGATACTTGTTCTTCTTCATAGTCAGACTTAACAATGCCGCTCACCTCATAGTGAACCCAGCCTCCGGGAGTAATATCAACGTCGGTATCGATATCAGTGTCGTTAGCAATGTCACCGTAACGAGAACCCGGTTTATCTGTATTGGTCGAACCTACAATTGTCCAGCTATTAAAGAAGTTAAGCGCTGAAATGCTATCTTGTACCGTTGCGTCATTTGCATAGCCAATGCCGCGGTTATAGATATAAATATCGAATGTAGCGCGCTCACCTACAACAAAGTCGGTATTTTGAGCGGTCTTAGCGACTACAAGATTCGGTTCGCTAGGATAGGTACGTACCGTATCCGATAGATTAGTATCGGGTCCCGTCACTGTTGCGGTATTGGTGAATTCTCCCCAAAGAATCTCACTGTCGACACTGCGATCGAGCGTCCCAACAATGGTATAGGTAATCGTCGCACCTGGTGGGATCTGAGCTATTGCATCCAGGTTGTCATTATCTTTGAAAAGGCCAGGGTTAGTGAAGGCTTTCACTAAAGGAGATGTCGCTTCCCTTTCAGCACTGATCGTCCACGAAGAGAACACAGGCTTGCTTTCACCCGGCTCATGAAGTAACTCAGCTTTTATAGCTTTAATTTCATCTTTAACATTGATATTCGATGCGAAACCATTCCCTTCTGGGTTGGTAATACGGATCGTATAGGTAATGGTCTTTGTTGTATCTGTGTATGCGTTTTGTTCGTTATTACCATCAACACGTTTATCTAAAACAAGGTAATAGTCTCTCGGGTATGAGCCTCTATCGGAATAAAGTACACTATCGACCGTCACTTCATTACGAATCTCATCATCAGCAATTGGGTTTACGATCGCGGCAATGCTATAAACGATCTTGTCGTGTGGAGCTAGCTTGGCCTTCACATCTAAGATCTTTTGATTCTTCTGATTACCTTCTATGTCATCAGTAAAGCCGGGCTCGCTGTTTGTCGAGATAGAGCCATCAGAAGCATAAGATTTCGCGGTTATCACCCAGCTAAAGTACGCTTTGGTTTGCGTTCCATTGATTGAGGTGGTCATGACAGAGACTAAATCATCATAAACCGGTACATCAATCGCGTAGCCGTCACCGTTATTCTCTACCGTGATTTCATAGTTCAGGGTACCGCCAGCTGAGTAGTAACGAGAATCCACTTCCTTTTGGACTTTTAATTTCGAGTTTGGCATTTGAACGCCAGAGCCCGACTCGCCTAAGTTATCCCCTAAGCACAAGCCCGCATCGGTACCATCATCAACAATTTGACCTACACTTGTATCAGCCACTTTTGCGGTCAACTTATAATGAACAAAGCCCTCTGGCGCGAGGTCGACTTTTAAATCGATGTCGTTTTTAGTCCAAGCCCCATAGTTAAATGAACCGTAATTAGAGCCATCACCACTTCTATCAGCGACTTCTAATTTCCATTCAGAAAACGCAGAAGCAGTGCTACCATCAGCTTGCTGTGTAACGATACAAGCAAATTTATCGACAACTTCAACATCGTTCGCGAAAAATTCAGCGTCCTTGTTTGAAATAACAATGTCATAGACCACTTCATTATCACCGACTATCCCCGGTACATACGTAGCATCTGTTGTGTTCTTATTACGGGTAATTTGGCTTGATGAAGAGTTCAATACTTGTTGTGTATCTAGAGGAGCCGTTAACACATCAGTAGAACCTGCTGTGCCTTCTGCATCCACTACCCGTGCAATAACTTGAGGAATGACGCCAATTGAGACTGGGCTTACATCAACCTCCACCGAATACAGGACTTGTTCGCCAGGATAAATAGAAACTGTGTCGTTTAACGACTTGTTGGATTCAATCCCAGTATCGTTCAGTTCAGAGTGGCTGTTGGGACCAAGAGTAATAACCTGGTTGGTCCAAGACTCATATGGGTTGCCAGTTGTATCGTCAGCGTTTTTGTCGGTCCCGATGTTGTTACCTAAGTCGGTCTTAAGATCTTCCAAAAACTGCTGAACTGAGTAGTGATAAGCGATACCCGTATTTGCTTGGTTGCTTACCGTCACCGTGTAGGAAAACTTGTCATCAACCAAGTAGCTATCTGACTGGTTCAAAGTGTGTGTCAGAGCGATATTTGGCGCAGTGGGCGGCGTGGTTAGCACATCAGCAGAAACCAAAGCATCACGGGTTTCAGCTGTCACATCGCCATTAACAATATCGCCGACTAAATTGTCGGCAACGGTAGCTTCGATGGTGTAAGTAATAGATCCGCCGATATCTATCGACGCATCACTTACTGATAAGTCCCCTGATTCGGCAAAGGTGCCTGGATCACTTTTGCTACCTTCGACCTTGGTGGCTGAGTTAACGTTGTCAGTAAAGGCTTGCTCCAAGCCTCCTTCAATATTGAGCACCTTGATAGCTGAAATGGCATCTTGAACGTCAATCGCCTTAATAACAGTGTCACCGGTATTCGATACCTTGATGGTATAGGTCAGCTCATCATTCAGTTGGTAGTTCGTCTTATCAACTGACACCGTAATGTCGTGTTCATATAGGCCTCGTTGAATGGACTCTGTGTTTGAGTCCACCGAATCCAACAGCCCTGAACTCGCCGTCGCGAAGTTATCAATCGTTCCTGCAGCCTCACCAGAAACCGTTGCAGACATTGTGTAGGTCACCGAACCACCTGCGGCCACACGCACGTCAGTTGCTTCTAGGTTTCCAAAACGATTAAACGTGCCCGCTGATGAAAGCACCGTCGAATGCGCTTGGATCGTAGCCTGAGTAAACGCGTTTACACTCTTGCCTTGGTCATCTGTCGTCAGAATATTGAGTAGCTCATCTTTAACGTCAAAGCCATTAATGGCTTTGTCTGACCCATTCGTTAAAACAAGCGTGTAAACCACCTCTTGTCCATTGTCATAAGATGCACTATCTACGGACAGATCCATTTTTAGCCCTGTAGTGTCAGCTTGGGCGGAGAATGGGATCAATAAAATAGATAAGAAAAAGGCAAGGTTGTATCTGAACATTAACGCGCACTTCACAGTAGATTGACAAGTCTCCAGGCTAAATGCCATAGATTTGACGTCACTATTTTGGCATTTCGCCTTTTTAGGGACATGCGCAACATACAGATCAATCAACCCAAACAATTAACATCCGTAAAAAACAAATTACTAAGGATGTTAAATAGAGAGTCTGATGTCTAAATTAGAATCGAGACATTGAGTTAATTATCAGAAGGTTAATGTTTTAATGAGTGAGTTTTCACAGTTGTTACGTAACTTCAGAAAGGAACTTCAATTTACACAAACAGAATTTGCAACCTACTTAAATCAGCTGGACGATGAATTTAATGCGGTTGACGTCGTAACGATAAATCGTTGGGAAAACAATAAGGTAAAACCTAGTACATACAAAGCACTCAAGATCTTACAGTACCTTGGTGGAGATTTGTTTGAGACAATAAAGAGCTTCAAGTCCGAACAAAAAGATACACTACTCGAAACGTTTTTTAACGAATCCCATGGCTCATTTCAAAGTCGAATTTCAGCTCTAGCAGGCCTTAATAAAAAACAAGGCCAACGCAATTTTAAGTCACAGCCTTTAATGTCCGAGCCGTGTGACACTAGCGTTATCGACAGAATCAAACTACTTTCTAAATTCACAAAAGTCGATATTTCGCCACTGGACCAAATTGATTTATATCTCTATTACTGTGAGAAAAAAGCCCATGGCCACAAGCTCATCAATACAGATGGTGACATTGTGAGTCACAACGTAGGCTTTTTCTTTGAAGACCATCAATTTGAGCTATTAAAAACTCAAGAGCTAGATCTCAGAATGGCCTGCTCTTTAAATTCAGGCAAAAGCATAAATTATTTTAATATAAGCTCACACTCAGAGACAAAAGATCATGTTATTGAGCATATAGTTTCAGATATACAGTTACTTTCTCAGAATAAAAATATTAAAAAGTATTCTGTTTTAGTAAAAGATCCCAACATGATGAAACTCTTGAAGGGACTAGGGTTTGAAGTATTTAAATTTTCAGAGCCTTCTGCTAAAAAATGTAATATCACATTCAAAGATAAACATTATAGCTACTGTATATTAACAATTGATAAAATAGACTATCTGACGAATCGGAACGTAATGTCACTAATCAAAGATGAATACTCTACCATGATGAAATTTCCGAAATTACTTCGCGAAGCGCGTAAGAAATTGAAGTTAACGCAAAAGGATTTTGCAGCATACATCAATCACTTAGATGATGAATTCAGCTCTGTAGATGTCGTAACGATAAATCGATGGGAAAATAGCAAAGTAAAGCCAAGTAACTACAAAGCCCTAAAGCTATTGGACTGCCTTGGTCTAGACTTGTATACAACGTTGAAGTCCTTTGATTCCGAAGATAACGAAGACACTGCACTACTTGAAGGTTTCCTGACTGAACGGTTTTTTTCATTTCAAAGCCGAATATCATCTATCACTAAAGGGGATATTGAAGAAGGCTGCAACTGTAAGATCATGCCATTGATGACAGATCAGAATGACAAAACAGTAATAGATAGAATAAAGCTGATTTCGCAATATACAAAGGTGGACTCTTCACCTCTTGAGACTATCGATCTGTTTCTCTATTACAGTGAAAAAAAGGCCCATGGAAGAAAATTGGTCGACGTTAATGGCGATATTGTTAGTCATAGCTTAGGCTTTTTCTTCAACGAAGAGGTATTCGAGCAATATAAAAATAAGCGTCTACATCTTAAGCAAGCCTGCTCTTTGGATTCTAATCATAACTTAAATTACATTGTGGTTAGCGGTCACTCTGAGAAGCGCGAACAGTCTATTGCGAACCTGATTTCCGATATGAAGCTTCTTGCAAGAAATACGAAGATCAAGAAATTCTCTATGATGGTCAAAAACCCAAATGCATTGGATCTAATGAAAACACTCGGATTTGAAATCTATAAATTCTCAGAGCCAACAGAAGAAGCCTCTAACATTAGGTTTAAAAATAAATCATACGCATACTGTATTCTAACGATCGATAAAATAGAGCTACTTAGCAATAAGCATGTTATTGCATTTATTAATAAGTATGGATAATTTTCAACAAGCGTAAATTATAAGAAAGCCACTGTATCAACGATGGCTTTCTCATATTCTCATTAATTTGATTCGAGGTTCTCAAGTTAATATCGGCAACGTCCTAGATATTACCTTCTGATAATCACGGCAATTGCGACTGAATATCTGCAAGCACCTCATCCAGCCCCTCCCCTAAAGCTTCGACAAGCGACTCATACCCCGACTCTTTTAATGGCGTATTAGATTCAAATTCCGCTCGTGCTAATTCCACGTCTTGCTCGCTCAAGACCCAAGTTCCTTTTACTTCTGCATTGCCAGTGTAAGAACCATTGAACTGCTCGAAAGTAATAATCAACTCTTTATCCGACTCCCCTGATGCATCGGAAGAGTCAATACGCTCTTCAAGTAACCCTTCTAGATTCTCAGCCCAAACATGTTTACGCGCAGAAACCAGTTCATTTTCAGACTTGCGATACGCAATGCCGATGGTGTCGAGATAATCAGGTAAGTCGACTCGAGTTTTTACCTTGAATATGGGCTTATCTAGCGTACTTTCTGGTAGAAGATAAGCATGAGTGCCATCAGTGGGAGAAGAGCACCCAAAAAGCCCGAACGATACAATCAGTGATATAAATAGTTTTCTCATTATTCCACTCCCTTAACTGGAATCGGGTCTTCTTCTACATCGCTACCAAACACCAACGCATTGGGTTTGTCGTTTAATACTTTGATCAACGGGCGGAGTTCTTTCAGCACATGCTCTAACTCTTCAGACGCACTAATGAGCTGTTTATAAGCATCTGAGTCTTCATCATAGCTATCTAACGTCACCTCAAGCTGCTTCATGGTTTCACTGATATCTTGTGGCAAGGCTTTCGCGCCCTCGCTATCAAGCAGTTCATCCATACTCTTCAAGGTACTGTCTAACGAAGCCAGTGAACCATTTAGGTTAGCGATAGTGGCATCCAGTGGAAGCTCATTGATCTTATCAAGGAAGTCGGTGATCTGTTTTTGAATTTCCGTTAAGCCACCAGCGACGACAGGGAATACTTGATAACCATCAAATTCTCTTGGTTCATAAGGCTCTTCGTCTTCATAAAAGTTAATATCGACAAACAGTGCCCCGGTGAGAAGGTTACCTGTTTTTAAGGTCGCTCTTAGCCCCTCTCCCATCTGCAATTTGACCCGTTCAGCAAAGGTTTTTGCATTCACTTGCCTGAAGACTTCAGAAACTCGCTCAATTTCGAGTTTAATAAGGATAGGAATACGGTTCGAAACCTTGCCATCTTTGTCCATACGTATCTGCAACGGCACCGTATCGACCGTACCTATTCGCACACCACGATATTCCACAGGTGCGCCTTTTCTCAAGCCACGAACCGACTCTTCAAACAACAACACATAATCAAGCGAGGTCGTGTATTTGCCCTGCAATACGGCGTCGTAATTGTCATACAGCGTGTACTCTTTTAGGTTCTCTTTGATTTGGGCGCCCGGTTTAATGCTCTCGGCCACATCGAAACTTACGCCGCCAGTCAGAATACTCTCAATCGAGGCAAAGTTGACATCTAAGCCATTAGCACCAAATCTGACATCAATGCCAGAAGAGAGCCAAAACTGTGTTTTTTCGAAAATTAACCCATCATAGGGAGCAAAGATGAACAGCTGATATTTACCCTCTTTCTTTTGATAGTCGAAGCTGGTTTTCTCAACTCTCCCTACCACGAAACCATGGTGCAACACCGGTTCACCAACTGAGAGTTGATTCGCTTTATTGTGGGAAACTACAACCCTGATACCCTTGGTGTCTGGTCCCGCTACTGGAGGTGTATCCAACACATCAAACCTCAATTGGGCTTCACTCGATTTACCCGGTTTGAGCTCAATGTAAGAGCCCGACAAAATAGTCTCAAGACCGCTAATGCCGTCAGTACCAACATGCGGTTCCACTACCCAAAACTGGGTTTCAGCATTGATCATACGTGAAGCTTTCTTGTCTATTTGAGCTTTTGCAATGATGTATTCATAGTCCTCACTCAGAACGACGTCGGTAATCGTACCTACATGCACATTCTTAGATTTTATCGCCGTTTTTCCCGCTTCAATACCAGACGCATCCGGTAAGATCAGAGTGATCTCTGGCCCGCGATTATTGAAGTATTGAAACAGCATCCAACACCCCACCAAAACCGCAATGATTGGAACAATCCAAACGGGCGACAACTCACTTTTTTTTGATACCTTCGCATCCGAAGTACTTTGCTTTTCCATGTGTTTCACACCTCTTTGAGGAGATTACTTCCATATAATTCGAGAATCGAAAATCATCGCTGACAACATCGTAAATATCACGACAGCTGCAAACGACAGCGCCGCAGGCCCCGGGTAAATCGCCATAACGCCATCCAATTGAACCAATGCCACCAATATTGCGACAACGAAAATGTCTATCATCGACCAACGTCCAATGAACTCAGTCACGCGATAAACTTTAAGATAACGATTTGCCTTTTGCTCGGTCAGCCCATGCACCCTTTTGGCGTTCCAATACAGATATGCCAAGGCGACCATCTTCGCCATAGGGATAAACACGCTCGCGATAAGAATGATGAGTGCCACAGGGTATGAACCCATATTCCAAAGCAAGATCACCCCTTCCATGATGGTGGAACCTTCACTGGTTCCGAACGCAGACGTATACATCATTGGATATAGGTTTGCTGGAATATAGAAAACGACAGAGGTGAACAACAGCGCCCACGCGATTTGTAAGTTTTTGACTGGCTCAAAGTGATGTAAGTGAGTGTGGCAACGGGTACAACGGTGGAGGCTGTCGCTGTAATGGTGGACTTGCCCACAGATATGACAAGAAAGATGCTGCTTATTTTGAAATATGCTCCCGATCATTGGTTCTTGCGGGGCTTTGGTTGGTACCAAGCGATCCCATAACCAATCAAAATCGACTAAAGAGATGGTCTTAACCACCAGCATGGCATAGATACAAAACGCCCAGAATGATATCCCCATCGATACATCGGCTAATGCTGCGATCTTGATTAAGCTGACCAATACGCCGATCAAAAACACATCGACCATCAACCAAGGCTTTGCCCAACTTAATGACTTCAACGCCAAAAAGGTGAATCGGTTATCCGCATAATGAATGTGCTTCTTTCTGTCTACGAGCAGATTAAACCAGAGAGAAAGCACCAAAAAATAGGCAGGCAAAAGAATCACAGCCAGAAAAAGTAATATAGCAATCAGGCTGTTATCCATTCGATTCATCATATCAACAGCTTGATACAGGGTGATTTGCTGGCTAATTCCTTGAACGCTGAACGACATATACGGAAATGTCAGGCTCATGATTAAAGCAATAAGGCTAGCCGACGCATAAGCCATCACACCCTGCTCTTTATGATGGCCGAGGCTCGATAAGGTGTGAGAACATCTCGGGCAAGAAGCTTCACTGCCCGCAGACAGTTCTTCAAAATGACTAACCAGCCCGCATTCGTGGCACGACTTGGTAAAGCGCTCTGGCAATGACGTCCCCTTTGATGTTAATAAGCAACTAGACACTCTAGGTAAATATAAGTAAGGATTGGATTTTTTGCCAATGTCCACACTATTAAACGAACGCAATCTGGTAGAAATGAGAGGTAGGAAGATAGAAGATGACCGGTTTGTCATCTTCTATGTTAGTAATTGCACCGATAGCAACTGGTCGGCATCAAATTAAGCTTTGCTTGAGCTTCTCTTCTAATGCTTGAATACACAGCTTGATGGCGATAGGCGTATTAGAAGCAAATGGATTTAGCGCATAAACCGTGTTAGTCGGTAGTTGAAAGCTTGGCATTATGTCGACAACATCATTGGATGACTGAGAGAGGTAGAAATCTGGGATCACACCAATGCCAACGCCTGATTTGATTAAGGCAAGGCAACTATGGAATGAATTAGTGGTACAACTGGCTTGTTGTTGGTAAACGAAGTCTTGCTCACATTGAGAGCCAAAATGATGAGTCACCTGTTTTCCTTGCCATGAGTTAGCAATATAAGGAATTGATTCAAGTTCACGCTCTCGCATGCTTTCAACACCACACAACACGTCTTTAAATTCACCCAAGCGTTTCTGTTTGAGGTTACTGTCACGAGAACTGCCCACTCGTACCGCAAGATCAATATCGTGCTCCATGAAGTCTAAATGCTGATCGTCGCTTATCAGTTCTGGCTTTAACTTCGGATATTGTTTCATCAGATCGGCAATAACAGGCGCTACCAATAAATCCATCAACGCATTCGGTGCCGTGATACGAATCCGGCCTTGTGGCTCTTCTAGCTCGGCTTTTGCCATATCCCAAGCCGATTCAGCAATCACGTTGATGTCTTTGCAACTCAAATAAAAGCGCTCACCCATGCTTGTCAGAGTTTGTCTTCGTGTTGTGCGTTTAAGGAGAGAGGCGCCTAACTCTTGTTCTAGAATTTTGAGATGTTGACTGACGACAGATTTAGACAATTCTAGTTTTTCAGCCGCAGCCGAGACTGAACCCTGCTCTACGATATGAGCGAAAATCGACATCTGCTTTAGCTTACTCATTTTATTGTTCTCTTTTTACAAACGGTATTTTCTATTATCTCTGTTTTTCAAGTTAATTACCAAAGCTAAACTGTATTCAACTTATCGAGATAACCCAATCAAAAACACAGTGTTTCAAAGAAGACTGTTATGGAGAAAACAATGTCAAACAATCAAGTATTAGAAGCGTGTAAGCAAGGCATTAACGCATGGCAAAAAGCATTCAACAGCCAAGACGCGAAAGGTTGTGCGGACCAATATACAGAGAACTGCGTAATGGAAGCTCGTCCATTTGGTACTTTTGAAGGTCGTGAAGCGATTCAAGCATTCTGGCAAGGTATCATAGACCAAGGCTTCAAAGACGTTGATTACACTGACGTGAAATGGGAAGAACACCCAGAAGGCGGATACATCCTTACCGCTAGTTGGACAATGAACAAAGCATTTGGTGTTGTACACCGTGAACACTGGGCAGTACAAGAAGATGGTAAAGCTCGTCTTGTCAGCGATGACTTCGAAGTTCAAGGTGAACGCTAGAGCTGTAATTAAAGGCTAGAAGCTCAAACCTCAAAATAGAAACAGAAAACAAAAAGCCAGCAATCCAAATGGACTGCTGGCTTTTTAATGTTCACTCTTGTCGCCATTTCACTTGATTTGAAGGTGATTGAGTGACTCTACACAATCACTCAACACGCTCATCATTTCAAATCAAAATGTCTGGTAAGACAGAACAAATCCAAGTCTAAGTTACAGTGCAGCTTTCTTCGCTTCTGTAATCCAACCATCGAACGTGCTTTGGTTCGCTTTGATCCAACCGTTTACGTGCGCTTCGATATCCGCAGAGCTGTTCTTACCTTTACTCATCATCATGTTCTGAGCACTTACATCATTGATATTAAGTTTGATGATTTCGAAAAGCTTCGCTGCTGATGGGTTGTTCTTAGCAAACTCTTTGTTCGCAATGATGCGCATTGAGTTCATTTCGAAGCCGTAGTTTTTACCGTTAGATAACGTCGTATCCACGTTCGAACGTTCGCCAGGAAGTGCTGAGAAAGGTACTTCTAACCAAACCACATCTTCGTTAGGCACCAGTACGCCACTTACCCAGTAAGGTGTCCATGTGTAGTAAAGGATTGATTCACCCTTTTGGTAACGAGAAATCGTGTCTGCGATGATTGCAGCGTAGTTACCTTGGTTGTGAGTCACCGTATCGTCCAGTTTGAACGCTGAAAGTTGATGTTCAATCACCATCTCACACCCCCAACCTGGGTTACAGCCTGTTAGATCTGCTTTACCATCACCGTCCGCATCAAACAGCTTCGCGATTTTTGGATCGGTTAATTGACCAATGTTAGTGATGTTGTACTTTTCAGCCGTTTTCTTATCAATTAGGTAACCTTGAGCAGCGCCGCTTACATATTGGCCTTCACGGTAGAATTTCTCATCACCACCAGCCATTGTGTATTTGTCAGCATGAAGCGGGAACCAACCTACTGTTAGGAACGTTGCATCACCCTTTGCAATTGAAGTGTAACCTACGTTGTAATCCACTTCTTGAGTTGATTTCACGTCATAACCCAGTTCTTCTAGAGCACGGTTAACGATCAATGTTTGGAACGTCTCTTCCGCTACAGACGATTGAACAGGCTGAACTGATACGCCCTCACCCGGTAGGCTTGCTGCCCACACGTTAGTCGATACCGCTAATGTAGAAACGATGCTTACTGCGAGTTTACTCTTCCATGAATTATTCATTGGTGTTTTTCCTTAATTGAAGTTCTGATTTGTTACCGCGATTAAGTACATTCAGTACAAGGGAAACAGGTCCCATGCGATACCAGCGTAATTTTGTATTACCAGCGTTGACACCCAGTACTTGGGTGATGCGGTCTAATAAGATGGCTAAGATAACGATACCTAAGCCACCAACAGCGGCCAGTCCCATATCTAAACGGCCAATACCTCTCAGTACCATTTGACCTAAACCGCCTACCGCAATCATTGATGCGATAACCACCATAGATAGCGACAACATCAGTGTTTGGTTCACGCCCGCCATGATAGTTGGCAATGCAAGTGGTAGTTGAATTCGGTAAAGCATCTGCTTTTTGCTTGCACCGAATGAGTGACACGCTTCGATCAATTCTTCCGGTACTTGCTGAATACCCAAGATGGTCAAACGCACAACAGGAGGAAGTGCGAATATGATGGTCACTACTACACCCGGAACGTTACCGATACCAAACAACATTACGATCGGTACTAAATAAACGAAGGCTGGTGTGGTTTGCATAGCATCCAAAATTGGGCGCACGAATTTGGCTGCCGTGTTACTTCGGGCGAGCCATATACCCATGGGTAAGCCAATCAATAGACAAAAGAATACGGATGTCATGACCAGTGACAGTGTGGTCATTGCTTCAGACCAAGCACCAATCAGGCCAATGAAAGTCAAAGATACGGCCGTTGCAACGCCAAGCTTCAAGTTTGAAAACTGCCATGCGACTAAAAACAGAATGATCAACATGAATGGGGCTGGCGTAGACACCAACGCCGTTTCAAATGAACTTAGAATAAAATCGATAGGCACACGGATCGCTTGAAATAATGGGCGTCCGTGCTCAACTAACCAATTCAGTCCAGACTCTACCCAAGTGTCGACAGGCAAAACTGCCTCTGCAAAAGGGTTCAGTGGATCAAAAGGTGTCGCTTCAACTGTTTCGCTGCTTAACCAATCTGCTGATGGTGAGGTATCAGCTGCTTGACCCCAAGGATCACTTGCAGGTTGAGCTGCAGGAGCCGATTGAGACCATGGGTCATTATTTGTTTGTTCAGACGACATGATCTACCCCTTATCCAATGTTTGTAACAGTCGTGACTTAGTTACCACGCCAAAGTAATTACCTTGCTCATCCACAACAGGCACTGAGTAAGGCACACCACCAACTAGGCCAAGCACATCATTGATTGGTAAATCAGGGTTCAGCGTTAATCCATCATCGAGCTGCGCGCTGACGAGTGATTTGTTCTCTTTGTGAGCTTTACGAAGCGAGTCAATAGAGACAATGCCAGAGTAACGGCTGCTCTTCTCAACTACGATTCCGTATTCGCGGTCGTTATCCATTAAAATTTGCAGAGCGGACGCCGGGCCATCGTGTTCTGACTTTTTAAATACCGCGGCTGGCTTCTTACGCGCAATGTCTTTCACAGTAAGCACGCTTGCCACGTTCACACCGCGGAAGAAAGCTTCGACATAATCGTTGGCTGGCTTATTAAGAATATCGTCTGGAGTACCTACTTGAACCACTTCGCCATTTTGCATAATCGCTATTCGGTCACCGATACGCATCGCTTCATCCAAATCATGCGAGATAAAAACAATGGTTCGTTTATCGTCATTTTGAAGGCGAATAAGCTCATCTTGCATTTCTGTACGAATCAAAGGATCGAGCGCCGAGAACGCTTCATCCATCAACAAAATATCTGGGTCACATGCTAGTGCACGAGCCAAACCAACACGCTGCTTCATACCACCAGATAGTTCATCTGGGTAAGATTCTGAATATGCGCCAAGACCTACACGTTCTAGCGCTTCAAGTGCTGACTGCTTTCGTTGTTCAACTTCAATACCCGCAAGCTCTAGACCAAACGCAGCATTCTCTATAACCGTCATATGCGGCATCAAAGCGAAATTTTGGAAAACCATCGAGATGTTGTTGCGGCGAACTTCGCGGAGTTCATCTTCTGAGATGTGGGCAATGTCTTTGCCTCGAAGAAGCACATTGCCTTTGGTAGGTTCGATCAAGCGGTTAAGAAGGCGTACTAGGGTTGATTTGCCAGATCCTGACAGTCCCATTATGACGAAAATCTCGCCTTCTTGAATACTAAGAGAAACATCGTTAACGCCGATCGTTAGACCTGTTTCTTCGAAAACTTTGTCTTTGTCCGCACCTTGATTAATCATCGTAAAAGCGCGGTCGGTGTCTTCACCAAACACCTTGTACAGTCCCTTAACTTCCAGTATGGGATCCATGTAGTCTAATCCTTTCTTAGTTATCTAAACTTATAGTTACTTAAGCTTAAAAACTGTTATTTAAACTTAAAAACGGTTATTTAAATTTAAATAATTACTTATTTAAACTCAAAAAACGATTAGCACTCTAAGTAAATAATCAATGTAAATCAAGGGGGCTCGTACTGTAACTCACCCACAAAACCACCAATCCCCTAGAGAAATTAATGATTAAAAACAAAGCTGCAAACACCCAACACACTGAAAACAAAAGATATTAAAACAACAAGACCGCTTGCAACATTATGTATTGCTTACTGATAGATTATTGAATATTTATTTTACATTTGAGCAATTAATACGCGAAACAGACCAAGAATAGGACCAAATAGTTCGTGTACAAATAATTCGAATACAAACTATTTATTAAGATTTAATGACGTTTTAGATGCAAGCATCCAACCTGTTGTAAAGATCAAATACACCACTCGTATTTAGCCTAAAAACCAAAGGGGAATCGGCTAAAACCAACGAGACAAAATCGAGTTTTTCAACCCAGAATTTCAAAACATCACACCAACTGTGATACTTGCTGCAAACTGTTCAATATCGATTATCTAAGCCACAAGACAACTTGTAGAGTGCTCACTGCTGAGCCATTCTTTATAAAAGAAATAGACATTTTCCCGCGATGAATGAGAGAAAAAGACAAGGAATTCGAATGATAAAAATGCTGGTGTGTGACTTTGACGGGACGCTGGATGGAGGATCTTCTCATGGCGTTAATCAGTTATTTGACTACCTAACCGAGCAACCTGATATCCGTTTTATCATTGCGACAGGAAGAACTCTGCCGTCAATTCGAGTTGGGTTGGCGTCTGATAACTACCCTAAACCACACAGCATTATCAGCGATGTTGGCACTAGAATTCATCACGTTCACTCCCAAAAACCCGATCATGTTTGGCACAATCAATTAGAAGCGTCGTGGAACAAATCCAAAGTAGAGACAGCACTCGCACCACTCGACTTTATGGGCGAACGCTTTGAAAATCATCAAGGAGATTACAAGATTACTTTTGAAGGGAAGCTGTCTGAACCTCAACATGAGTTGATTGAATCAAGCTTGGAGTCGCACGGGTTAGATGTACACCTCACCTACTCCCACGACTGGTATTTGGACATCACACCAAAGGGCGTCAATAAGGCTACTGCGATTCATCACCTGCTCAAGCAGCATGGTTTGAGCGTAGAAGAAGTGTGTGTCGCGGGCGACTCTGCAAACGACACATCCATGCTAACGATAGAGGGTGTAAATTCGATATTGGTTGCTAACCATTATCCAGAAGTGGCGCACCTATCAGACAGAGACAATGTGTACACCAGCACAGCAACGCACGCTGAGGGTGTGTTAGAGGGGCTCAAATACTGGCAAAAGCGAGCGTCGAGCATCCGATAAACGCTAGTTAGCCATTAACAACAGATTCTAATCAAACAGGCTTCTAGCCCTACTTCCAGCCTGGGAGCCAATTTTGATTATCAGTAAGCTCACGCCAATTGATGTCTTCTTCTCGTTTGGTCATTACCGCCTCTATCATGCAGCGCACGACCTCCCCTTCATCAAATTCTACTTCTGTGACCATAAAGTGCTTTTCTTTCTTTACAGGGCTAACGGCCGTCCATTTACTGCGAAGTAGTTTCTTTGGATTGATTCGATTCATGATCTTATTTCTCGCTTAGATGTCATTGATTATTATGGATTGTCTAGCCGACATTGAGTAATAGTCTTCATCGCAAGAAAAGGATCAAAAAAAGCCAGCGATTAGGCTGGCTTCGTTCGGTTAGCTATTTCTCGTTAAAGATTAGCCGTTTTTAGGTGGATCAAATGCCGTCAGTTCTAAAACTGGACCTGTATATTTTTCAATCTTCACAAGCGCAGAGTTTGCAGCACAACCATTTGCCAAACGAGAGGTCGGAATATCCAACGTAAGTACGTTACAGCCGCCGTTTTTACATAGGCCTGTATCTTTATCTAAATCTGGCCAACCGCCTTCATGGATACATACAGAGCCTTGTTTGATGCCATCAGTCACTAATGCACCAACCAATACTTGGCCACGACCATTGTGTGCACGAACCAAATCACCTGTTTTAATGCCACGCGCTTTTGCGTCTTCAGGGTGGATTGAAATCGGCTCGCGGTCTGCGATAGCGTACTCTTCACGAATCTTCGCGTAGTTGAACTGACTATGTAGACGGTGCGCCGCGTGCGCTGTCATCAATTGCAGTTCGCCATCTTTAGCATTGCCGGTGTACTCTGTTGGCTCCATCCAAGTTGGATGTGGAGGACAATCATCAAGCTTGTAACCTTCAATCGTTTTCGAGAATATTTCAATCTTACCACTTGGTGTACCTAGTGGATTCATGATTGGATTCTCTCGGAAGTCAGCGTAACGAACAAACTGTGCGTTCTTCTCGTTCCACTTCATCTCAATGAGTTGGTTATCATCCCAGAACTTGCTGAAGTTAGGCATTACGATGCGCTGACCACGACCGCCTTGCTGTGCTGTTTTGTAGAAACCGTATAGCCATTCCATTTCGGTCTTGCCTTCGGTGTACACATCACGGCCGCCCGGAGCAAGCAACTCAGACATGTCCGAAAACACATCGAAGTCATTACGCGCTTCACCTTGAGGCTCAACGACTTTCTTCATTGGCACTAGGTGCTGGTTACTGTAGTCACCTGTCATCGTCATATCATTACGTTCAAACGATGTAGTAATTGGCAACACAATATCCGCGTGTTTAGCTGCTGCTGTCCAGTAAGGTTCTGAGATAACAATCAGCTCAGGTTTTTGCCACGCTTTGATCAAGCGGTTGGTATCTTGGTGGTGAGTAAAGTTTGCACCGCCTGCCCACCAGATCATTTTGATCTCTGGGAACGTTAGGTTGTGGCCATTGTGATGGTAGCTTGAACCCGGATTTTCTAGCGCTTCAACAATACGCGCGACAGGGAATGCATTCACAGATCCTGAAACTGCCCAGTCGTTACCCGCCGATGAACCACCGCCAAGCGACGCTGAAATAGCAGGAAGTACACCAGCATCACGAGCAGGGTTACCACCGTTTGAGTAGTGGTAAGAAAGACCGAAACCACCACCAGGTAAACCAACTTGACCTAGCATTGTCGCTAGCGTAACCAACATCCAGTGGCGTTGTTCACCGTATTGTTGACGCTGCATACCCCAGCCAGACATCAGCATAGTACGGTTCTTACTGAAGATATCAGCAAGTAGTTCAAGCTGCTTCACTGGCACACCACAGATCTCAGACGCCCACTCAGCAGATTTTTCAACGCCGTCTTCTTTACCCATTAGGTAAGCTTCGAATACGTCATAACCTGTTGTGTATTTGCCCAAGAATTCTTTGTCGTGTTTACCCTGCTTCACTAATGTGTGCGCAATACCCATCATCATGGCTACGTCAGTCATTGGGTGCGGAGCAATCCACTCAGCGTTATCGCCAAAGAACTCGATAGTTTCGGAGCGCATTGGATCAATCGCGATCACTGTCTTGCCCGATTTCTTCAACTGGTGAAAGAATTCAAGACCTGCACAGTCTGTTGAGCTCCAAGCGATCTTCAAAGTATTGATTGGGTTTAGACCCCAAAGTACCACCACATCACTGTGCTCAAGGATTACCGGGTAAGTCGTTTGTTGCTCGTATACTTCAATCGAACCGACCACGTGCGGCATGATGACCTGCGCAGCACCTGTTGAGTAATCGCCTAAGTGACCAGAGTAACCACCAGCCATGCTCATGTAACGTTGTAGAAGTGTTTGCGCTTTATGTAACACACCACTTGAACGCCAACCGTAAGAACCTGCAAATACCGATTCTGCTCCGTGCTCTTTACGAATACGTGAGTGTTGTTGGTGAATCAGTTTGTACACTTCATCCCAAGATATACGAACAAACTCATCGCTACCACGTATACCTTCAGGTGCCGATGGGTTGGCCAAGTAGCCTTTACGAACCATAGGGTATTTAACACGCGCTTTAGTGTGTACTTGGTCAGGGCCTGTAGTTTGTAGGCTGTTTGGAACGGTTTGTGCCAGTGCATTCGTGGTTGACACTAACTTGCCATCTTTCACTTCACACAGCATTGGTCCCATACGGCCTGATGTTAGAACACCAGAACCGCGCTTGTCAGAAGCCATTGCGCTCATCGGCGTCAAGGATGTGAATGCCAACGCACCAGCAGTGATACCTGTGCCTTTCATAAATCCACGACGGGTCATATTAGTCATAATTTTATCCTTCTAATTCTCTTTAGTGACCAACAACGTCTTTCGCGTGGTTTTGGAAGTACTTAGTCAGCAGCTCAAGGTTTTGCTCAGAAATGTCGGTACGGTCGCCCATACTTTTCGCAACAGGTCCCCAAGCATTCACGGTGAAGTGGTTTGAAGGAATCTTCGCGTGACACGTTGCACAATAAACATTGTCCAACTCTTCTGCGTAAGACCAGATTGGGTCTAGGCTATCGACAACTGGATCAGTAATGTCACCCGTTAACGCAACAGAACGCCACTCGTTACCGTAAGCATCGGCTTCGTATTCACCGGTAGTCAGTGCTTCTTGACCTTTGTCTGTCAGTGTCGCAACGATTGCACGTTGACCTTCTCCGAAGTAAAGCACTTGCTCTGCGCCTTTCATTTGGAACGCATTCAGAGTCACCGTACGGTTGTCGCCTTCAGCTTTAACCACTTCAAGTTCGGCCGTTGGGTTTACGCTACCGAATTCGCCCATTGCGATGTCGGTTACTGGGTAAACCACTTTCGCATCCGCTGGCGTGTTTTTGGTAAAGGCAATCAGGGTATCGAACGCTTTGCTGTCTAGCTGAGCTTCAGGAGCAAAGTGCGCGACGCCTTTGTGACAGTCGATACACGTTTGGTTGTTCTCTTGGCCGTAAGCGTGCATTTTCGCCGCATCACGAGATTGCTCGAACTCTTCCATTGCATCGAATTCGTGACAAGAGCGACACGTCGCTGAGTCATTCTCACGGAATTGAGCCCATACTGTTTCAGCCATCTCTTCACGATGTGCTTCGTATTTCTCAGGTGTGTCGATCTTACCTGAGATGAATTCGTGGTAGATGTCTTTAGACGCTCTTACTTTGGTGATCACATAGTCAATCGGATCCGTTGGGATGTGGCAATCGGCACATTCAGCTCGAATGCCTTTTGCGTTACTGAAGTGAACTGAACCTTGGTATTCTTTGTGAGGTGCTTCCATCGTGTGGCAAGAAACACAAAACTCAGTGCTCGATGTATAGTGCATAACGGCTGCAGTTCCCCCTAAGGTTAACCAGCCAATGCCTATACCAACCGCCGCTATTAGTGCGATATAACGTTTTTTTATTGTCATAATTCTTAATCATCTTCAACAATTGGTTACAATTGAGATCAGAATAGTACTTTAGGGGTAGATCTGTTTGATTTGGATCATCAATCGCAACCTGAGGAACAAAAAATGAACCTTTCTGAGAGCTTGATGTCACTTTTAAAAATTAGCGCCCCAACAACCCAATTACCATGCAAATACAAGGCTCGCGTTAGATTTCAATAACTGATTAATCCAACAATAAAGACACTAAACTCGCTCCCAAATCAAAGAAGTAAATTGTAAATCTAATACAATGTCGGCTAACTCTTTTCATAAACTCTTCACTCCATGAACCAAACAGAATTCCAGCAAAAAATAGCGAGCTTCACCTCCATCGAACAAGCGCTTGATTACTTTGAAATTGGGTTTGATAGCAAGTTCATCGAGCAAAACAGAATCGAACTCGTTAAGCGATTTAATGGTTATCTGATTCTTGCGAAACCTGATGATTGGTTTTCTGGACGAAGAGTGCTAAAAAACGCTTATTGCAAGGTGCAACGTAGCAAGTTAGATCGCCACACACGTTCTGCCTGTCGTGGGTGTACCACTTGCCAGCGCCGATAGTTGGAAAGTGGGTTGTTGAAAAATAGACCACTAAAAATGAGATAGTTGAAATAACATCTCATTACGATTTAGTTAGTGGTTTGCTCGAAAAAAAGTGTGCTAGTCTTACGGCAACTCAACTACGAGATAAAAACTACAATGAAAATTTTCAGCAATTTCGAAAGCGGCAACATTCACGTCGTTTCAGCAGATTCACCACAAAACATTCAACTGACTATCCCAGCAGACAACCAGACTGAAATCTCTCAGTGGTTCCACTTCCGTTTAGAAAGCGATGCTCAACAAGCACACCACTTTGAAATCGGTCAACTGGCAACGTCTGCATACCCTGAAGGCTGGAAAGATTACGATGTGGTTGCATCGTACGACCGCGAAGAGTGGTTCCGTATTCCATCTCAGTTCGATGGCGACACGCTAAGCTTCGATATCATTCCTGAGCACGATTCAATTTACTTCGCGTACTTCGCACCGTACTCATACGATCGTCACCAAGATCTTCTGCACAGCGCGCAAACGCACCCGGCTTGTAAGCTTGAAACTCTGGGCCACTCGTTAGACAACAATGACATCACTTTGCTAACCATTGGTGAGCCAAGTGAAGAGAAGAAAAACATTTGGGTTATTGGTCGTCAACACCCTGGCGAGACAATGGCTGAATGGTTGATTGAAGGCCTGCTTCAGCGCCTACTTGACGAAACAGACACGGTAGGTCGTTCTCTGCTAGACAGCGTAGTATTCCGCGTTGTTCCTAACATGAACCCAGATGGCAGTATCCGCGGTCACCTTCGTACTAATGCGATTGGCGTTAACCTGAACCGTGAATGGCAATCGCCTTCTATGGAACGTAGCCCAGAAGTATTCCTTGTTCGCGAGCGCATGCTAGAAACGGGCGTAGACCTGTGCCTAGACATTCATGGCGACGAAGCGATTCCATATAACTTTGTAGCAGGTAGCGAAGGCACGCCTTCATATAACGAGCGCATTGCTAAACTAGAGAATCACTTCAAGCAAGCACTACTCACGATTACACCAGAGTTCCAAGATGAGTTTGGTTACGATAAAGACGAGCCAGGAAAAGCGAACATGACAGTTGGCACAAACTGGATTGGTGAGCAGTTCAAGTGTTTGGCTTACACCGTGGAGATGCCATTTAAAGATCACATCAGCCACGCTGACGAACTTTACGGCTGGTCTCCAGAGCGCAGTGTTGCGTTTGGTCACGACATGCTAGCGGCAGTTTGGGCAACAGTAGACGAGCTATAAAGCTAACTACGCGCCCTAGCTTTACTCATAAGCCTAGATCTATAAAAATCTGGCAACAAGAGTCTTGGCTATCAAAAGCAGGCCTATCGATAGAATAAAGCCCTAGCACTTGCGAAAGTGCTAGGGCTTTTTAGTGTTTATTTATGATTAACGATTGATTGAGCCACCTAGCTCTAGACGCCGTTATGCGACTCTCAGGCTTGCAAAAAAGACTGGGTACTTCTTTCGAATGTGCCTTTGCTCAGACACCATATCCTTAAAACTTGGGCCTTGTGATAACTTAACAATCACTTCATCGCCTTCTTGGCGTAACACGGCACCACTAATAGTGACACTGTTGTTTCCGTGCAGCCTCAAAGTACCTGCCATAGAGAAGCCACGATATACCGGGATGATATTACGCATCATAAGGCGAACACCCTTTTCAGAAACCTCACTGACATGAAAAAGCTCATCCTTAATTCGCATCACCGGACGTGCCTTGTGTGGGTACTTCAAACGGTAATATTTGCGCTTCTGAATGAATGACTTTTCACTCATCTGTGACTCCCTGTCTCTGTTTATTCGCAGTAGCAAACTGGCCGTTCATTTCAACTATTCGTAACTATCGAACAACCGAATAGCCTTCCGCCCCAGTTTGTAACTCAACTTAGATATTCACCAAACTAATAACTGACTATTATATCGACATTATGCGTTATTGCTTTAGGCATTTGTGTAGAGAGTCACGGATTCCCTATGATTCACTAAAAAGTGAGATATGAGTCGTATCATCTCAGCCTCAATACCTCATAAAAGATCATAAAACCTAAAGCTGAAATAAAGCCAGCTGAATACTGAACCCAACAAATAGCACGCCACATACAATATTCATCATCTGCGAGGTGCGCTTTTGAACCAACAAGCGTTTGAAGGTATCTGCCATTAAAATCACAACTAAGAACCACATTGAAACAACCATTGCCTGAATCCCGCCAAGAATCAGGCTGTCGGAGACAATTGCATCTGTAGTCACAAATTGAGGGAAGATCGATAGATAAAACAGGACGATTTTCGGGTTAAGCAGATTCGTAAGTAGCCCTTTAAAAAACTGGCTATAGAGTTTGCTCCCGGATGCACTCACGACAGAAAGCACGCCCTCTTGAGCACGCAGTGCCGCACGAAAATGGTTGTAACCTAACCAGATAAGATACAACACACCCACCCACTTCAGCCCCTCAAATGCCATTGGCGTTTTCGACAATAACAGGCTGATACCATTTGCAGAGATAAAAGCGTGGAAAAAGAAACCACATGACACGCCCAACACATTCACAAATGCGAACAACTTCCTTTGAGTCAACGCAGTGCTTAGTACAAGCAAGGCATTGGGTCCTGGAATAATGGCAATAAAAAAGACAATAACAATGAACAGCCAGATACTATCCCAACTCATTTTGTTCTCATACAGTGAAGGTTTTTAGGGCAGACATTGTACGTCCAATTGATACCATTACAATATGCTCAACGCTTAATTAACTAGTATGGCTAGCGTGCTAAGTTAGCGCATATAATAATTACGTTTATCGTGAAGCAAACAAAACTGATTCTCTAACATTTCTAGCCCTGTTAGACTTCATCTCCCTTTCGATACTTGGTTCATTTATGTCATTTGATAACCTAAGCCTTAAAGTAAAAACCGTTGCTGCTATCCCATCTCAATTCGATAAGCCGACTGAGATACAACAAGCGGCCATTCCTAAGATTGTTTCCGGAAAAGATGTACTTGCATTAGCGCAAACAGGCAGCGGAAAAACATTGGCTTTTGGCTTACCTTTGCTAAACAACATCGACCAAGATTCGAATAAACTGCAAGCACTGATCATCGTTCCAACGCGCGAGCTAGCATCTCAAGTGACTGAGTCTTTACAACCGATCGCAACCGCCCTGTGTATCAAAACAGTAACGCTCACGGGCGGTGTGAATACAGATGAACAACAGCAGCAATTATCAACCACACCTCAGCTCGCTATCGTTACACCAGGGCGCCTGCTTGCACTCATTAAAAGTGGCGAGTTGGAGTTAACTCAATGCACATCAATGGTTTTAGATGAAGCTGACCGATTGATCGACATGGGCTTTTGGCCAGATATTCAAGCGATCACCGCAGCTCTGCCGACTAAACGCCAATCACTGTTATTCTCAGCGACACTTCCTCCAGAGTTGATTAATCAGGCTGAAACGCTTTTATCAAACCCAGAGAAGATCACAACGCATCAAGAAAACAGCGTTGTCGAAACGATTGAAGAAACACTGTATCTAGTAAACAAAGGCAGTAAAGCTCAGGCATTAATCGCACTGCTCAATCAGAACCCATGGCCACAAGTATTGGTGTTTATGGGCGCGAAAGACAATGCAGACGCATTAACCAAACGGTTAAACAAAGCCAAAATCAGCGTGAGTGCATTACATGGTAACAAGAGCCAAGAAGAGCGCGCGCAGGCGTTAGACAGCTTCAAAAATGGTGATACCCGTGTGCTTATCGCGACCGATGTTATGGCTCGTGGCATCCATATTGATCAGCTACCTATTGTCATTAACTTTGAGTTACCGCCTCATGCAGCGACTTATGTACACCGCGTTGGAAGAACGGCGAGAGCAGGAAGTACTGGTTGTGCAATCTCGCTGGTCAGCCACAGTGAAACTGACTACCTCACTGCCATTCGCACTTTAACCAACAAAACACTGCCGCTACAGTCATTGGAAGGCTTCCCAGTCACAGACAAACCAGCATCAGAATCAACGGCTCGTAAGCGCCCACCGAAAGACAAAATGGCAAACCGCAGAACGGCGAAAAAGAAGAGCGTCAAACAGTTTAAGAGCAAACCGAATAGCTCTAGATCCAACAGCGCTAAGCCAACGAGATCAAAGTAGAGCGATAGCAACGAGTCAACCTCAGTGCTCAAACTTAGAGGCTGTCATTTCAATTAAATTCAGCCCAGAATTTTCTGGGCTTTTTTGCGCTTCAAATAGCCGCTTCCTAGACCTAAATATGACAATAATGCTGCTCGTTAGATGACATTTTTATGAATTACGAAGGCAAGGTATTGATTCTTGGTCGCTCAAAAAAAATACTTTCTGAACACGTTGACGCCCCTATATCTGGCAACTAGATTTTTCTATTAGTGTCTAAAACCAGGAGGTCATTGAAATGAAACGTGCTAGCTCTACATATCGATTACAACTGATAAAGGAAGTGGCAACTCGCCGAGATCGTCAACGTTCCAATGACCCGATGGCAAACTACATTCAAACCCTAATCGATAACAAAGAAGATTGTGATACGTCGGTTGAACGCAACCAAAGATTCAGTGGTAATCATTTTGACGAACACATTGGTGGCTGGGTTAGCGATCATTGGGGTAGTAAATAAAACCAAGAAAAACCCACCAGCTTTGCTGCTGTAGAATTAATCTCCGCATTAACCTATCATCTGCAACCACTTCCAATCATTGAGTAAGCAGAAAGTGTCTGAGTTAAAAAGAGAAAAAGAAGTGATGGTTGCCTTCCAAGTGATCCCTCGCGTTAAAGAAGGCAACAACTTCGAAGTGGTTGATAAAGCTATTGAAGTTGTGAAAGCTGCCGATGTGCCTTTCCAAGTCGGTGCGATGGAAACCACGATGAAAGGTGAACTTAACCAATTACTCGATATCGTAAAAAAAGCAGAACAAGCTTGCTACGATGCAGGGGCTGTAGAAGTTATCACAAACATTAAGATCCACAGTAAAACCACCGAGGCCGATGATACATTTTGCACTTACCATCGGGGTGTGACGAAAGCAAATCATATGTTTGTCTGAGAAAGTGCCATTAAAGCAAGGCTCTGAAGAACCCGTGGTGTTATTGAAAAGGCATGTCTGAAAGGTGAGAAAGGATTTCCATTCGCTCTTCTTCTGACATCGAGTGCCAATCTCGTGGGCTCTCTTCAGGGTCATCTTTCGCCCCAATCGGTTTTCGGTCCAGTGCTTTGACGGGCTCTGTTTTGAGTTTTACGTTCTTTTTATTCATACCGACACCACTCCTCTGGTACAAAGGTACCTATCTTAATATTACACCCCAACCATTATGTAAAGTAATAGTTACTTCGGAGTTAAATAAAATCTTAATACATCCTCTTTAGCCAAAAAGATCTCTTTGGGGACTTGTATTTCCCTCTTCGTCGACCTGTTTACCAACCAAGTTTTTTTGCTTCATTATTTTTCGTCTATAGCGCTGACGACACAGCTTTATCACGTGCAATTGCTCTGCGGGAGTCATCGACATCCAATTAAAGCGCTCTTCTCTTTTGCGCATACAACCATTGCAATAGCCTTTGTCATCACTTGAGCAAACCCCAACGCAAGGGCTTGGAACTTGGAAAAACTCTAACTGCTCCACCATGCCTCCTTACACATTCAAAATTACGCTTACTATCTCAAAAATAAGCGATTAAGTTGTCGCCACGCCTACGAAATCCATACTAAACTATGACCTTATACTGACACATATAGTGTTTTGTAAACTATACTTTTAAACCATCAAGTTACAGATTTTCGGTAACTTCGTTTTTTCCTTTGGAGCCTTATAATATGAAGTTTAGTTCAAAAAAATTACTAGCAGTAGCCGCTTTACCTATGATGCTAGCAGCATGCACAACAACAGGTGATAACGCGATGCAAGTAACACCAACCGATCTACAGCACCATAATTGGGAACTTGCGCAAATTGATGGCAAGGACATTGAGAAAAGCGAACACCAAGCGACACCTCGCCTAGAAATCGGTGAAAAGATGACTGCAAACGGCGTAGCTGGTTGTAACAACTTCTTTGGCCAAGGCGAGCTGAAAGACGGTCAATTCCGCATTAAGCAAATGGGCATGACTATGAAAATGTGTCACGGCTCAGCGATGGACATCGAGCAATCAGTTTCTGCTACTCTAAGTGAGTGGAGCGACGTAACCCTAACAAAAGATACGCTAGTACTTAAAAACGATGTACACACGCTAACGTACACAATTCGTGACTGGGTAAACTAATCTGTCATCGACATCAAATACCGAAAAGGAGCCTCCATGGCTCCTTTTTTATTGTCCGCTTCAAAGTTCAATCTACTCAAAACCACTCTTCACACCCGCTTTTCGTGCCAAGCTCCAATAAATAACAAAAAAACCTCATTTAGGTGTAATTAATTCACCGCTTCAACGGTCTGTTGCTAGGATGGCAAAAGCCCAGAGTCTGTTGAGTTTCATAGATAACTACACATTGAACAAAACTCAACTGAGAACTCCCTAGGTCTTCTCAAGTAATTGATTGAATTTACTGTTGAATTAGAATTTATTTGAGAAACAGATAGAATAACTATTATGCCGTGTTGATCTTTCGTTAGCCACGAAAGGTCGACATGGCCAAGGGAGTTCGAAAACACAATGCTCTTGCCCGTTCACTACCAAATGGAAAAGTTTATGAACAAGATAGTAAGTACGTTAGGAATCATGGCAACCGTTGCCTACAGCGCAACCATTTATGCTGATGAAGCAACATCCACCGATAGCTGGAATAAAATAGAACAGCAGGCAGAAGGACAAACTGTCTACTTTCACGCTTGGGGCGGAAGCCAAGAGATCAACCGTTACCTACAATGGGCAGGCAAGAAGTTACAAAGTGACTATGGCGTAACGTTAAAACATGTAAAAGTCACAGATATCGCTGAAACAGCAACTCGCCTACTTGCGGAGAAAGCCGCAGGTAAGAATAGCGAAGGCAGTGTCGATATCGTTTGGATCAACGGTGAGAACTTCCGTTCAATGAAAGACAACAAACTGTTGTTTGGGCCATTTACAGAATCCCTTCCTAACTGGAAGTACGTCGATAAGTCTTTACCCATTGATGTCGACTTTTCTGAACCAACGGAAGGGCTAGAAGCACCTTGGGGCGTTGGGCAATTGGTGTTCATTCACGACCAAGAAACACTGCACAATCCGCCACAATCGTTTTCAGAGATGTTGAGCTACGCTCAGGCATTCCCTAACCGTTTAAGCTACCCTCGCCCACCAGAATTTCATGGTACTAGCTTTATTAAGTCTTTACTGATTGAGCTAACCAACAACAGCCCTGAACTCGCGAAGCCTGTTTCAGAAGAGAACTTCCAAGCGATCACTGCACCATTATGGGCTTACTTAGATAAATTCCACAAAGTTGCATGGCGCGGTGGTAAACAATTCCCTGCAGGCACATCAGAGAGCATTCAGCTTTTGGATGACGGACAACTCGACCTCGCAATTACATTCAATCCAAACTCTGTGTATTCAGCGCAATCAAGTGGTCGTTTAGCAGAAACAACCAAAGCTTATGCGTTGGAAAACGGTGCTTTATCTAATATCCACTTCCTTGCGATCCCTTGGAATGCCAATGCTACCGCAGGCGCACAAGTGACCATCAACTTCTTGTTAAGCCCAGAAGCACAATCGCGCAAAGGTGACCTCAATGTTTGGGGTGACCCTTCAGTATTGAGCAGCAAGTACCTAACAGGTAGCGCTAAGAATACTCAGCAATTTAAATCGATTGATGAACCACACCCAAGCTGGCAAAACGCACTCGAGAAAGAGTGGCTAAAACGATACGGTAACTAAGCTCGATGCTACGTGCTCTATATTTTGTCGTTATAGTGGTATGCATTATCCCAACAATTCCTGGGGTAGCGGGAGTAGTGGCTTCGTCACTCAGTTATATCCCGCCCTTAGGGTTGATGGAGCCCTCTCTCAACGGTTTTAGCCAAGTATTCCAATGGGAAGGCGCTTGGCACTCTATTGGTTTGAGTCTTGGTTCTGCGATTGCGAGCAGCTACATCGCATGCTTTCTTACCTTTTGTATTCTCCAAGCTTCGTGGAGAAACCGATTTTGGAGAAAGATCGAACTGACCCTTTCACCTATGCTGGCTATTCCCCATGTGGCTTTCGCCATTGGCTTTGCTTTTCTATTTAGCCCGACAGGTCTCGGAGCGAGAGCTGTGCATCATTTGCTTGGTGAATCCGCGACCAGTTCCGAGTTAGCGTTACTCGTAAAAGATCCGTATGCATTTGGCTTGATCATTATGTTGGCACTTAAAGAAGTGCCTTTCTTATTGCTCATGAGTATATCGATACTTCAGCAAATTGACGTTGAGCGTATTACTAAGGTGAGTGCTTCATTGGGTTATAGTCGCTCACAGATATGGTGGAAGTGCATTTTCCCACAATGGTTCACCAAGCTTCGCTTCCCAATGTTGGCGGTGCTCGCTTACAGCGTATCGGTTGTCGATATTGCGCTAATCATTGGCCCAACTAACCCGCCTACTTTTGCCGTTTTAGTATGGCAATGGTTTAACGATCCCGATCTTAACCTACTGCCGAGAGCAGCGGCTGGCGCTATTGTTCTGTTTGGCTTAGCGTCCTTGATCATCGCCTTAGCCCGCTTCATTGAATGGGCTGTATTGAAGTTCTTTAGAGCTTGGCAATATTCGGGGCGAACAGGCATTAAACTACCAGGAAAAACCGTATTCACAGCTTTGGCAACACTATCACTCGCAATCATTCCTTTGATGATGATTTGGAGCGTGGCTCAACGTTGGCGCTTCCCTGACTTACTTCCGAGTCGCTACAGCATGCGCTTTTGGGAATTTGAATGGGATGGCATCATGAGTACCGTTGGTCAAAGCTTATGGATTGGTCTAATCGCAGCTTCAGTTGCGCTGGTCCTTGCACTGATTGCTCATGAGTACCGAATCAAATACAAGTGGCAAGTGCCTGGTTTTGTTATCGCAATTCCGATGTTGATCCCACAGCTATCGGTATTATTTGGTATGCAAGTCACCACGCTGTATGTAGGAAGTAATGCCTATGAATTCTGGGTGATTTGGGCGCACGTATTCTTCGCCTTCCCATTTGTCTATTTATCTTTAGATGGACCATGGAAAAGCTTCAACGATGGACTTATTAAAGCATCACTCAGCTTGGGCAAATCGCCATTTCAAAGCTGGTACTCCATCAAGCTACCTATCTTATTACCTGCCATTGCCTTTGCGTGGGCCGTTGGTATCAGCGTGAGTTTGGCTCAATACTTACCAACACTGATGCTAGGTGCAGGGCGTATTAGTACCATCACCACAGAATCTGTCGCCCTAACGAGCGGCTTCGACCGTAGAGTGACCGCCATTTATGCTATTTGGCAGGCCTTGTTGCCTCTGTTCTTTTTCTCTTTAGCGATATTAGTCAGCCGACTTCAACTCAGATATCGCCGTCTTACTTTCAAAGGTTTCTTAAGTAATGAGTCTGTACCTCAACGACCTCGCCATCCGTAAAACCGATGGCGAATCGCTGTTTTCAGCGCTAAATGTAACATTAGAATCGGGCCAGATACTGGCATTGATGGGACCGAGCGGTTGCGGTAAATCCACCTTATTGGACGCCATCGCAGGCCACTTGAATGAAGAGTTTTCGTATTCTGGAAGTGTTGTTTTGAATGACATTCAACTGGACGATCTCCCATCACACCAACGTAAGGTCGGTATTCTTTTTCAAGATGATCTATTGTTCCCTCACTTAAAAGTATGGGAAAACTTGGCATTCTCACTACCTAATTCGGTTAAAGGCTCTGCTCGCCAACAGCAAGCCATGGCAGCGTTAAAAGACATTGAACTGACACACTTAGCAGAGTCTTTTCCCGATCAGATTTCTGGTGGCCAACGAGCGAGAATCAGTTTAACTCGTATGTTATTGGCGAAGCCTAAATTGGCTCTACTTGATGAACCATTCAGTAAGTTAGACCAAGAGCTCAGAGCACAATTTCGAGACTGGGTATTTGAGCAATTAACCAAAGCTAATATCCCAACCCTGATGGTGACGCACGACGAAGCAGATGTGCCTCAAGGGGCTCAAGTACTCTCTTGGCCATGGAGAAGCAACCATGCTGGATAAGTACTCAATAAAGGTCATCAAGTGGCCATTAAACCAGTCTGCAAAAGTACTGAATCGAGTCGGTATTACCGCTAATCAAATCACCCTATTCGGTTTTTTGGTCGGTTGTTTGGCGTTTCCGGCGTTAGCGTTTGAGCAATATGAGTGGGCGTTGGGCTTCATCATTTTCAACAGAGTTTGTGATGGGCTTGATGGCGCCTTGGCTCGAATCCAAGGTATCAGTGATGCGGGCGGTTTCCTCGACATCAGTTTAGATTTCCTTTTCTATTCACTGATCCCTTTTGGTTTCGTGATTGCCAATCCAGAACACAACGCCATTGCCGGCGCATTTTTGATCTTCTCTTTTATCGGTACAGGCAGTAGCTTTTTGGCGTTTGCGGTGATGGCGGGCAAACGAGGTATTGAGAATCCAGTGTACAAGCACAAGTCGCTCTACTACATGTCTGGCCTAACCGAAGGGACAGAGACCATCGCCTGTTTCATTGCCTTTTGTATTTGGCCACAACACTTTGCTGTTATCGCCTATACCTTTGGTGCAGCATGTTGGCTCACCACATTTATGCGTATCTATTTTGGGTTCCAAACTCTTAAGACTCAGCAAGAGAGTTAGCGGTCTAACAAACGACACAAACAAGAACAAAAACGCCACTCAATATGAGTGGCGTTTTCTTTTCTAATGCTGAGGTTCAATTAAGCATCAGCAGACGTGTTAATTCTAAATTTCAGTACTTTGAGGCTTGAATCAAGGTCGACATCCACAAACTCAGGTGGGTTGTTTAAGCGTTCAATAAACTCAACGTTTGGCGCTTCTTCTGCCATCGTCTCGATAAGGAAGTTAGGTGACACTGCTGGTGAGTTCACACACGCGATCACTTCCCCCCCTTCCGTTAGAAGCTCTGGCAAACGACGTAAGATCTTTTTGTAGTCTTTAGTCAGCGCGAAACTGCCTTTTTGGAACGAAGGTGGGTCGATGATCACCAACTCATAAGGACCGCCCTTCTTGATTTTTCCCCACGACTTAAAGATATCGTAACCAAGGAAATTCACAGAGCGCATGTCATGCTCATTCAAACGGTGGTTATCACGGCCTTTGTTCAGTGAGCCACGTGACATATCAACGTTCAAACATTGACGAGCGCCACCCGCAATTGCAGCCACAGAGAAGCCACAAGTGTATGCGAACAAGTTAAGAACATTCTTACCCTTGGCATTATCTTGCACCCATTGACGACCATTGCGCATGTCTAGGAACAGACCAAAATTCTGGTTACGACCAATGTTTAGCTGATACTTAAGGCCATGCTCAACAACCACTGGAGAGTCGTTAAGCTCACCCCACAGTACTTCCGAAGGTGCGCCGTCAGCGTAACGGTGTTGAAGCACGATGCTTGTACCTTGCTTGGTTTGCCAAATGTCTTTGCTGGTCAGCGCTAGCAAACCGTCTTTAAGCGATGACAAAAACGCGTCATCAATCTCTTTAAACACGTTCACCAATAATTGGCCATCGACCCAATCACATGTGATCTGTTCTAGGCCTGGCCAAAACTTACCACGACCATGAAAAATACGACGTAGCTCGTTAGGTACTTCGTTTAGCTGTTGTTCGATATGTTCAAAAAATACAGGTAAAGCAGATGCTTCCATTATTTCACTCACTTAGTATTTAGCTTTGGCCAACTTAATGACCAAGGTTCAAGCCAACCGTTCAAACCGTTAGATACGGTTTCTTGGTGCCACTTCTCGCCTAAAGAGTGTAGGCTCCTTGGGTCACAGACAAATTGGTAGGCTTGTGATTGATAAGTAAATCGAATCGCGAAGGCATGCAGATAACCTCTGTCAGCCTCACTCGATGGATTATAAATTGGGTCACCAACGATGGCTGAGCCTATCGACTTCATCGCCACGCGGATCTGGTGCGTGCGCCCTGTAAAGGGTTTACATAAAAGAAGTCGCTCACCAGGTTCAGCCGCTGCTGATAGAAATTGAGTTATCGCTGGGTTTTCTTTGGTTGTTAAGAGTTTCCAGCTAGAGCGTCGTGAACGCTCCATATCCCCAGAGATTAAACCCTGTTTTTTCTTCGGCTTCTTAGAGCCAATCGCCAAGTAGTACTTCTCCACTTCGCGCTTAGCAAATAGTTGTGAAAGCTCACTAGCCGCCGATGCACTCTTGGCTAATAACAGAATACCTGAAGTCATTTTATCAAGACGATGAACGAGATATAGCTTAGGCTCATTGATTGCCTTAGCGACTTCTTGAAGCAGCATGGTATCACCATCGTCTTTGTGGACGCTGATTCCAGGGTGCTTATTGATGAGTAAAAAATCAGAGTGATTGAGAAGAATATCGAACATGTAAAGGCTAGCTCCGTTATAGAAGGTGGAGTATACCGTGTCTGAATCCAGATTCCAGCCACGAAAAAGCCCAACTCACTCAATAAAGATTGAATCGCTGGGCTTGTTTCTCGTTGTCTGCATTCAAGGGTAGGTTTTACCCCCTATAAATAGAAACTAAGCGAGCTTGAACTTACCGACCAAGGCTTCTAGCTCCGCAACCTTCCCGTTCAGACCTGAAGTATTTTCTGAGCTACGCGTTGCCAGTTGCAAGGATTGCTCAGAGATATCGCTGATTGCCGTGATATCTGCAGCAATTTCTTTGGTCACAGCGGTCTGCTCTTCTGCTGCGGTCGCAATAGAGTTAACCATGCTTTGTACATTGCCTGCACCGCTTACAATCGCTTCTAGGGCAGAAACAGCACCAGAGCTTTGCTCAACACCAATCTCAACTAAGCGGCAGTTATCTTGGGTATAAGTCACCGCCTCTTGAGTGCCAGACTGAATCGACTGAATAATACCAGACACTTCTTGTGTCGCTTTGGTCGTTCTCTCCGCTAACGCGCGTACTTCATCGGCAACCACAGCAAAACCACGACCGAATTCGCCCGCACGTGCCGCCTCAATCGCCGCATTTAACGCTAAAAGATTGGTTTGCTCAGCAATGTCTTCGATTACCTTAATTACACTACCAATCTGCTCACCATGTGAACCCAAAGTATTCATTTGCAGAGACATATCGCTCATTTGAGTCGACACCTGTTGAATACTCGCCACCATTTCGACAATCACGTTGCGGCCATCTTCTGCAGAGGTTTCAGAGCGGCGTGCTTCTTCATAAGTCGAAGTACCCTGCTGCGCCACTTCTGAAATGGTCAAGCTTAACTCTTCAGCAGCCGTTGCAATCAAGTTCGCTTTATCAGCTTGAGCAGAAGCGCCCGTTACGATGTCTTGGCTAATAGAAGATAGCTCACCAGTAACAGATTGAACTTCGTGCGTCACAGAAGAAATAGAACCTAATAAGTCCACTAACGACTTCTGCATCTGGTTAATCGAACTAGCAAGATCAGCTAGTTCATCACCAGACTCATCGGTAATGTCAGCTGCGGTTAAATCACCATTTGCCACGCGGCGTGCTACTTGTTCAACACGAGTCAGGCGATTAGTAATAGAACTCGACAACATATACGCAATCACACAACCGAAGACGATAGCAATCGCAGACAACACCATGATAGTGCGTTCAATAGTAGTAAACGTATCGGTGAGTATCAGTAGCGACTGCTCGGTATCCGCTCGCTCATTTGCAGATGCTTGATCCAGCAAGTTTTCAATTGGGATAAGATTTGCCTCATACAAGGATCGAAGCTGCTGCATGTTTGATAGCAGTGCTGATTGGTCATTGATCTTGGGTATAAGCTTAGATTCAAACTCTTGTGTAAAGCGTCCCATTAACTCTTCAATACGCAGAATACGGCGATGATCTTCAGAGCCTCTGCTTTCCAAGCGTTTTGCCTGTTCAATAGCCTGAGCGAACTCACTCTTATTAGTGCGATAGTCATTCAGTGCGTTATCAACCAGTGTAATTGCACCCAGCGCATCTCGGTATACATCACCCGCTTCATCAATCAGCACAAGGTAGGTAACAGTACCCGGAACATCGTCCATTCTAATTTCATCTGCGCTTTTATGGGCATCAATGACTTCAAACCAGACGATGGTAACTAAGGTAACAAGCACCGCCAAAATTGAGCCAAACCCAGCATAAAGCTTTTTTCTTACAGATAATTTCACACAACACCTACCTAAATAAACGACAGCTTATACAGCCTTAACATTTAATATATCGTCTACCAGACGGATAACTTTAGTGAATACCAACGATTATTTTTTATCGATTATTAAGTTACAGGTACAAAAAAACGGGAGCCATTGGCTCCCGTTTTGTAACTTACTTTAGCTCGCGATTGTAGCTTCTTAAAACTATAGCTTCTTAGAGATAAGCGCAGAGCCAGCAATAATACCAATACCTAGTAGCATGATTGCACCTTTACCGCTGTCGAAGCCAGAAGAGATACCCATGAATGCAACGATTGCGATAGCTACTGGGATGATGTACTTAACTAGTGTGTACCATAGACCGAATAGTGGGAAAGATACTTCACCGTCGTTAGTGATTTCTTTCTCTAGGTCTGCTCGGTTTAGTCTCCAACCAGCGAAGATACATACCAACATACCGCCAACAGCTAGGAAGATCTTATCTGTCAGTAGGTCGAAGATATCAAATGCGCCCGTGTCGAATAGTGTTGGACCAACGCCACCTAGAGATAGAGAAGCGAAGATACATAGCGCAGCCATTACCACACTTGCAGACAGTACTGCTGTTACACGCTTCATGCCTTTCTCGTCGATTAGGTAAGAAACCACAACCTCAAGTAGAGAAACAGAAGATGTTAGAGCTGCAACACTTAGACCGATGAAGAACATAAGTGCGAATAGAAGACCAATTACGCCGCCCATTTCAGCAAATAGCTGAGGAACAACAACGAATACTAGACCAGGACCTGCTGCAGGCTCCATACCGAATGCGAACATTGCTGGGAACATTGCAACACCAGCTAGGATAGCAACACCTGTATCCATTGCTGTAACCATAGCGGTAGTTTGAACTAGGTTTTCTTTCTTCTTAAGGTAAGAACCATAAGTCAACATACAACCCATACCAAGAGATAGTGAGAAGAATGCTTGGCCAAGTGCAGCTAGAATTACGTTGCTGTCTACCTTAGAGAAATCAGGGCTGAATAGGAACTCAAGACCAGCCATAGAACCTGGAAGAGTCAGACCTTTGATCGATACCACGATAAGGATCAGGAATAGCAGTGGCATTAGAACCTTACCCGCTTTCTCGATACCGCCCGAGATACCTTTCATAACGATAACAACGTTAAGAAGTAGGTATAGCCCCATCCACATTAGTGGTTGAACTGGGTTAGAGATGAAACCACCGAAGCTGTCACCGATTGCTTCAGGTGCGTCTAGAAGACCACCAGCAATCTTACCGATGTATGCGATAGACCAGCCACCTACTACAGGGTAGAAACCCATGATAAGTAGACCACTCACTACGCCAATAACACCAGCGAACGTCCAACGACGGTCAGTTGATTTAAATGCACCTACTGCTGATTTTTGCGTATGACGGCCAATAGCAAATTCAGTCAGCATTACACTGAAACCGATGAAAATTACAAAAAACAGGTAAATTGCAACGAATGCACCACCGCCACTCTCGCCTGCTGTGTATGGGAATTTCCAAATGTTACCTAAGCCAACAGCAGAACCTGCTGCAGCCATTACGAATCCTAACTTCGAACCCCAGGTATCACGGGGTGTTGTGGTTGTATTACTAGTAGCCACGTTTACTCCAAAATTTGTGTTGTGTGATGTTGTGTTTTGCTTTGGGTGGCGTCTTTAAAAGATAAGGTGTAAAAACGACTTTACACACTTAGAAGATTTGATTGAC
Organism: Vibrio sp. T3Y01; assembly: GCF_013114525.1. Lineage (NCBI taxonomy): Bacteria > Pseudomonadati > Pseudomonadota > Gammaproteobacteria > Vibrionales > Vibrionaceae > Vibrio > Vibrio sp. T3Y01. The sequence continues at coordinate 228,322 of NZ_VTXJ01000004.1, read as the reverse complement.
GCTCTTTGTATAGCAAGTAAACCAGTTTAAGAATAAAATTGGAAGTCCGAACCGTACATATTTCGTTACCAATGTAAATTTTTATGGTTAAATGCCGCCTTTTCATACAAAACAATCGTTTTCTTCTTAAGTTAACCAAAACTTAACAACTATAACCTGTTTAAAGCTTTTGCTCTATTTTGTAAATAGTTGATTCCTTAAATTCCCATATCCACAAAATAGCATTACTATCTAAGTATCTCTTTTTTCGAGTATTCAATGTGGAAAAGCTCTACCATTTTTTAACATTAGCCGCTGTTGCTTTGTACTGGGTACTTGTCGCCGGTGTAACATTGCGTGTTGTACTAAAACGACGCTCTGTCAGCGTTTCTCTCGCTTGGCTTATGGTTATCTACATTATCCCAATTGTGGGGGTGGCTTGTTACTTCCTATTTGGCGAGCTAAATCTTGGCAGGAAAAGGGCTGAACGCGCACATCGCATGTTTACTCCCTTTGGTGATTGGTTCCGTCAATTGAACGATTGCCAACTTCACCAACCAGGGAAAGTCGGCTCCCCTATCCATAAGATTGACGAGCTTTGTAACAATCGAATGGGCATTCCTGCGCTCAGTGGAAACACTCTATCCCTGCAATCTTCACCAAACGAGATCCTACACGCAATTATTGAAGATATAGAAAATGCCCAAACCAGTATTAAGATGGTTTTCTATATTTGGCATCCAGGTGGCCTGACCGATTCGGTTGCCTCTGCGCTGATTCGCGCAGCAAAACGTGGCGTAGATGTTAAAGTTTTGCTCGATTCAGCGGGTAGCCCGCGCTTTTTCAAAAGCCATTGGCTCGCAATGATGAAAGACGCGGGTGTTCATGTTGTACAAGCATTGGAAGTGAGCCCGTGGCGTATTTTCTTGCGACGCCTTGATCTAAGGCAGCACCGTAAGATTATTGTTATTGATGAGACTATTGCCTACACAGGCTCGATGAATATGGTCGACCCTGCTCATTTCAAACAGAGCTCAGGGGTTGGCCAGTGGATTGATGTGATGGTTCGCGTCACCGGCCCAACCGTTAACGTGCTCTCTGCAATCCACGGCTGGGACTGGGAAGTAGAAACCGGCGAGCGTATTTTACCTGAGTTACCTGAGTGCTCTGTAGAAGAAGCAGTGACGCATCACCCCGTACAAGTTGTGCCGTCGGGTCCAGGTATGCCGGAGTATTTGATCCTGCAAGTTCTAACTATTGCGATCAATCAGGCTAACCATACCGTGCGTATTACGACCCCTTACTTTGTGCCGAGTGCGGACTTGTTAGAAACCCTTAAGATGACGGCTCAACGTGGTGTCAACGTCGAACTGATCATCCCACACAATAATGATTCGCTGATGGTTAAGTGGGCCTCTCGTGCATTCTATACCGAGCTACTCGAGGCGGGTGTGAAGATCTACGAGTTTTACGGTGGTCTTCTTCATACCAAATCGGTAGTCATCGATGAAGAGTTCTGCTTAATTGGAACGGTCAATATCGACATGCGCAGTTTATGGCTCAACTTTGAAGTAACGCTCGCTGTGGACGATGTGCATTTCACTCAAACACTCTCTGAACTGCAGAAATCTTATATCGCTTCATCTCACTCTGTAGAGTTAGAACAGTGGGAGCAAAGAAACCTAAGTAATCGCTTCTTTGAGAGGCTGTTCTACTTGTTCAACCCACTCCTATAGTTCCAGCAATAAGTCGATTATGGCTCGTTGTTTCCCCATCGATCATTTTTAACCTTTCACTGTTAACTGAGTGAAAGGTTAAAAATCGTAAGAAAAGCGCAAAAATCCCCGCTCCGCTCTTGCTTTGAACACTCTTGGCATGTTTTAAATAGGACATAACCGATTGATAAGGAATTCACAGCATGTCCGAGAACAAAACCACTAAACTGATCACAGCCGGTCGTGATAAGAAGTGGACCAATGGTGTTGTTAACCCACCAGTACAACGCGCTTCAACTGTCGTATTTAACTCAGTAGAAGAAAAGCGTAAGGCTACGATTAACCGCGCTAACAAAACCCTTTTTTACGGACGTCGTGGAACCAACACTCATTTCGCTTTCCAAGATGCGATGGTTGAAGTGGAAGGCGGTGCTGGCTGTGCACTCTACCCTTGTGGAACGGCAGCTATCTCTAATGCGATCCTTTCTTTTGTAGAAACAGGCGACCATATTTTGATGGTCGACACGTGCTACGAGCCAACTCGTGACTTCTGTGACACCATCATGAAGAAAATGGGTGTAGAAACCACCTACTACGAGCCAACCATTGGTGAAGGTATCCAAGACCTTATCAAACCAAACACCAAGGTACTGTTTACCGAGTCTCCGGGCTCTGTCACCATGGAAGTCCAAGACATTCCAACGCTTGCGCGTATTGCTCACGAACATGACATCATCGTGATGCTAGACAACACTTGGGCAGCCGGCGTTAACTTCTCTCCGTTTGAGTTTGGCGTTGATATCTCGATTCAAGCCGCAACCAAATACATCGTTGGCCACTCAGATGTGATGCTAGGTACAGCGGTCGCGAACGAGAAATGCTGGGATCAGCTAAGAGAGCAAAGCTACTTGATGGGTCAGTGTGTTTCACCAGACGACGCTTACCTTGGCCTACGCGGCATACGTACTCTTGATGTTCGACTGCGCCAACACGCAGAAAGTAGCTTGAAAGTCGCTAAATGGTTAGAAACACGTCCAGAAGTCGACCACGTTCGTCACCCAGCTCTAGAGTCTTGCCCAGGCCATGAATTCTTTAAGCGAGACTTTACCGGTGGTAATGGCTTGTTCTCTTTCGTGCTCAAAAACTCAAATACAAAAGCGACCACAGCGCTACTTGATGGCATGACGCACTTTAGTATGGGTTACTCCTGGGGCGGCTTTGAGAGTTTGATCCTAGCGAACGAACCGAGCAGTTTTGATAGCCTAAGAACCGTTGCGAACCCTAACTTCGAAGGTACCTTGATTCGTGTTCATATCGGCTTAGAAGATGTTGATGATTTGATTGCAGATCTAGAGGCTGGATTGGAGCGTTACAACGCGCTCGTTTAATCTTTAGCATCAAGCTTACCGAGACTAAAAAGGCAGGACTACCCTGCCTTTTTTCAGTTCTGCGTATCAACAGCGTACAGCCCCACAAGCCCTAATAGCTGATTAGTGAACCTTGTAGCATGTCCAATTAAAGATTTCAGAGCGGTGTTCATTAAACAGATACAGGGACTGCTCCTTCTCCAAAATCGAGTAATCAATGGTCACTCCTTTGTACTCACTGTATTCCTGATTGATGATTGGATCATGAAACGGAGTTGCGGTTCTCACATCAATAATGCTCATCGACAAATGATCCCCATCCAAACCATAGTAACCCGAATAAAGGTTTTCCATCGTGCCTTCGGTACCGTCTTTCTCTGTAATCGTCACAAACTCTCTCATGCTAAAAGTTTGGTCAGACTGAAAAGTAATGCTCATTCGCTCATAAAGCGATTGGTACGGTCGGAATGCCTGAGATAAGAAATCCGTTTTTAGCGTTTTACAGTGCCATCGAGAGCCCGCCAGTGCATTTTGGTCGAGAAAAAAGCTTGCCGAAGCAATTACCAATAAAATGAGTAAGCCAATTAATCGCAAAAGTAGCTCCTCTTTTTCATATGAGCTGCAAACGAGTCAAAAGACGTCTCTACATTGAAAATCGTCGCCCCATAATTAAGAGCCTCGCCATCCTTCCTTTGAACTAACATGTACAAAGCATCGCTCTCTGGCTGATCGACAGATGGATAAATACGAACAAACACATCCACATTACAGTGGCTAGGTATCACACTGGTCAGCTTTTCAGTTATCGCTGGTAGCGAATAGGAATCTCCATGAACAATATGGAAAAAATAGTGGTTAGTATTGTCTGTGTAACTATCACTATATTCCGCCTCATCGATAAAGTAAGGCGTTGGCTTGTAGTAAGTTTGGAATAGATTGAACGCAGTAACGAGAACACAAATAAGTGCGATTATATAGCCTGCTTTGATAGCATGTTTATTGTTAGTTATGCTTGATAAACCAAGTGCAACCGAACCGTGCGCTTGATTTGAAGATGTAAAGCCCGAAGTTATAGCCGAAGAACTCTCTACAGGCTCTTGGCTTGTCGTTGAGGCTTTATCTGCTGTTACGATCGACTCCTCTTGAATCGTTGGCTTTGCTGCTATAGTCGCTACAGACGCCGACTGGACTTCATCAAGGTCTACTTGAGGCGCAGCTTGGGTGTTTGAGCTTGTTCCTTTCGACTCATTGATTTCAAGGGAATAGCCGGTTTTACTTACGGTACGAATTGTTGCACAACCACAAGTGACTCTAGACAGCGTTTTTCTGATCTTAGATATCACATTGGTTAGAGCTTGCTCTGAGACAATGACGTTACCCCAACACCTTTCAAATATCAGGCCTCGCTCAATGCATTCACCAGCATTCTCCAGTAAGAACAGGAACACCTTACCTTCTAACGGCGCGATAGTTTCTACGTGGCCATCTTCACGCACAAACTGCCTAAGCAAGGGATCATAACTAGCATCACAAATTTGGTAGCTTTGTTGTTTCACTATCGTCTTCTAGGTTTTAATTCGGTCGCATATGATATTGAATAGTTTATAAATGGCTAGTGAATTTTCCAATTTTCACACAATTATTTCGCGACAATAATTAACACTTTTATTTGTAAGGACAACCAACGATGTGGTCGTTCACCATACCGGTGGCTTGCATAAATGCGTAACAGATTGTTTCTCCTACAAACTTAAAGCCTCTCTTCTTTAAAAACTTGCTCATCGCTTTGGATTGCTCTGTTGAAGCGGGTACTTGAGACATCTCGGTCCACTGATTATCGACCACTTTGTTATCAACGAACTGCCATAAAGCATTCGATAGTGAGCCAAACTCTTTCTGAAGTTCCAGCGTTGCGCGAGCATTACTATATACCGAGGCAATCTTGCCCTTATGCTTAACCACATCGAAGTTTTCAATAATGCTCGGTACATTGTCCTCATTGAAAGCAGCGAGCTTGTTGAGATCATAGTTCTCAAACGCAGCACGATAGCCCTCTCGTTTTTTCAGTATAGTAATCCAGCTAAGTCCCGCTTGAGCGCCCTCCAAAGTGATGAATTCAAACAACACTTGGTCATCGTAGACAGGTACGCCCCACTCCGTATCGTGGTATTCCCTTTCAAGTTCATGTTTGAGTGCCCATGCACAGGTTCTTTCCACGGTATTCGCTTCCATTTCGATAATCTCACTTTGGTAATCGTACATAAAAATAATGCCCCAAGTCGGGGCATTATTTCAAAAGTAAATTAGAGTTATGCTACGTCAATTTTATGGAACAGGCGGTACAGTACCGGTACAACGATAAGCGTCAGTACCGTCGCAAAACCCAAACCAAACATAATGGTAACAGCCATTGGCTTGAAGAAAATATCAGGCAACAAAGGAATCATACCTAGAATCGTCGTAATCGCTGCCATACATACCGGGCGAACACGACTTAGCGCAGCATCAACAACAGCAACATAAGGATCCTTACCTGACTTCATCTCAATCTCGATTTGGTCAAGCAGTACGATACCGTTCTTCAAAAGCATCCCGGATAGACTCAAGAAGCCTAACAGAGCCATAAAGCCAAACGGGGTGTTTAAGGCCAGCAAGCCAGTCGTTACACCGATTAAAGCCAGTGGTACCGTTAACCATACGATCAGCGGCTCTTTTACTGAGTTAAACAGGAACACGGTGATCAAGAACATGAACAAGTAGCCAAGAGGCATGGTTGTGAATAGTGACGCCTGCGCATCCGCAGATGACTCATACTCACCACCCCACTCAAGAGAATAACCCGGTGGCATCTCAATCGCTTCTATTTGTGGCTGTAGGCGCTTCTGTAGCGTAGAAGCGGTTTCTTCGCCCAGTAGGTCAGGATCCGCCATGACTGTCAGCATACGCTTACGATTCTTACGAATGATCAGTGGATCTTCCCATTCCAACTCATAACCTAAAGTCACTTGTTGCAGTGGAATGTATTCACTTAACGCAGGGCTCCAGATCTTCATACCTTCGATGTTACGAATATCGACACGCTCATCTTCTGGTAAACGAGCCACAATCGGCATCAGCGTTGTACCATCACGGTACACACCGATCGACTTACCAGAGAAAGACATCGCGAGGAAATCATCAACATCAGACTTAGTGATACCGTAACGACGAGCTTGGCTTTCATTGAACTGAGGCTCTAGTACCTTAGTTCTTTCACGCCAGTCGTGGCGAACGTTAAATGCGCCGCTATCAGCACGCATTACATCCATCACTTGGGCTGCAATTGAACGAAGTACCGTTGGATCAGAACCTACAATACGCGCTTCAATCTTCGCACCGCCACCAGGACCTAATTCAATCTGCTTAAGCTTGTAATCTATCTCTGGGAACTGACCATCTACGTGCTCACGGAAGCGTTTCATTAGCCCTTCAAGCACTTCGTAACTTTTCACACGCACCGTTATCTCGCCGTAAGCGCTATAACTTTTCTCAGGTGCGTAAGTTAGCATGAAACGTTGCAAGCCTTTACCTGCAGTCGTCGTGATATGTTCTACTTCGTCCTGTTCAGCCAGCCAACCTTCTAGCACTTTAAGCTTGGTGTTGGTTGCTCGGATATCGGTCCCTTCTGGCATCCACACATCGACTTGGAACATCGGTGTCGTCGACGATGGGAAGAAAGCTTGTTTTACGAAACCAAAACCGTAAACACTCGCCCCTAGGCCTATGACTAACACAGCCATCGTCAACCATGCACGCTTCATACAGAACTCTAAAAAGTTCTTATAGATAACAAAGACCATCCCGTTATACGGATCTTTGCCCTCATTATCTGCATCGACCTTCTGACCTTTAAAGAAGATATCGGCAAAGAATGGCGTAATTGAGATAGCCGTAAACCAGCTCAACATTAGCGAGATAAGTAGAACCGTGAACAAGGTGCCACAGTACTCACCCGTCGAGTCTTCAGACAAACCGATAGGCGCAAATGCCGTTACCGCGATAACCGTTGCACCGAGCAATGGCCATTTAGTCTGAGTTACGATATCAGTCGCGGCCTGCATCCGGGTTCGCCCCTTCTGCGTGCCGATCAATATCCCCTCGACCACCACTATGGCGTTATCCACCAGCATCCCCAGTGCGATAACCAATGCACCCAGTGAGATACGTTGTAGATCGATTTTGAAGTACTGCATGAAGATGAAGGTACCAAACACGGTCAGTAGCAGTATCAAGCCAATCAACAGACCGGAACGCAGACCCATGAAGAACAGCAGCACCACGATTACGATCGCAACCGCCTGCCCCAAGCTCACCACAAAGCCGCTTACTGATTTATCTACTTCTTTTGGCTGGTTATACACCTCAGAAATATCGATGCCGACCGGCTGTTGGTACTTAAGCTCTGCCAATCTTCGGTCAAACGCTTCACCCACCGCGACCACGTTTACGCCTTGCGCAAAGGATACACCAAGGTTAAGTGCTAGTTTGCCGTTGTAGCCGATAATGTTAGTCGGTACTTCAACATAACCACGGGTTACCTCTGCTACATCTTTTAAGTAGATGAGGCCTTGAGCGCCACCTTCGGTTAGGATCAAATCACCCAATTGCTCTACATTCTGGAACTCGCCCGTAGGATGGATACGAATGTATTCGTCACCAATTCTCACCGCACCCGCACTGGAAACAATGTTTTGAGTCGATAAAAGATTAAATACCGTGTTTGGCGAGATACCCAAAGAGCTAATCCGTTTCATCGAGATTTCAATGAACACTTGCTCTTGCTGCTGACCAGAAACAGAAACTTTACTGACCCCATCAACCAGTTCCAACTCTCGCCTTAAATAATCGATATAGTCCAATAGTTCTTTGTAGCTGTAGCCATCACCGGTTACCGCGAGCAAAATACCGTAAACATCACCAAAATCATCGATAACTTGAGGGTCGTTCACACCAGGCGGCAGTGACACTTTCAAGTCATTCACTTTTCGACGAAGTTCATCCCAAATCTGCGGCAGATCGTCTGGACCATAGTTATTCTTCATCGTTACCGTTACCTGAGACAGGCCGCGGCTAGAAATAGAGTTAACCTCATCAACATAGGTAAGTTGTTGGATCGCTTTCTCTAATGGATAGGTTACTTCCTCTTCTACTTGCTGAGGTGTCGCACCTGGGTAAGAGGTGACAACCATGGCATCTTTGATGGTAAAAGCCGGGTCTTCTAAACGCCCCAAACCAAAGAAGGCAGAAACACCACCAATCAGGAAGATCAACGAGAGCATCCAACTGATGACTTTATTGCGAATAAAGTAAGCCGCTACACCCGTGATCTGCTCATCACCCTGCTGAGCGTCATTCTGGGGCTTGTTATTTGCTTCACTCATTGTTAGCCTCCTGAGATAATACTTCCACTGTCATCCCATCTCGCAATCGCGATACGCCCGCTACAACTATATGTTGCCCCATCTCTAATCCTTTGATTATTTGCAACGTTTTCTGGTTGGCTTTACCTAATACCACTTTCTGCTTTGAAACTGTATTGTCGTCATTAATGACCCAAACGAATGAGTTCTTGCGAGTAAGTTCATCGCCGTCAGCATTGAATACCGCCTCTATAGGTACTAAAACACCAGCTTTCAGTTCCAACCCAATATCTCGACCATGTGAGGTAACGTCGACCGCCATACCGTCCAGAATCAGATCGTCTTCGGGCATCGGTAGTGCCAAGGTCACGGTAAAGGTTCCGGTGCTTGGATCGGGCTCTGTGGTGAACTCTTTAATGCCTGCTGGATACTCATTACCGCTCGGAACTCGCACGAGTGCGGTAACATTTTCTAGAATAGTTTCGCTTGGTTGGTTAACGTAAATTTGATCAGGAAGCTGAATAACGACCTCGACATCTTCCACGCTATGAATATTCACAATCTGCTGACCCACTTGAATGTTCTCAAATTGATCGACACTCACTCGGGAAATAATCCCATCAACAGGTGCTTTTAACATCGTGAAAGATAGACGTAGCTTCGCCAGTTCTAACTCGGCGTATGCGATCTGACGTTGAGCGGCAATCTCATCAAACTGAGACTTCGCGAGTAAGCCCTTTTTCACAAGAGGTTTTGAACGCCTGAATTGGCTATTCACTACGGTATATCGAGCTTGCGCATTATCGACGTCTAATTGATAGTCCGTTGGATCAAGCTCAGCAATCACATCTCCAGCTTCAACTCGTTCACCCTCTTTGACATCTAGCCTATATATCTCACCCGCCACACGAAAACTCAGATGTGCTTTTTCCGCCGCATTGGCAACGGCAGGGAAATACAATTTGTCGTTAAAATCTAATACTGAAATCTCAATCGCTTTCACTAATGGCGTATTATCGACTTCGACTTGTGGTTTTTCTCCACACGCGGTCAGCAAAGCTAAACATGACAATCCTGTCGCTAATTTAAATGCACTCATGTTATAGCCCCCTTTCCTTGATCCACTCTCGAACTTTAATGCCGGATTCAAGGCCATTGACTCCAGAGGTTACGATGCGGTCTCCATCATTAAGTCCAGAGACAATATGACGTTTTTCATCAATCACGATCGCGACTTTCTCAACGATACCGTCACTGTTTACACGCCATACAGATACATCGTCGCCATCAGTCATCATTGCTGAAGTCGGAATTTTAGTTGCAGCCGCTTGAGCCGACACGAGATTCACGGTACCAGACATACCCGGTAAAATGCCTACATCTGTCGGCCTTTCCATCACCATGGTCACCTTGTACGAACCGGTTTTAGGATCGGCCTCCGTATCCACCTCTTGGAACGTCAACACGTAAGAGTTATCAGGAAACGCGTCAAATATCATAGTCGCATCGGTTTCAAACCCAGAAGAAAAGCGCGTGATAAGTTGGTCGGGCAATAAGAAAACGACTTTAAGAATTTGATTGGTCTGAATATTCATGACGCCCACTTTGGCGGCAATATACTCATGGTTTTCTGCAGGAATAATGGAAATAGTGCCATCATACGGAGCAACCAATGTGGTGTAACGAAGATTCGCATTGGCTTGATTAAGCACCGCTCGAGCTGAATTATGATTCGCTTTCGCTTGGTCGAAATCTTGCTCTGATACCACGCGGTCTTTACGTAGTTTGATCGCACGTTGATATTGAACATCGGCTAGCTGAAAGTTCGCTTTTGCTTGCTTCTCTAGCAGTTGATATTCATCAGGGTTTAACTTGGCAAGTTCATCCCCTTTCGACACATGCTGGCCGGCAGTCACATCTATGCTCTGTAATAATCCAGGAACACGAAATGCAAGTACCGCTCTGTCACCAGCTTCGGTTGTGGCAGGGAAGTTACGCTCAAAAGCATTGTTACCGACGGAGACAGTGAAGAGTTTGGCGGGTCTGGATTCAGGTTCAGGCACGGGAGGAAGCTCCTTACCACACCCAGACAGCCCAGCTAAGGCCGTCAATAGGACAAGGGAGGCTCTATACATTGGTGATCATCCATATCTATAAATATTTTTATAACATAGATTAATCACATGTAACTTACCAGTCAGCGTAAGATTTATTTAGAGAAAATTATTAAAAAAAATAACGGCTTGGAATAAATTTTCCTAAACCGTTATCTAATCTTTCTTAGGTTTTACCGCTACATATTCTTAAATTCTCGGTTCACTTTAAACGTGTCTGAGGTGACATAAGCTTCCATGTTGCGGACACTGGTCTCTAACTTCTGGAAATCACCCTCTAAAGTGTTCAATAGAGACTCTGCGGTTTGCCCTTTTTCCCAAGGCTTCTGCTTAAGCGTATGCTCTTGTTTAGCCTTCAACTGATCAACATATTGAGGTGGTTGTTTTTCGAGCATAAATGTCAAAGCTAAATACGCTAATAACACCAGAAAACTACCACCAAGCAGTGCAGCAGAGATAACCATGATGCGAACTAACCAAACTTCAAGGCCGAAATAGTTCGCTAACCCTGCACACACGCCAGACAACTTACCGTTAATTGGATCGCGATACAGATCTCTACTCATAGTTTCGTCTCCAGTTAGGTGACTCCGCATCCAGTATTTTTTCTAGCGTTGTTACGCGGTCTTGCATCGATTCTGCCTGTGCTGAAAGCTTATGCAGACGTTGAAGATCCGTTTCCGATAGCCCATTACTGGATTTCTTCTTGCTGCGGTAATGTAGGAATAACCATAGCGGTGCCACGAAGATCAAAAAGACAATCAGTGGACCTGCAATTAGAAATGTGGACATAGACAACTCCTGAATTATTTATCGCGGTTTTCAACTTGTTGCTTCAGCTTCGCTAGCTCTTTTTCAATTTCATCTTGAGCCTGCAGTTCTGCAAATTCTTGGTCTAACGATTTTGCATTGCCTGTCTTCGCGTAAACATCCGCTTCAGCTTCTAATTCATCCACTTTACGCGAGAATTGCTCAAACTTCGCCATCGCTTCATTAGTTTTGCTTGAGTGCAGGTGTTTTTGAACATCACGACGGTTGCTCGCTGCATTGTTGCGGATCATCAGTGCTTGTTGCTTGGCACGAGTCTCAGCAATCTTAGTTTCAAGCTTGCCAATCTCGCTGGTCAGTTTTTCAATCGTTTCATGCACTAACGTTTGCTCTGTATGTAGACTCTTGATGATGTCTTCCAGCTTTTGCTTTTCGATCAGCGCTGCTCTCGCTAAATCTTCGCGTTGCTTAGTCAGTGCCAGTGTCGCTTTATTCTGCCAATCAAGAATTTGAGTTTCGATTGCTTCAACTTTACGTGCTAGCTCTTTCTTGTCTGCTATCGCTTTTGCTGAGTTAGTGCGCACTTCAACTAGCGTGTCTTCCATCTCTTGGATAATCAGGCGAATCATCTTTTCAGGATCTTCAGCCTTATCTAATAGTGCGCTGATGTTTGAATTTACGATGTCTGCAAAGCGAGAAAAAATACCCATGAGGAACTCCTTAATTACAATTGAAGGCAAATGCGTTTTAAATCGTTGTGCGACTCATCACCACTTGCTCGCTAATTTACATTTGTTGTTAAACCTACCATAAGTAATCCAAGTAGCGTGCCAACTTTTAAGACATTAATTATCAGTCACTTACAATGTAATGGCGATTAACCTGAACCATGCTATGATGAATTTAACCAAGTATTGGTATTTTTCACCATTACAGCCCTTATATGATCTCCACCAGCGCTCAGCTACTACAAGGACCCGCTATGCAGCAGAATCTTATTGGTGAATCACCTAGCTTTCTCTCTGTTTTGGACAAAGTTTCTCAACTGGCTCCAATAGAGAGACCTATTCTGATCATTGGCGAGCGTGGCACAGGTAAAGAGCTGATTGCACAGAGGCTCCATTACCTCTCAAAGCGTTGGGACCAGCCCTTGATCTCGCTAAACTGTTCAACACTAAGCGAAGGCTTGATTGATTCAGAGCTGTTTGGTCATGAGTCAGGCTCCTTTACCGGTTCAAAAGGTCGCCACCATGGCCGATTTGAAAGAGCAGAAGGCGGCACACTGTTTCTTGACGAACTGGCGACAACTCCCCTTGCAGTTCAAGAGAAACTATTGCGGGTTATTGAATACGGACAATACGAACGTGTTGGTGGGCAAAAAGCGCTAAGTGCAAATGTAAGGCTGGTATGTGCCACCAATGCAGACCTGCCAGAAATGGCATCTAAGGGCGAATTCAGAGCCGATTTACTCGATAGATTAGCGTTTGATGTAATTACTATCCCGCCGCTTCGTGAACGTAAAGAAGACATCACATTACTGGCCGAATATTACGCAATTAAGATGTGTCGAGAGTTAGAGCTTGATTTGTTTGTTGGCTTTGCACCATCGGCCATTGAATCCTTATTGGCATACTCTTGGCCAGGTAATGTCAGAGAGCTCAAGAACGTCATTGAGCGTGCCATCTACCAACATGGCAAGAATCCATATCCTATTGAATCTTTGGTATTTAACCCGTTCAAGCCAGCATGGGACACGAATCAAGAATCCTCTCAAGAAACTGGCAATGATCCATCCAACAGCCATACTTCTTCTGAAGGTTCATTTTCTTTGCCCCTTGATTACAAAGCATGGCAAGAGCAGCAAGACATCAAGCTGCTCAATCAAGCGTTAAAACAGAGCAAGTACAACCAAAAACAAGCCGCCGAATTACTCGGACTCACCTACAACCAATTAAGGGGAATGGTGAGGAAGTACGCGATTGTCGGACAAGGCAGTGAGAAATAGCCACACTCATAGGATTATTATTTGGAGCCGAATAAATAAAATGTTAAATTGTCCGGATCTTGAGGCACCTCTAACGCCTCGTTTCGAAAAGTATTTCTTTTTATGAAAGCACTAATAAGACTATCACTGAGCATCTGCACGCTGAGCTTTTTAGCCGGATGTGGTGAGAGTGTGAATCACGAGCAAATTCGTGAAAAAGGCTTCATTTATTGTGGCCAAGGCAATCCTAGTACCTTCAACCCTCAATTGGTTGATAGCGGAATTACAGCTGAATCGCTGAGCCCGCAAATCTTCGACACGCTGCTCACACTCGATCCTATGACCTATCGACCACAACAGAACTTGGCAACAAGCTGGTCTGTCGATAAATCAGGTACAGAATACACTTTCAAACTGCGCCCTAACGTCGCGTTCCAGACCACAGATTGGTTTACGCCAACCCGTTCTATGAACGCGCAAGATGTGGTTTTTAGTTTCGAACGTATCATTGATAGCTCAAACCCATTCCACTATGTGGGTGGTGGTCTATACCCATGGTTTGCGGGCATCGACTTCAAGAATTTGATTGTCGATATCACGGCAGTGGACGACTTAACGGTTAAATTCCAATTAAGTCGACCAGATAATTCCTTTCTAAATAACATCGCGACCAGTTACGCGGTGATCCACTCTAAGGAATACGCTAACCAACTCGTGGCTGCTGATGAGAAGAATGAAATCGACTCAAAGCCGGTTGGTACAGGTCCATTCTATTTGGATGAATATCAAATCAATGACTTGGTGCGTCTTAAAAAGAACAAGCATTACTGGAAAGGTGATGTGCAAATGGACCAAGTGGTTTTCGATACCTCACAACGCGGAACCGGCACCCTCGCTAAGTTGCTGCGCAATGAGTGTGATGTGTTGAACTCGCCGATTTCTAGCCAGATCCCAATCATTCAAGCACATGAAGAGCTGCAGATATCCGCGACACCAGCGGTGAATGTCTCTTTCATCGCCCTTAATACAGAGCACCCAGCCCTACGCGACTCTCGCGTACGTAAAGCGCTGAACTTGGCTATCAACCGCCAGAATATTCTTGATTCGGTGTACTACGGTACAGGCACCAAGGCTTATACACTGCTGCCTCCGACATCTTGGGCTCATCAGAAAGACAACGTTCAAGTGCGTTATGACCGAAACTATGCGATAGCCCTTCTCAAAGAAGCTGGCGTAGAGCCGGGATTAGAGCTTTCAATGTGGGTGCCGCTAGAGCCAAGAGCTTACAACCCAAGTCCGCGTAAAACTGCGGAACTTATCCAAGCTAATTTAGCGGACATCGGCATCGAATTGAAACTATACACTGACGATCGATTCGACCGTACACAGCTGTCTTCAATCGCCTCAACAGATCTCCTGCTAACAGGTTGGATCGGTAATACTGGTGACCCTGATAACTTCTTACGTCCCCTACTCTCGTGCAGCTCTGAGCGCGCAGGTCTCAACGTATCGATGTGGTGTAATTCAGACTTTGATTTCCTTCTGGATTTAGCCTTAGAGATCAACCAACAAAGGCACCGTGTCAACTTGTATCGCCAAGCCCAAAACATTCTCAACGAGGAAGTTCCTGTGATCCCTCTGGCTCACGGAGTGCAGTTCCGCGTACATGATCGTTCACTAACCGGCTTTAAACAGAGCCCGTTCAATGCCCAACCTTTTGATCAAGTCAGAAGAGAGGTGCACTGATGTTTTGGTATACATTAAGACGTATTAATCTGTTCGTAATCACGCTTGCGATCCTGACGATGGTCGGCTTTTCGTTGCTGCGACTCGATCAAACCTCACCGTGGGCGATTCAAGATTTCTGGCCCGGTTGGATCAGCTATATCACAGAGCTATCAACACTAAACTTTGGCTTAAGCAAGCACGGTACACCAATCATTGATGAGCTTGTGGTTGTTTTCCCAGCGACATTAGAGCTGTGTTTCTTTGCCTTTGTATTAGCGCTCTTAATTGGTATCCCTTTTGGGACCATCGCGGGCATGAGACAAGGTAAATTTGTCGACACCACTATCTCGTTTACCTCGATGGCAGGTTACTCTGCACCTATATTCTGGGTCGCACTCTTGATGATCATGGTTTTCTCACTGCATTTTGAGATGTTCCCTGTTGGCGGTCGATACGATCTCCTTTACGAGATTGAACACGTGACTGGCTTTGCAATGATTGATGCCTTTTTCGCTGAAGGCCGCTACCGTGCACATGCTCTACAAAGTGTTATCGAACACATGGCGTTGCCGTGTCTCGTTTTAGCATTAGCACCAACGACTCAAGTTATTCGTCTCATGCGAGCATCAGTGGCTGAAGTAATGACGCAAAACTACATTCGCGCGGCACGTATTAAAGGTCTTTCAACAAGAGAGATCGTGACTCAGCACGTATTGCGCAATGCGATTCCACCGATTATTCCTAAGGTCGGTGTTCAACTTTCAAGTATGTTAACGCTTGCGATCATTACGGAATCTATCTTTAACTGGCCTGGCATTGGTCGTTGGTTATTGGACGCTTTATCGAATCAAGATTACGTTTCAATTCAAGCGGGTGTAATTGTGGTGGCAACTCTGGTTTTGACTGCAAATATACTGTCTGATCTGTTAGGCGCTATGGTCAACCCACTGGTAAGGAAGGAATGGTATGCTAACAAATAACGTCTACCAAGAAGAACAGATTCCTACCCAGTTTGAGCGCTTCTGGCGTAGCTTCCGCTCTAACAATCTTGCGATGTTTGGCTTGTGGTGTTTGATACTTATCATTCTGGTGACGATCACCTCTCCGTGGTTAGCGCCCCATGATGCGCAAGAGCAAACGGGTCATCTATTAACACCGCCATCTTGGGATCCAGCAGGCACTGTTGAATACTTCTTAGGTACCGATGATTTAGGTCGAGATATCCTTTCTCGCTTGATCATTGGCTCCCAGCTTACCTTTGGCGCTGCGGTCGTGATTACCTTTATCGCTGCGGTTATCGGCTGTCTCATTGGCGTACTTGCCGGTATGACGCGTGGTTTGCTATCAAGTACCCTAAACCACCTGCTTGATACGGTGATGTCGATTCCGTCTCTGTTACTGGCGATCATCTTTGTGGCATTTCTTGGCTTTGGCGAGTTCAATATCTTGCTGGCCTTATGTTTGGCATTGATCCCGCGCTTTATTCGCTCGGTCTACATTGCCGTGCATGCTGAAGTAGAGAAAGACTATATTCTTGCTTCTCGCCTTGATGGTGCGAACGACTTCTACCTGCTATGGAACTCGATTCTTCCAAATATTCTTACCGTAGTAGCACTAGAAATTACGCTGGCGTTATCGGTCGCAATTCTTGATATCACCGCCTTAGGTTTCCTTGGTCTTGGCGCTCAAGCACCGAGTACCGAATGGGGGTCTATCCTAGGTGATTCTGTAGAGCTGATTTATCTCGCACCATGGACAGTAACTCTACCCGGCTTAGCCATTATGTTTACAGTGATTGTGATTAACCTCGTCGGTGAAGGTGTTCGCCAAGCGTTAAATGCAGGAATCGAATAATGCCATTACTTGATATTCGACATCTAACCATCGAAATTGAGACCCCTCAAGGGATGGTTAAAGCGGTAGATCGAATGAGTATTACCCTCAATGAAGGGGAAATTCGTGGTTTAGTAGGTGAATCAGGCTCAGGTAAAAGCTTGGTTGCTAAAGCGATCGTTGGTGTTTGTAAAGAAAACTGGAAGGTATCTGCTGACCGTATGCGACTGGGGAACGTTGACCTGCTTCAACTGACACCAAAAGAACGCAGACGTGTGATTGCTCGTGACATCGCGATGATCTTCCAAGAGCCTTCTACGTGTCTTGACCCTTCTGAAAAAGTAGGCAATCAACTCATTGAAGCGATCCCTTCACACGCCTTTGAAGGTCGATGGTGGCAACGATTTAAGTGGCGCAAGAAGCAAGCTATTGCCCTTTTGCACAAAGTCGGCATCAAAGATCACTCTCGCCTAATGGACAGTTACTCATATGAGCTTACCGATGGTGAGTGTCAAAAGGTGATGATCGCAATGGCGATCGCAGCCAAGCCGAAAGTGTTGATCGCTGATGAGCCAACCAACGACTTAGACCCGATTACCCAATCCCAGATCTTGCGTTTATTGAGCCGAATGAATCAGATCAATAACACAACGATCATTCTGATCGGCCATGACTTAACCACCATCACTCAATGGGCAACTCGAATTACCGTTATGTACTGTGGTCAGTCGGTTGAATCTGCGGATACACAAAAGCTGTTGGATGCACCAAAGCACCCATACACAGTAGCTCTATTGAAAGCGATGCCAGACTTTAACGACTGGATCCCACACAAAGAGAAGCTTCAGTCGCTGCCAGGGTCGATCCCTCCACTACAGCATCTTCCTATTGGTTGTCGATTGGGCCCTCGTTGCCCATATGCGCAAAGACAGTGTGTGGAAATCCCACATACCAAACGAATCAAAAACCATAAGTTTAACTGTCATTTCCCTCTGAATATGGAGAAGAAAAAGAAATCATGAGTGCATTATTAGAAGTCAGTGAATTATCTAAAGACTTTACGACTCGCTCTGGTCTTTTCCGTAAGAAGATTCATCAAGCGGTTAAGCCGGTAAGCTTTACTCTTGAAGCGGGCCAAACGATCGGCTTTATTGGTCAGAACGGCTCTGGGAAATCGACATTAGCAAGAATGCTAGCAGGCATGGTAGAACCGACTGCGGGTGAGATTCGTGTAAACGGCGAAAAGCTAGAGCATAAAGACTATTCGACGCGCTGTAAGTTGATTCGCATGATCTTCCAAGATCCCAACACATCGCTTAATCCGCGTATTCAGATTGGCCGTATTCTGGAAGGTCCACTGAAGCGAAACACCAACATGCCGCCAGAAGCCCGTATGCGCCGTGTAAAGGACACACTATTACGTGTAGGTCTACTACCAGAACATGCTTACTTCTACCCTCAGATGCTTGCTGCGGGCCAGAAGCAAAGAGTTTGTCTCGCTCGTGCCTTGATACTTCAGCCATCAATCATTGTCGCTGACGAAGCTCTGAATGGTCTTGATATGGCAATGCGTTCTCAGATAATCAATCTGTTCTTGGAACTGCAGGAAGAGATGGGCGTGTCATTCGTTTACGTATCTCAGCATCTCGGTATTGTTAAGCACATCACTGACAAGATCATCGTGATGCACGAAGGTGATGTGGTTGAGAGTGGGGATACCGATGAAGTGCTGACCAACCCAACTCACCAAATCACTCAAAGACTGGTTGAGAGCCATTTCTCCAAAGCACCAAACCACTAAGTTGCTACAAGGCTATATTCGGTAAGAGGGAAAGTATGTTAAGAACCGCTTCACTGCTTCCCCTTTTGCTTGCTGCTGTTTCTTTTAATGCCGTAAGTACACCACTCACTTGGTTAGACAAGTCGTTTGTCGAAACGGCCTTCTACAACGTCGCACTGCAACACGAATATTCCTCAGGTAATAAACCACTCGCCAAGTGGCAACAACCGATAAAAATTTGGATTGACCATCGTGTCGGCGATAAAGAGCTTCATCAAGAGCTCACAGAACTTCATATCAAACACTTATCTGAAGTTACCCAGCATCCGATAACAATCGTCAGTAAAGAGTCCGAAGCGAACGTTAAGTGGATATACACGAGGCAGAGTCAGTGGTTGTCTGAGGCGAAATCAGTACTCAAGCTCAAATCAACTCAGCATTTAAATAGCGCCATCTGTACGGCGGGTTATCGAACCAATTCTCAAGGTGAGATTGTTTACGCTGGGATTGTAATTCCCGTAGATCAGGCAAGATCTCGAGGCAAGCTCGTCGCCTGTATCGTGGAAGAGATCACACAGGTTCTAGGCCTGCCGAATGATTCAGACAAAGCCTACCCTTCTATTTTCAACGACCACACGCCAGAAGACTTATTATCGCCGTTAGATGTAGTGCTACTGCAACTATTGTATGAACCAGAACTAAAAGCTGGAATGACAAAATCTGAAGTAAAACCTACCGTTCGAAAGATACTCAGGAGATACAGCAAAACAGGTGTGCTTCAACAAGCTTCTAAAGCCGCACAGCAAGCACCCTTGTATCAGTTGATTGGATATTGACGAATATAAGTTGGAAGCAACTTAGATGGGATAATTTAATGATAGCGCTACCTAAGAAAGGCAGCGCTGACTTACGATGTTACTGTATGACGAAAGAACTAGCGCTTAGCAGCCTGTTTCTTCAGCTCGAAGTCGAATTCATCAGGGAACAGGATAACGCCTTCTTCTTGCTCATTAGGGAATACAACCACAGCAAGTTCGTCGTCTTCTAGGCCATTTGTCCAGCGGCTGTGCCATTTGTTTAATGAGATAGACTCAGCCTTACACTCAGCCCAGTCACCTGTCGCCCATGACTCAGCAAACTCTTGGTTTGGCCATACAGGTACGCAATCTTCGTCTTCTGTGTTTAGCATTACACAACCGTGCTCATCGGTTAAGATCCATACTTCACGGTTTGCTACGATTTCTTTCACACAGTACTTTAGGCGTTGCTCACCCGTATACTTATTGATTTCTGCGATTCTTTTATCGTCTAGCTGTGTAGTCATCTTAATTTCCTACTTTAGTCAGTAACTTTACGCTTAAAGTTATTTTATGCAGAGTGCTTTTAACTGCAAATATTATCGATGAAGAAAAGTGCTCACTTCAAAGAAAAACGCCTGCTAAATTTAGCAGGCGTTTATTATTAAGTGACTTGATTAAACAAGCTCACCTTGTAGCCAAGGCCAGCCTTGCTTCTTACGGCTCAATGTGTTTTCCATCATTAGCATGCCGTCTTTTTCGTGCTTAACCAATTTCTCAGCCCATTCACCTTTGTAAAGAAGGCGAGTTTGAGCAGTAGTGATGTCAGTTAGCATTACAGCTGCGAATGCTAGACCGTCTTTCTCACAACGCTCTTCAAGATCCGCTTCAAGCGCTTCGATCATGCCGTCAACTTGCTCAAGAGTCGCAAGCTCAACCTGACCGACAACAACATCGCGACCGTTGAATGGGTAGCCTTTAAGGTCTTTTTCTACTAGTTGTGCAGCAGATAGGCCTTCGATGTTTGTTTTAGCGATTAGAAGTGCTTTGATGAACGCATCAACGTCTTCTACGCCAGCGATTTCAGCAAGTTCAGCAACCGCGTCTTTGTCTTTTTGAGTACAAGTTGGAGATGCGAAACCAACAGTGTCTGAAAGAATTGCAGACATCATTAGCTTAGCGATTTGTTGAGAGATAGCGTGACCTTCAATCTTGAACATGTTGAAAAGTACTGTGTTTGTACAACCAACAGGCCAGATCCAAGCTTCCATAGGGTTTACTGTCATCACGTCGCCTAGACGGTGGTGATCGACAATACCTAGGATCTCTGCATCAGCAACATCATCTGGTGCTTGTGCTAGATCTGAGTAGTCTACTAGCCAGATTTTCTCACCAGCAACAGAAGTACGAAGTTCTGGCATGTCTGCACCAGCAACTTCAAGAATGTGTTGAGTTTCGCGGTTGATCTCGCCTTGGCGAATTGGTGTCGCTTCCTCGCCACGAGCTTTAAGAAGCTCAGTTGCAACTAACGCACTACAAATACTGTCACTATCAGGGTTTTTGTGACCAACAACTAAAATCATGTTTCTTCCTATTACACTAACAATTACGACTCTACCTATAGAGCCTCTCTTTATTAGGCATACTTTACCCTATTTTTTTAGATTGGTCATGTTTCGTCGGTTTCTCCCACATCCAGAATAGATAAAAAAAACAAAGATGCAATTGATAATTATTATCATTCGTATATATTAATCCTAAGACATCTATTTTGAGTAACACCTATGGACCGACTAATCTCTTTATTACCAAGCAGTCGCGCTTCGAAAACAACTCAGTTTTCACTCTCATTCAAGCGCCTACTGTTACCTATTTCATTAGCAGCTTTGGTCGCGGCACCTGCAACGCGTGAATTGACCGTAACCACATTATCAGACGCCTTCTGGGCGGTATCTTGTTATGTCGCTTTAACCCTAGCGGTCTACCACTGGTTGAGCCTTTACATCAACAAAGACAACGTATTCAGCAAGCTGGTTCATCAGTCTCGTTCTAACCAAGTTGTGTTTGCCGCCTTAATGGGCGCCTTACCCGGCTGTGGTGGCGCAATCGTAGTAACCACTCAGTTTATTTCAGGTAAGCTCGGGTTTGGCGCTGTCGTCGCCGTGCTCGTATCCACTATGGGTGATGCTGCCTTTCTACTCATCGCCAGCGAACCAAAAACGGGATTAGCTATGATGGCGATGGGGGTCATTGTCGGTACTGCGTCAGGCCGAATCATTAACCTATTCCATGCCGATGATTTCTTACGTCCAAAACAAGCTGAGACAAATGTATCTGCCGTTAACTGTTCGTCTCAATCTCAGACCAAAGAAGCGGTGTCTAAAAAAGCGATTAACCTGCAAGGCTACCTTTGGTCGGTTCTAATTATTCCTGGAGCAGCGGTTGCCCTTCTTGGCTCTTTTCAAGTTGATGTCAACGAACTGCTCGCCTTACCCGAGATGTCTATGGAATGGGTCGGCGCTATTCTGTTGATTAGCTCAATGTTTCTTTGGGGGCTAACTCGCGAGATTGAAGATTACAAATCGGCGGTAAGTGAAGATGAAAAGTGTGTCGGCTCTCACCCACTGCAAAAGACCGCTCAGGACACAAACTTTGTTACCGCTTGGGTGGTGGTTGCCTTTTTGTTCTTTGAGTTTGGTTCTGTGATAGCAAATGTTGATTTTGCGACGCTATTCTCAAGCTGGGGAATTATGCTCCCCCTGGCTGGAGTCCTGATGGGTTTGCTACCGGGCTGTGGGCCACAATTATTGGTGACTAGCCTTTACCTTTCAGGTGCGCTTCCACTTTCAGCACAGGTAGGTAATGCAATTTCAAATGATGGTGATGCCCTATTCCCTGCCATTGCAATGGCACCTAAAGCTGCATTAGTTGCTACGTTGTACTCTAGTGTGCCCGCATTAATCTGCGCATACGGATATTGGTTTATGTTCGAGGTTTAGATCTCACAGCTCGATAGGTCTCTATTTAGGTCGGTACTTGGTATCGACCTTTTTGCTTTCTAACCCTTTGTCACTCTAATCACTACCCTCCACCGCTCTTATTTGTAAACGCCCTCTAACCTATACAGTTACTAGCTCCCCCTCAATACGCTTCTAAACGCTCTACACCGTTGCTTTACCGTAAATACAAGGCTCGGTAGATAAAATACAAAAAGCCCCTGTAAGAGTGCTTACAGGGGCTTTAATTCAAGCTTTAATCTTAGCTTTTAAGCGAGATGCTTAAGAAACTTCGATTGGGCCACCGAATGAAGTTACTGGAGGCAGTTTGCCTTGGAACTTCTCGAAGTCTACCAAACATGTGTTTGCTGACGTCGCCTGAGCTAGCTCAGAAGTACCGATGTCTTGAGTCAGTGTGTTTGGATCGCCGTATGTATCTAGCGCGCCCACTTTCTCGTTGATCGGACCGTACCAAGCGCCTTCTTCGATACGTACAACACCAGGAGCGTAGCTATCCATTAGAACAGCACCTGCTAGTAGTTGACCACGGTCGTTGAACACACGTACTACGTCACCGTCTTTGATGCCTTTCTTCTTAGCATCAACTGGGTTGATGTAGATTGGCTCACGGCCTTGTACCGCGTAAGTCGCACGCCACTCTTCAGATTCACACATCTGAGAGTGAAGACGCTTGTCTGGGTGACAAGATTGTAGCCAGTACGGGTGTTTGTCAGAGCCTGGACCACCGTGTGAACGTTCAGATTTCTCGAACCACATTGGGTGTTCCTGACAGTGCTCGTAACCCATGTTGCCAACAGTACGGCTTGTGATTTCGATGAAACCAGAAGGTGTACCTAGAGCATTGATCTCTGGATCTTCACGGAATGAAGCGTGACGAGTCCATGGCTTACCTTTACCGAAGTCTAGGAAACCTTTTTCCCAGAACTCAGCGAACTCAGGCATTTCGAAGCTGCCTTCGTTTGCTGCGCGACATTCGTCGTACAGAGATTTAACCCACTGCATTTCGTCCATACCACGCGTGTAATCGTCGTAACGACCCCAACGTTTAGTTAGGCTAGACATGATCTCGAAGTCAGTCTTAGACTGGAACAGAGGATCCACTAGTTTGTGCATCGCGATCAAACCACGGCCAGAGTATGCACCGTAACCATCGATATCGTTACGTTCCCACTGAGTACATGCTGGAAGCACGATGTCAGAGTGACGACAAGTTGCAGTCCAAGCGAAATCAACAGCAACTACAGTTTGTAGGCTCTTGAATGCTTTACGCATCTTGTTGCGATCTTGGTGGTGGTGCCACGGGTTGTTACCACTGAATACCATCATCTTGATATCAGGTAGTGTTACCGTTGCGCCATTCGCTTTGATCTTCTTACCAGGCTCTAGCAAGCTATCAACCCAACGAGCAACTGGGATTACGCGGCTGTAACCGTTGTAATCTGTGTTTGTGTACTTAGGCTTCTGACCTTGGTCGATGTTCAGCGGGAAAGAACCCGGAGCAGCGAAACCAGTTGAAGATACACCGATACCAGAGTAGTGGTGACCGTAAGAGATACCACCGCCAGGTAGACCGATTTGGCCAACCATTGCCGCGATAACTGCACACATCCAGTAAGGCTGTTCACCGTGTTGTTGACGCTGGATACTCCAACCAACAAGAATCTGTGTACGACCGTTAACCAGCATCTTAGCGAAGTCACGGATAGAATCCGCGCTAGCGCCACAGATAGCAGCAGCCCACTCAGGAGTCTTCTCAACTTTATCTTTCGTTTCACCTTGAACGTACTTGATGAAGTCTTCAAAACCTAGACAGTAAGTTTCGATGAATTTCTTGTCGTATAGACCTTCATTGTAAAGTACGTGAGCAACACCAAGCATGAACGCCACGTCAGTTTGTGGGTTGATGTAGAACTGCTCGTTTTCTAGGTAACGACCTGTTTTGTTCTTAACAGGGTCAACAGAAACAACGTTGATTTCTTTCTTAGCAACTTTTTCTTTCAGCTGTTCTAGGTATGCGAACGACTCGTGAGTCTCACATGTCCAACCTACTTGAAGGTTTTTAACTGGATCGTTACCCCAAAGAACAATGTTGTCACTGTTTTCTAGGATAAGTTCCCAAGATGTACCTTGTGCATAAACTTCAGTAGAACCTAGTACGTAAGGCATGATCGTTTGACCAGCACCTGTCGAGTAGTCACCGATTTTCTTCACAGAGTATCCGTGAAGCGCCATTGCACGTTGCATGTGGTTAGTACAGCTGTGGAACTGACCAGTTTGTCTCCAACCAGTTTGACCTGTGTGAAGTGCCCATGGACCGTAATCTTTCTGTACGCGCTCTAGTTCGCGGTAAACAAGGTCTAGTGCCTCATCCCAAGTCACACGAATAAAGCGGTTGTTACCACGCGTGTCTGCGCTGTATTTATGCTTCTTAAACCAATCTAGGCGAACCATTGGGTAACGCACACGAGATGGGCTGTAGATAATACCCTTGATACCTTTCAGCATTTCAGTTGGGTGCTGATCGATTTCTAGAGGTTTAATTTCTTGTACTTTACCCGCGTAAACGCGAGCTCGGAATGCACCCCAGTGAGAACCAGAGACTTTCCATGTGCCGTCTGTTTCTGCAGCAGATGCTGAAGCCGACGCCAATAAGCTTGGACCGATAACCGATGCCGCACTCGTCGTTGCGACACCTTTCAGAAAACTTCTTCTTGTAATTGCCATTGTGTTACTCCAATTGACGTCTTATTAGTGATGGCCTTCAGAAAAATCTGATGAGTGCTTCTGTAGATACTTAAGAACCAATGCTTCTGTATCTGTATCGAAGTTAACGAATGCAATCATACCATCTAGCATGCCTACCCAACCGTTAGCACTGAAGTGCGCTTCATCTGGTTGTGAGTGACAAGTTGAACAGTTAGATTGATACGCTTGACCAGCTGCGTTCCAGATTGGCTCGAAGTTATCAACCATAGACTCTTTCTTCATCCAAAGTGCTAGGTTAACTTCTTCCCATGGAAGGCCAGTTAGCTCATCTTCTTTCTTCTCGCCAACAGTGATTACGTCACTTTGAGATACTTCTTTCGTCAAGATCGCCGTTGAGATGTTCATACCGAAGTCTTCTTGGATTACACGTCCGAAGCCTTTCGCTTTACGCCAACCGTCGATTTGAATCTTGATCATGTCGCCTTTCTCATCGATCACAGCAACTTTACTTGCAGGGCTTAGTAGACCAGCTTCAACGGTTGCAGTCTCATCCGTGTACATTGGAAGGTGACGAATTGAAATCACGTCTGAACCGTTAGAGTAAGAAGTGCTGCTAGCAACTTGCTCAAGCTCACCAACGATACCACTAGCCGATTCCATATCTAATGGAAGGTTGTGAGCAATACCTTTGTGACAGTCAACACAGCTTTGATCACGCTCTGCTGCGTTCTTCATTTGAATACGCGCTGTTGGGCGCATGTTCTCGAAATCCATTGAATCGTAGTTGTGGCAGTTTTTACACTCTAGAGACTTGTTCGAAGAGAAACGGTCCCATTCGTGTTTAGCCAATTCAATACGACGAGCTTCGAATTTCTCTGGCGTG
This sequence comes from Vibrio sp. T3Y01, assembly GCF_013114525.1. Lineage (NCBI taxonomy): Bacteria > Pseudomonadati > Pseudomonadota > Gammaproteobacteria > Vibrionales > Vibrionaceae > Vibrio > Vibrio sp. T3Y01. The sequence continues at coordinate 202,252 of NZ_VTXJ01000004.1, read as the reverse complement.
TCTAGATCACCAAATACTTGAGCGAATACTTCTTTAGATGCTTGCATCTTACGAGCGATTTTTGCTGTCCATTCATGTGGAACGTGACAGTCAGGACAAGTAGCACGTACACCAGATGTGTTTTTCCAGTGAACCGTTTCTTGTAGCTCTACGTATACGTTGTCACGCATGGTGTGACAGCTTACACAGAACTCTTCTGTATTTGTGTGTTCTAGCGCTGTATTGAAACCGCCCCAGAAAATAACACCGGCGATAAAGCCACCCATAGTTAGTACACCCAAACTGATGTGTACTGCTGGGCGTGTCATAGTGCGCCATAATTTAACTAAAAATGATTTCATGTTTAGCTCTCTTAAATATTGATTTTAAAAATTGTTGTTACTAGAGGGCATTACATGCCGCCGTGAGCACCAGGAGGTCCGAATACAAACACTTGTAATGCCCAAACTAGGAAGCCGTAACCACCTACAAAAGCAACACTTAATATTGGAAAGAGAACCACTGCAATGAAGAGGAAAGATTTCCACTCCAGCGAGCGTTTTTCGCCAGTTTCAATTTTGTTAACATCACTCATACATTTTGCCTATTTTGTATTTAGTAATTTCGAGTAGCCCATTCTAGGGGGCTAAAGTTCTTGAGTATCTAACAACAAATTTTAAACCATACGCAAAGTAGGGTTCAATGAAATCTCCCGTTATAACCCTTGCTAATCAATACTTTTTTGAGCTCATCCAGAGTTGTTTTCAGTTAAAGAAACATATTAAAAAGTATTAACAAATGTGAAAAATTAAGTATATTTCAAAGATGTTAAAAACCAACACCTTCGCAACTACATTGTAACTGTTTTTAACGTTTTACCTACTAAGTAGTAGCTAAAAATGCCTTAAACGACCAATAATTTGTACTCGCATTGTTAATTTATTGAGTACTTTTTGAATTCAGTGTTGAAGAGCTGAAATGCATCATTTGGCACTTTCAGATATGATGTGTATCCAATTAAAAGGAAGCACTATGCAAGACGTTATAGACATATCTTGGTGGCAGTTGCTGTTTTTTAGCTCACTTCTTATCCTGCCCATTGCAATTAATCACAAGCTGAAATTAGGTCTGGGTAAAGAGGCCACTATTAGCATTGTTCGCATGGCTGTTCAGCTATTTCTAGTTGGTGTTTACTTGGAGTACCTGTTCACTTTGAATAGCTTATGGGTCAACTTATTGTGGTTGTTCGCCATGATAATAGTGGGTGCGAGCTCAATTGTTGAAAAGTCCAAACTGCCCCGAAAGCTACTGCTAGCCCCGGTAGTCGTTAGCCTTGCAGTGACCTGTGTACCTATTGTTCTATTCATCTGCTTTTTCATTATTAAACCGACACCGCTATTTAATGCGCAGTACCTTATTCCCATTGCGGGGATGTTATTAGGTAATAGCTTAAGCAGTAATATCGTGGCACTGCAGAACTTGTTTGGTGCTTTTGAAACCCAAAGGTCAGAATATGAAGCAGCAATCGCCCTAGGAGCCGCACCAAGCTACGCTGCTGCACCTTTTGTACGTACAGCGATCCAGAAAGCGATGTCTCCGATTATGGCGTCTATGGCTACGACCGGCTTAGTAACGCTACCAGGAATGATGACAGGACAAATTCTTGGAGGGGCTTCGCCAATGATCGCAATTAAATATCAATTGATGATCATGTTGGCTATTTTCGTGATGATGAGCTGCTCTTTGGCCCTCGCATTACACCTATCTTTAAAGACATCACTTACTAAAGAGGGGCGAGTTCTCGCTCAAATCCAACCTTCGAAATAACCTCTCACCTCTTTTGAGATCTGGTTACTCACTGAATTTGAGACAGGTTATCCACAGAATCTGTGGATAACCAAATCAATATAGATCCTTTTTTGTCCACTTCGCCCTTTCAAAAGATCATTCACATTGATCTTTGCTTACTTTCAACGACATATGCACATGTGCCGATCATTGTTGTTGAGTCTTTTCTTAGTAATTGAGGGCATGAACGACATGGTTTTCCACAAATAAAAAACGGCCTGCAATGCAGACCGTCTTTTTAATGTCATAAGTAAGTTGAGTGTTTAAGTGAGCTTCATCAACGCTCAGGCTACTCACTGATAACTAGTGGCGCTATGTCTTAGTCACGCAGGTAGATTAACCAGTACCACATGCCGACAAAGATACCACCGCCGATGATGTTACCTAATGTCACAGGCAATAGATTATTCATCAGAAAGTCGATCATGTTTAAGTCGACATAATCGGCAGGGTTAGCACCTGTCATGGTCCAGAACTCAGCAGGAGCAAATGTCTTAATACCGATAGCAAGCGGAACTTGGAACATGTTTGCAATACAGTGCTCAAAGCCTGCTGATACAAACATCGCCACTGGCAGGATCATCACTGCGATCTTATCAGTGAGTGTGCGTCCGCTGAATGTCATCCATACCGCGATACACACCAGCACATTACACATGATGCCAAGCGCGACCGCTTGAATGAAGTCATGGTGCATTTTGTGTTGAGAAATCGCCATCGCGTTTAAGCCAACCTGACCATGATCAAACATGTATTGCTTCGTCAGTAGCATACAAGCCACCAGCAATAACGCACCAATCAGGTTTCCAATGTAAACCGTCGCCCAGTTTTTCACTAAGGTGTGCCAAGTGATCTTGCCACTTGCACGAGCCACCAAGGTTAGTACCGAACTGGTAAACAGTTCACCGCCAGTAACTACAACAAGAATTAAGCCCAAGCTAAATGCTAGGCCGCCCAACAAGCGAGTAATACCCCATGGCAGATCGCCAGCACCAGTCGTTACGATGGTGTAGAACACAAACGCAATACCGATATGAATACCAGCAGAAATCGCTAGAAGAAAAGATTTGATTGGATCTTTGGTTGCTTTACCTACGCCAATATCTGCAGCGCGCTCAGCCATTTGTGGCGGTAATAATGAGTCAAATTGGTTTAGATTCATGATGATTTACATTTTGAAACATGTCGTCGGGAGCGCGATAATCCTCTCTTTCATTTCTGAATTCAAGAGCTATTTTAAGCCTTAATTATCCTCACCAACCAAGAACACGCCAAACCTGGAATGATATTGAAATTTCATACGACTTTAGTAGTAAAAAGAAAAGTCTGGTGAATGAAATTTTATCAATGATAAAAACAACACATCTATAAATATCAACAAGTTACGTTAAAACCTAAGAAATGGCGTACACTAAAACCGTGTTTTTAAGACTTTTATTTCTAGATTTTGACATAGATCAACAGAACGTAAAAAAGCGCCCTCAGGCGCTTTTAACTCAATCACAGTTCAAGAGATTCGTTGTCTTAAACCGACGGTTCAATCACTTCTTCAGACACAGATTCTAAAGCAGCATCCGTAAGGTCTGGTTCCGGACTAGGGAGTGCTAGATCAGGATCGCTTTCGTTAGCAACTTTACCACCAAGCGTCTTCAGGCTGTCCACTAGCTCTTCTAAGCTCTTAATATGTGCATCACTCTTGGTTATCTGTTCGTCGAGAAGTTGACTACGTTTTGTTGCTTCTGACAACTGCTGCGCCTGCTGCTGGTTTGCGTTTTCTAATGTCGCAACTTGTTCAGTTAGAGACTCGATTTCAGATTTCAGTAGAGCTGTCATGTCTGAGCTTTTAAGCGCTTTAATGCTAGCAACAATTTTTTGAGACTGAAGACGTAGCACAACGTCACGGTAATCTTCATCATTGATCACTTGTGAAATGCTTAATAGCTGATTTTCAGCATTCAACACCGATTGCTCGAACTTGTCCCCTTTTACGCTCGCAAGTACTTTAACTTCATGAGCGACACTTCGTACGTGGTCTAACTCAAACTCCGCAGCCCTAACAGCATCTTCAATGATAGACTTTTCACGAGGGCTCGCTTTGACCTGATTCTCAGCTAGCGCGATTTGTGCAGAGGCCTTAGCAAAGGTCAACGGCACAACGTCATCAAAATCTTCATCTTCTAAATACTCTAATTCGTCTTTTAACGGTTCGATGTATTTCTTATGTGCGACTTTCACTTCCAACAGCCGAGCATTGTTGAGGAATTCAACTTGAGCTTCTTGAGCGTCTTCTAGCTCATCAACTAATACATACTCAAATAGTTCACTGTATTCTGAATACAAACGCTTATAACTCGAAGCAAACATGGTGTCAGCACCAAGGTATTTTAGGTAATCCATTTGCACGATCGAATCAGCGAGTACTCTATCCGCTTTTTTCTTAAGCACTAGGATTGCGTCATAGTTTGATTTGATTAGTGCGATTTTCTCATCGAAGGCTTCAGCGTAAGTTAAGCTCGAAAAAATAGAATAACTTTTAGTCAGACGCGTTTCGTCTTCTAGTAAATCGGCATAAATACTTTCAGCGTCTTCCCATGCGTCTAGCAACTCATTGTAATTCTCTGGAGCATAGAGAGACAATTGAGCATGACTTTCAAGCTTGGATTGCCACTCTGCGTAAACAACCTGTACTGAATGAAAAGAACGGACCTCTGCTGCAGATTCATTGTTGTTATTTGTGGTTTGATTTGCGTCTGTCTGCTCTGAGGGTGTGCTTTGACAACCTGAGATTGCAAATAGCATGCTAAGAACTAATGCTACTTTGTTTGCTCTCACTGATGCATTTCCTTTTTTGTACAATATTAGCTGAATGCAATATATTTCTAGTCCAACAATATATTACAACCATTTAGCAATAAACATCATTCGCCATTTAAGTGGGCACAAATCACTCAATCCAACCAAAATAACTTCACCATGCGACGATTAATCATTCAATTTGGTATCAGTTATCAAATCTATTTATTTGCTGTTGCTTGAGCCGAGAATGCGCACTAAGGTGAAGGTAGAGAACGTTATGAATTTATAGGTTAATTATGAAGTACAACGCTGAACATATTGCTGATTTAAACCTCCTTCTTCAATTTGATGTAAGTAGCGCTGCTACCGGCATTAAAGTTCATCAAGAGGCTAGCCAAGAGACTCAAGACGCCGTTAAGCGCCTATTCGAAAAAAACCTTTGTACTCAACCAGACGGTGGTTACCTAACCGATGAAGGTATTGAGATGGCAGAGCGTGCAGACAAGCTACTTCGCGTACTTAAATAAAGCGCTACTGTTATAGTAAAAACTCCACTCGCTTCGGCCGTGGAGTTTTTTCATTTTTGGCCAAAGGTTTGTTAGGCTTATTAAATCCCTAGCTTGTCGTTGTGAGGAAAAGATGGCTTCTATATTTATTGTTGGTGCTGGATGGGTAGGCGCACCTTTATCTGAACACCTAGAAAGACATGGCAATCGCGTCGTCGTCACTAAAACGACCCAAGCAGGTGCAGACACGCTCAGTAGTAAACGTATTCCCTGCGAAGTATTCAGCTTTGACTCGTCAAACCCTGATCAAACCGTGGGACAACTCTACTCTTTACTGCTCGAAAACAACTCCGAGATAGTAATTGGTAGCTTCCCTCCCGGCTTTAGAAAAGGCGCAGGAAAAGAGTATGCCGACTATTGGCAGTTACTTATTAGCGCTTGTCAAAAAGCCAATATTAAAAAGCTCATCATGGTCAGTTCAACGACGGTATACCCAACTAAACCGGGCATTCTTTATGAAGATGACGCATCACTTGCGCTTGCACTCGCTGACAGCGATCAGGCTAACTCATTTTCCGATAACGCACGAATCATGCTTCAAGCTGAACAATCGGTAATAGATTCTGATATCGATTACACCATCCTTCGTTTTAGTGGATTGATTGGCCCAAATCGTCACCCATCAAGATTTGCTAGTAAACTAAAGCAAGTGAGCAACCAAGCCCCAGCGAATATGCTACACCTTGATGATGCGATTGGTGCGGTTGATTTTGCAATCAGTCACCTGCATAACGAAGTCGCGAATGTAACAACGCCAAACACAGTAAGCAAAGCGGAGTTCTATGCTGCGGCCTTAAAGAGCGCGAATAGTAACGAGCCACTTCCACCTATTGTTAATGACCCAGACAAACTGATCTCTTCAAAAAAGATTCTCGACTTAGGTTATTCGTTTAAGTTTGAATCCACATTGGACGCTCTTCATGACTAAACAACCATTAAATAAGCTGCACCGTTCGATCGATACGCTTTGGAATTTCATGTCTATGGGTCATAAAGTTGAGCCTTCAGACTGTATTTTTGTGTTATGCAGCAACGATACAAGAGTCGCGGAATATGCGGCCGAGCTTTATCACCAAAAAATAGCGCCCTACATCGTTTTTTCCGGTGGTGTTGGACGCTTCACTGAAGGCAATTTTGACCGTTCAGAGGCCGAAACCTTTGCGGCGATTGCGCGAGACAGTGGTGTACCGGAATCTGACATTATCATTGAAAAACAGGCGACTAATACTGGTGAAAATGTCCGCTTCACATACGAATTGCTTACTGAGTGTGGCTTATCCCCGAAAAAACTGACCTTAGTGCAGAAGCCTTTTATGGAGAAACGAACCTACGCCACCTTCAGTAAACAATGGCCTGAAGAGACAACGGAAATAACCGTAACCTCCAAATGGCAGGACTGGGTCGATTACTTTAATGAAGAATTGCCATTAGATATGGTGTTAGGCGCATTGGTGGCGGATTTTGAACGCATCAAATCGTACCCCGCTAAAGGTTTTCAGATTGAAATGCCTATCCCAGAGGAAGTGGATCACGCCTATCAAGCGATTAAGAAACTCGGCTTTGAATAGATAGCGATAACCAATAAAAACAAAAACGGTGGCACTGAGCCACCGTTTTTTTATTCCATTACTTTGTATTTCAGTTATCACCGAAATATTGAAAAACGCTTATTTACCTAGCGCTTCTTTGTAGTGAAGGCGACATACAGACACGTATTTATCGTTGCCACCAATTGCCACTTGATCACCTTCCGCGATCGCGACACCGTGCTCATCGGTACGGATTACCATGTTTGCTTTGCGGCCACAGTGACAGATGGTTTTCAGTTCCACCAGCTTATCAGCCCAAGACAGTAGATACTTACTGCCTTCAAACAGCTCACCAAGGAAGTCTGTTCTTAGCCCGTAACAAAGCACAGGGATATGCAGTTTATCAACCACTTCTGTTAGCTGATATACCTGCTCTTTCGACAAGAACTGACACTCATCGATAAGTACACAGTGACGCTTTTCTTGCTCGTTCAGCTCGTTAATCGCTTCAAAAAGATTCGTGTCACTCTTAAAAAGCTGTGCTTCAGATTGAAGACCAATTCGAGAGCTCACTTTACCAATACCGTAGCGATCATCGAGTGCTGCCGTAAAGATCACCGGCGTCATGCCACGTTCTTGGTAGTTAAATGAAGATTGAAGAAGCGTTGTTGATTTACCCGCATTCATTGCCGAGTAGTAAAAATACATCTGAGCCACAGAAATATTCCTGTCTAATAAAGTTGAATATAGAAAAGGTGAAATTCGAGAATTTTTGCTAGAAAAAAGGGCTGAAAATCAGCCCTTTTTTATAAGATTACTTACGACGCCAAGTCGTACCTTCTGGGCCGTCTTCCAGAACGATGCCCAACTCGTTTAACTTATCACGAGCAAGATCGGCATTTGCCCAATCTTTTGAAGCACGAGAGTCGTTACGCAGTTTGATCAGAGCTTCGATTTCAGCCACTTCGTCATCATTACCCGCTGCATCACCTTGTAGGAATGCTTCTGGATCTTGGTGAAGAATACCGATGATGTCCGCTAGTTCACGCATCAACGCACCAAGTCCACTCGCCTTTTCAATGCTTTCTGTCTTGATACGGTTGATTTCACGAGCCATTTCAAACAGCACTGAGTATGCTTCTGGCGTATTGAAGTCATCGTTCATTGCTGTAGAGAAACGAGTTACGTACTCTTCACCACCAGCAGGTGCAGCAGTAAGGTCTAGGCCACGAAGTGACGTGTATAGACGCTCTAGCGATGCGCGAGCTTGGTTTAGGTTGTCTTCACTGTAGTTCAGTTGGCTACGGTAGTGACCAGACATTAGGAAGTAACGCACTGTTTCAGCATCGTAGTGTGCTAGCACATCACGGATAGTGAAGAAGTTACCTAGTGACTTAGACATTTTTTCTCTGTCTACCATCACCATGCCACTGTGCATCCATGTGTTTACATAGTCAGTACCATGTGCACAGCAAGATTGCGCGATTTCGTTCTCGTGGTGTGGGAATTGTAGATCTGAGCCGCCACCGTGGATATCGAAGTGGTTACCCAGAATAGACGAGTTCATTGCTGAACATTCAATGTGCCAGCCTGGACGACCAGGACCCCATGGGGATTCCCATGTTGGTTCACCTGGCTTAGACATCTTCCAAACAACGAAATCTAGCGGGCTACGTTTTGCAGACTCTACGTCAACACGAGCGCCAGCTTGAAGCTGATCGAGGTCTTGCTTGGAAAGCTTGCCGTATTCTTCGAACTTCTTAACTTCGAACATTACGTCGCCGTTGCTTGCAACATAAGCAAAACCACGTTCAATCAGCTTTTCTACAAGCTCAATGATTTCAGTAATGAATTCCGTTGCACGAGGCTCAACGTCTGGACGCTTCATGTTCAACGCATCGAAGTCTGCATGCATTTCACCAATTAGGCGCTCAGTCAGAGAATCGCAAGACTCACCGTTTTCGTTCGCACGCTTAATGATTTTGTCGTCGATGTCTGTGATGTTACGAACGAACGTTAGGTCGTAACCTAAGTAACGCAGGTAGCGAGTCACAACGTCGAAAGAAACGAACGTACGGCCATGACCAATATGACAGAGATCGTATATGGTTACCCCACAGACATACATGCCGACTTTGCCAGCTGTAATTGGTTTGAATTCCTCTTTCTGTCTTGTGAGCGTGTTATATATCTTTAGCATGATCTCTATCTATTTTATGGATTAATCAAAATAAGCCCGCAGTATAACAAGTCATACCTTAATAGGTAATACCTTTCACCACCAAATCGGCTAAACTCCTTGTTATCTATTGACGATTTCGTATTTTGAAACTCAATCAAACTAGGCTAGAATCGCCTTTCATATTAAAAATACAGTAAGGTAACAATCATGATCATCCTTCACACAAATTTTGGTGACATCAAAGTTCAACTAAACGAAGAAAAAGCACCAGAAACAAGCGCAAACTTCCTACAGTATTGCCGTGACGGTTTCTACGACAACACACTATTCCACCGTGTTATCGATGGTTTCATGATTCAAGGCGGCGGTATGACTTCTGGCCTTAAAGAAAAAGCGACTCGCGCAACTATCAAGAACGAAGCAAATAACGGCCTAGCGAACAAAGTTGGTACGCTAGCTATGGCTCGTACTATGGAACCACATTCAGCGAGCTCTCAGTTCTTCATCAACGTAAACGACAACTCTTTCCTTAACTTCCGTAGCGAAAGCCTAGACGGTTGGGGTTACTGTGTATTCGCAGAAGTTGTAGAAGGCATGGACGTAGTAAACAAGATCAAAGGTGTTAGCACTGGTTCTATGGGTATGCACCAAGACGTACCACTAGAAGAAGTGATCATCACTGGTACAACAATCGAAGCTTAATTTAGCCTTCGATTCGTATTCAGCATTGATACATCAATAATTAGGACAAGGGAGCACTCGCTCCCTTTTTTTCAAACTGTATGAAAACATATTTTATCTCAGACCTGCACCTTGCTCCGTCACGACAAGACATCACGGACTGCTTCCTAACCTTCATGAAAAATGAAGCGGTAGAAGCCGATGCACTCTACGTGTTAGGCGACCTTTTCGAGTTCTGGATTGGTGACGACGACAAGAGTGAGTTCGCGACTTCTATTCGCCAAGCTTTTATCGATTTGGTGAAAACAGGCGTACCCTGTTACTTCACGCAAGGTAACCGTGACTTTTTGGTCGGTAAAAGATTTGCAAAACAGACTGGTGTGCAGCTTCTAGACGAAGTGACAACTATCGATATCTACGGACAAAAAGCCGTGGTACTGCATGGCGACACTCTATGTACTGAAGATGTCAAATACCTCGCCTTCCGTGAAAAAGTCCATCAACCTTGGCTACAGTGGATCTTCAACAGAATCCCATTCTTCATTAAAAAGAAGATCGTCTCTAAGGTTCAGTCAGATATTAAAGATGACAAACAGACCAAATCTTTGGACATCATGGACGTGACACAGCAAGAGGTCGAAAACGTGATGGCGAAAAATAATGTCGACCTTATGATCCACGGTCATACACATCGGCCGAACGTCCATACTTTTGATGCTAACAATTGCACTAAAACACGTATCGTACTTGGTGATTGGTATACACAAGGTTCCGTGCTGGTCTTTACTCCACAAAGTTTTGAACTACAGAATCGAGCGTTTAGCAACAGCTTTCAACAACAGTCTTAAACTTTCAGTTTGATTGTTATAGTGGGTCAGAGTTTCTTCGATTGTGTATGGTAATTTCTAGCAAATTAGCTATTATCTCTCTATCAGAAATAAACCGAACACAGTACCAAGTTGAAATATTCATACGTAGCGCGTCAACCCATACTCGATGCAGATAAGAAAACCATAGGTTACGAGTTGCTATTCAGGGATGGTCCTAAGAACACTTTCCCTGAAGTAGAACCGGAGCTCGCTACAAGCCGTTTGCTATCTGACCATTTCTTATCGACCCACTACAATACATTGGGTGATAAGCTGGGTTTCGTTAATTTCCCCTATGCAAGCCTGATCAACTTAGTCCCGACTCTGTTCCCCAAAGAAAGTTTAGTCGTTGAGGTTCTTGAAGACTGCGAACCGACCGATGAGTTACTTGAAGCAATTAAGACTATCTATGATGCGGGCTACACCATCGCTCTGGATGACTTTGTTCCAAGTAAGGCGTGGAAGCGCTTCTTACCTTACGTATCGATTATCAAATTCGACATCCGTCTGATATCTATCGAAAAAGCCTCAATATTTATGAGCTCTATGCAAGGGCTGGATATCAAGTTTCTTGCCGAGAAAGTAGAGACTTACGAGGAATATCAGCAAGCAAACAAAGCCGGTTTCAGTTACTTCCAAGGGTATTTCTTCAGCAAACCTGAAATGATCCAGACTCGCGCTCTCAACCCCGCTTTTCTGACCATCGTCCAGCTACTGAAAGAGATAGCCAACGATCCTATCGATTTTGGTGAAGTAGAACGACTGATCACGTTAGACGTGACGCTTTCCTATAAGCTACTAACCTACGTAAACTCAGCAGGTGGTTCAGCAACCACCATCCGCTCGTTCCGCCAAGCACTGGTTTATTTAGGCGAGCAGAAACTGCGTAAATTTGTATCTCTCGTAGCGATAGCATCGGCGAAAGAAGACAAACCAGATTCACTTTATGGCTTAGCGGTGATTCGCGCTCGTCAATGCGAACTGCTAGTCGAAAAGATGAACGTGAAGGTTGAGCCCGGACAAGCTTTCTTAACCGGTATGTTCTCGTTATTGGATTCATTGTTTGATCAACCGTTAAAGCAAGTGCTGGATTCAGTACCAATTGACGAAGAGATAAAACAAGCACTAATACTACGCAAAGGTGTATTAGGCGCGGTCTTAGCCATGGTGGTCGCTTATGAGCAAGCTCGATGGGATGAAGCAACTCGTATTCGCAATCTCCTCAAACTCAGCGAGGCTCAACTCGGCCTTGCCTATGATGAGGCGACGGCTTGGGCTCAAGATTTATTAGCTCCCGCCTAAACATCACGAATCTACTTAAATTAAAACTACACTTTGGTGAGCTTTAGTTTCTTGTTAAACTCCAACGCATTCATTTATGGCCTCTTACTCAGAGGCCATTTTTACAGGATTTGACCATGTCTTTATGCCCATGTGGTAGCAACAATACTTACCCAAAGTGCTGTGAATCAGCACACCTTGATCACAGCTCAGTAGAAACGCCAGAGCAGTTGATGCGCTCTCGTTATTCCGCGCATGTTTTAGGATTGGTCGATTATGTGGTTGCTACCTATCATCCTAGCTGTGATGCTGAGTCTCAAAGAGAAGGGATTGCTGAATCAATCGACAGTGATTGGGCGGGGCTAGAGGTTATCGATACCGCGAAAGGTTCTCACGAAAACGAGGGCTTTGTTGAGTTTAAAGCTTATTTCAATGAAGACGGCGCACAATACTGTATGCAAGAACGCTCTCGTTTTGTTCGTGAAAACGGCCTTTGGTTCTATATCGATGGTGAGTTCCCAGAACAAAGCCAACCAGAGCCCGAGATAGATCCTCGCCTAAACCAAACGGTTGAAAGCTTCAAGATCGGCCGTAATGACCCATGTATTTGTGGTAGTGGTAAGAAGTACAAGAAGTGCTGCGGGTAACTCGCGCAACTAGGAAGTCAGATTAACAGAAGAGATTCCTGATGTCGCTAAGGCTCCTTGGAGTGACGAGACATAAAGACAAAGAACTCGACTCATAGATTGACACTAAAAAGCCCCGTAAACGCAATGTTTACGGGGCTTTACTTATCTAGATGTATCCTAAAGATAGATTACTTATGGCGCTCTTTAAGTTTATTAACTACGTCGTTCATTGATAGACCTTGGTCTTGAAGAAGAACCATTAGGTGGTAAATCAAATCCGCAGATTCACACACTAATTCCGCCTTATCGCCCGACGTCGCCGCAAGCGCGACTTCAACGCCTTCTTCGCCCACTTTTTGCGATATACGCTTGGTGCCACGGGCATATAAACTGGCAGTGTAAGAAGACTCAGGATCTGCGTCCTTGCGGGCAGCCAGTAGCTGCTCAAGTTGATGAAGCCACACCATCTGAGACTCTTCTTGTGGGTCAGAATCCCAACATGTTGTTGTACCCAAGTGGCATGTTGGGCCAATTGGATTAACTTTAACCAACAACGTATCGTTGTCGCAATCAAGTGACATGTTCACCAGTTGCAGAACATTTCCTGAAGTCTCACCCTTGGTCCAAAGGCGCTCTTTAGTACGAGAGAAGAAAGTCACTTGACCTGTTTCGCCCGTCTTAGCTAGCGCATCTTGGTTCATGTAACCCATCATCAGCACTTGGCTTGATTGGAAATCTTGTACAATCGCAGGAACGAGACCGTCGACTTTATCCCAATTGATACGTTCAGCTAGCGTATTTACTTCTGTCGCTGCAAAACTCATAGACGCACCTCTACACTTTGTTGTTTTAGATACTGCTTTAATTCACCAATATTGATGACTTGTTTATGGAATACTGAAGCAGCGAGCGCTCCATCCACATTGGTTTTGTTATAAGCTTCAGCAAAGTGCTCCATTGCACCTGCGCCACCCGAAGCAATCAGAGGCACGTTACACACTTCACGCACCATGTTGAGCTGCTCAAGGTCGTAACCGTTGCGAACACCATCTTGGTTCATCATGTTTAGTACGATTTCACCTGCGCCACGCTTTTGTACTTCCTGCACCCAATCTTTGGTTTCCCATTTGGTTGCTTTGGTACGCGCTTCATCGCCTGTGAATTGGTAAACCTGATACTTACCGGTCTCTTTATCGAAGTATGAATCGATACCAACAACGATACACTGCACGCCGAACTTATCAGCAAGATCAGTGATCAGTTGTGGATTAGCCAGTGCTGGCGAGTTGATGGATACTTTATCAGCTCCAAACTCTAGAATGCGCGCTGCATCTTCTGCTGATTTAATACCACCAGCTACACAGAAAGGAATATCGATCACTTCAGCGACACGCTTTACCCAACTCTTGTCGACAACACGGCCATCACTTGATGCCGTGATATCGTAAAATACTAATTCATCCGCGCCCTCTTCTGCGTAGCGCTGTGCTAGCGGAACGATGTCGCCAATGATTTCGTGGTTACGGAACTGAACGCCCTTTACCACTTGTCCGTCACGGACATCCAAACAAGGGATTATTCGCTTTGCCAACATGCAAACGCCTCCTCTGCGGTGAACTTGCCATCAAGTAGCGCACGCCCCACAATAACACCAGCCACACCGCTACCTTTTAGAGCTTCGATGTCCGCTAGGCTGCCAATGCCGCCTGATGATTGGAATTGAACCTGCGGGTACTGCTTACAAAGATCCACGTAAAGCTCTACGTTTGATCCTTCTAGCGTGCCATCACGAGAGATATCAGTACACAGCACGTGCTTAAGACCAACGGTTAGGTAATCTTCAATCAACGCTTCAATGGTCACGCCTGAATCTTCCTGCCAACCTGAAATCGCCACTTTGCGAGTGCCGTTTTCGTCAATGTTGATGTCCAAAGCAAGAACAATTTTTTCAGCTCCGTACTTTTCCATCCAACCTTTAACAAGCTCAGGCTGCTTCACTGCTGTTGAACCAACAACAACACGTTGTGCACCGGCTTCAAGTAGGTCAATCACATCTTGCTCATTACGTACACCACCACCAATTTGAATATTAGCCGGCGTACTATCAAGTAGCTTCGCGATCAGGTCTAACTGGCGAGCAGTGGTGTCTTTTGCGCCTGTTAAATCAACAAGATGCAGCCAGCCAGCACCAGCTTGGTGATATAGATTGAACTGCTCTGCTGGGTCTACTTTGTATTCTGTCACTTGCCCGTAATCCCCTTGGAATAAGCGAACTACTTGGCCTTCAATTAAATCTAATGCGGGAATAATCATTTACATTCCTTATATGGCAACGTTAGCCGCTGCCTAATCCTTATTACAATTCCAAGAAATTCTGAATCAGCTTAGAACCAGCTTTTGATGAACGTTCTGGGTGGAACTGAACACCATAATAGTTACCGCTTTGCACCGCTGCGGTAAACGGATTACCGTAATCACACTGTGCGATGGTGTAGTCACCTACTGGCATTGCGAAGCTGTGAACGAAGTAAAAGTACTCGCCTTCTTCAATGTCTTTAAATAGAGGGTGATTCGGTGTTGCTGTGACGGTATTCCAGCCCATGTGTGGCAGTGGTAAATCGCCCGTATCCAGTAAACGAACCTCACCCTCGCACAAGCCTAGACATTCAACTAGCTCGTCAGCCTTTTGGCCTTTCTCTTGAGACAATTTACCAAGAAGCTGCATACCTAAACAAATGCCAAGTAGAGGCTTCTCTACTTGCTTTACAAGAGCGACAAGGTCACGTTCTTGTAGGTTTTTCATCGCTTCACTTGCTGTGCCTACACCGGGTAGGAATAACTTGTCAGCTGCAAGAACCACTTCTGGCTCTTTTGAAATTTCAACCGCATAGCCCAAACGTTCAATGGCGAACTTCACCGATGAAACATTGGCACAACCAGTATCAATAATGACGACTTTCTGCTCTTTCATACCCATTCCTTACAGGACGCCTTTGCTGCTCGGTAACTCAGTACCTTCAACTTTAATTGCTTGGCGAAGTGTACGACCAAACGCTTTGAATAGGCTTTCAATGATGTGGTGATCATTGTTGCCAGCAGAAGAAAGGTGCAGCGTACAAGCTAGCGTGTCAGTTAATGAGCGGAAGAAGTGAACCACCATTTCCGTTGAAAGGTCACCCACTTGCTCACGGCTAAATTTAGCATCGAACTTCAGGTATGGACGGCCAGAGAGGTCTAGCGCACACTGAGCGAAACACTCATCCATTGGCAGGCTAAAGCCAAAGCGGCCAATGCCACGTTTGTCACCTAGCGCGTCTTTCAGAGCTTGGCCTAACGCAAGTGCTGTGTCTTCTACTGTGTGGTGATCATCAATGTGCAGGTCGCCTTTCACGGTCAGGTTCATTTGGAAACCACCGTGTGTCGCGATTTGATCAAGCATGTGGTCAAAGAAACCCATACCTGTATCGATCTTGTTGCCACCGGTTTCATCAAGGTTTACCGCTACCTTGATGTCAGTTTCTTTGGTGGTACGAACCACTTCAGCAACACGAGCGTTAACCGTCAGGTCTTTTACAATTTGTGGCCAGTTTAGCGTGCCTTCCGTTTCAGCATCTGGGCCATATTGAATACCGCGGATTGCCATGTTCTCTGCAAGTTGAAGATCCGTTACTCGATCGCCAATCACAACAGAGTGTTGGAAGTCGACTTTACCGCCCTGTAGATATTCTTTAACCATGCCTAGCTTAGGCTTACGGCAAGAGCAATTGTCTTCGTCAAAGTGAGGGCAAATAAGCACGTCATCAAACTTTACGCCTTGAGATTCGAACAAATCCATCATCATATTGTGTGGCGCATCGAAATCTTCTTGTGGGTAGCTATCAGTACCAAGGCCATCTTGGTTAGTTACCATCACTAGACGGTAACCAGCATCTTGCAATGCAAGTAGGCTAGGAATCACTAGCGGTTCAAATTTTAGTTTGTCTAAACGGTCTACTTGGAAATCTACTGGCGGCTCAACAATTAAGGTGCCATCGCGGTCTATAAAAAGTATTTTCTGTTGTTTACTCACTTGAACTTCCTTTTAATTTTAAATCTGGTGGCCTAGCAAAAATCAAACGCTAACCCAAAATATTGATTTCATTTGTCAGCCTATTATTCATCGAATAAAGGCTAACAAATGTTATTACTGGCAAGCCTTTCGTTACTGATAAAAGTTACGAATGAATCCAAGTGTCTTTTCGCACTCTTCGCGGTTACCAATACTAATTCGAACACAGTCTTCAATTGGCGAATTACGTAAGATAATGCCACTGTCCCATGCCGCTTTAAACAATTCGTCACCGTTCGGGAATTTAACCAAAAGGTAGTTACCCCAACCATCAAATACCGTAACGTTAGGCATCCCCATTAGGCCTGCCTGTAAGTATGCTCGGTTAGCGCTCAAGTCCAAAACCTGAAACTTTGCTCTTGCAAGACCTTGTTCTGAAAGTGCTTGAACCGCGATATCCGCAACAGGGATTGGCACTGGATATGGCGCAATCACTTTCAACAATACATCGATAAGCTCTTGGTTCGCCAGCGTAAAGCCACAGCGTAGTCCAGCCAATGCAAAAGCTTTAGACAAGGTACGCAGAATCGCTAGATTCGGGTATTGCTCAAGTAAATCAACGGTTGACGCTTCTGGGCAGAAGTCGATGTACGCTTCATCCATCACCACAATCGCTTTGTCTTGAGTCATCTCAAGTAACTTGATGATGTCTTTACGTTCAACCAAATTACCAGTCGGGTTATTTGGGCTACAAACAAACACCACTTTCACGTTGTCTAACTGAGCTTCAATCGCTGGAAGATCGAGTTGCCATTCAGCAGTTAGAGGTACAACTTTGCGCTCAACACCAATCGTCTCAGCGCTAATCGCGTACATACCATAGGTTGGTGGGCAGTAAAGAATAGCGTCTTCGTTCGGCTCACAAAAAGCACGAATCAGCAGTTCAATACCTTCATCGGCACCACGTGTTGTCAGAGTTTGATCTGATTTCACACCTGCATATTGAGCATAAGCATCAATCAACTCTTTAGGCTGACATTCGCTGTAGCGATTAAGACGAGACAAGCTTACGTTGTACTCGTTATCGAATGGGGATTCGTTGGCGTTTAACCAAACGTCACCCGTGCCGCCAATGCGTCTTGCAGACAAGTAAGGTGTAAGAGCCTGAACTTGTTTTCTCGCTAACTTTTCCATGCCCTGCCCTTATTTTGCTTGGTTTAACTTTTCAACTCGGATGGTCACAGCGCGTTTGTGTGCATCCAAGCCTTCGGCTTCCGCCATTGTTACTACAGTCGGAGCTAGACCTTTTAAGCCATCGGCTGTCAGTTCTTGCACCGTCATACGTTTAGAGAAATCGGCTAAACCAAGGCTAGAATACGTCTTTGTGTAACCGTAGGTCGGCAATACGTGGTTAGTACCAGAGGCATAATCACCTGCAGATTCTGGAGACCAGTCACCAAGGAAAATAGAGCCTGCATTATCTAGCAATGGCAGCAATTCTCGTGGATTCTTGGTTTGAACGATCAAGTGTTCAGGACCGTAGAAGTTCGAAATAGCAATCGCTTGAGTGATAGATTCAGCAATGATAATTAGGCTTGATGCCAACGCTTGCTGAGCGATACTCGCACGAGACAGTTCTTTCAATTGTTTTTGAACGGCTTCGGTTACTTGATCTGCAATCAATGGCGATGGTGTTACCAACACCACTTGCGAGTCAGGTCCGTGCTCCGCTTGGCTCAACAAGTCAGCCGCAATGAAGTCTGCGTCTGCCGTTTCATCAGCAATCACTAACACTTCTGATGGGCCTGCTGGCATATCAATCGCCGCGCCACGGAAGTCGTTGCTCACTTGGCGTTTCGCTTCAGTTACGAAGGCATTACCTGGGCCGAAAATCTTATCGACTTTAGCAACGCTTTCCGTACCGTAAGCCATCGCAGCAACCGCTTGACCACCACCAACGTTGTAAACCTCATCGATCTTACAAAGCTTAGCGACGTACAAAATTTCGTCAGCGATTGGTGGAGGCGAACAAAGCACAACCTTACGACAACCTGCGATTTGAGCGGGAACACCTAACATAAGAACCGTTGACGGAAGCGGCGCACTGCCACCCGGGATGTACAGACCAACCGTGTTAATTGCACGTGTCACTTGCTCACACACAACACCTGGTTGCGTCTCAACCTTAATTGGCTGAGGTTTCTGAGCTTCATGGAACTTAGCAATATTGCTGTAAGCTTGTTCTAACGCCTGCTTCATTTCTGGAGTTAAACGAGCGCTCGCTTCTTCAATCTCATCCGAGCTCACTCGAATTGATTTTGGAGTCACGCGGTCAAACTTCTCAGTCAGTTCTTTAAGCGCGGCATCACCCTCATTTCGTACTTTTGCAATAACATCAGAAACTGTCGCTGTGATGTTTGCACCTTCAGTAATAGCGGGACGCTCTAATACCGAGTCTTGCTGTGACTCACTTAAAGATTGCCAAACAACGGTTCTCATCGTCATTACCCCATCATTTTTTCGATTGGTAGTACTAGAATCGAGCTAGCGCCCAACTCTTTCAGCTGTTCCATCGTTTCCCAGAACAAGTTCTCTGTACTTACTAGGTGAACAGCAACTTTATCTTTGTCCGTTGACAGTGGCAGAACCGTTGGATCTTCAGCACCAGGCAGTAGTGCTTTGATTTGCTCCAGCTGAGACGTTGGCGCGTGTAGCATGATGTACTTCGACTCTTTCGCTTGTTGAACACCCTGCATACGAGTCAGTAGTTTTTCAATCAATGCTGTTTTGTCTGCGTCGAATTCACCAGTACGTTGAATCAAGGTCGCTTTAGATTGGAAAATCACTTCCGCTTCTTTTAGGCCGTTTGCTTCTAGCGTCGCACCAGTAGAAACCAAGTCCGCGATTGCGTCAGCAAGGCCAGCGCGAGGAGCTACTTCAACCGAGCCTGTTAGCATACAAGTGCTGAAATCAACACCCTGCTCGTCCATGTAGGCTTTAAGTAGTTGTGGGTAGGTTGTTGCAATACGCTTGCCCGCTAGATCTTGTGGGCCGTTGTACTCTTCATCTTTGTTAATTGCGATAGATAAACGGCAGCCACCGAAATCTAGACGACGTAGTGTTTCGAACTCTGCTGGCTCTTTAAGAGCAAGGCGATCTAGACGAACTTCTTCAAGCTCATTTTCACCGATAAAACCAAGGTCAACCACACCGTCCATGATAAGACCTGGGATGTCGTCATCACGAACTAATAGCAGGTCAATTGGCATATTTAGTGAATGAACCACTAGGCGCTCACCCATGATGTTAAATTTAACACCACATTTTTTTAGTAGGTCTTGGCACTCTTTACTTAAGCGACCTTTCTTTTGAATTGCGATTCTTAGGCGTTGTGTCTGCATTGCTGTATCCCTGTGCAAATATTTGAATTTATTGATTATTTAAAAGCGCTAAAACTAAAAAACCCTCGGAAGACTCTGTCATCCCGAGGGTTTAAATCTAAATTCTTTTGACTTAACCTCCGGGAGTAATCTTGCTCCCGGGTATACGTAAATCTCCCCGAAAGACTAGATAGGGTGATGATGGTGATGAATGTTCATTACTAATTTACGCATACTTATCAGCTCTTAGGTTGTTTGCTGTCTTGTCTCCACACTAACTAAGGTAAGATCCTTTTTCAACCATTTATTCGAACTTTTTTCACGAAACTTAAAATTAAATTAACAGGCATAAAAAAGGGAGGCCAACGCCTCCCTGATAGTTTACTGATTAACTTTCGTTTTTAGCTTTTACATGTCGCCATTTTGCAACGAGAGAAATAAGCCAGAGCGAAACATACAGCTACGAACGTTAGTGCTGCAGCGCTGAATGCGATACCAATAGAAGCTGTCATACCTAAGGTAATAAAGCCAATACACGATACAAATGCGACTGAAAGCGCGTACGGAAGCTGTGTCGATACGTGGTCGATGTGGTTACAACGAGCACCAGTAGAAGACAGAATCGTCGTATCAGAGATTGGAGAACAGTGGTCACCAAATACTGCACCCGCTAGAACCGCACTTAACATAGGAAGAATCAGTGCGATATCCGATGCTGCTGCCATGTCACCTGCGATAGGTAGCATGATACCGAACGTACCCCATGAAGTACCTGTTGAGAACGCCATAACGCCCGCTAGAAGGAACAAGATAACTGGTAGCCAGTGGTAATCGATGCTGCCCGTTACTAGAGATGATAGGTACGAACCTGTTTTCATGTCGCCGATTACAGAACCGATAGTCCATGCGAACACAAGGATTAGGATTGCGCCAAACATAGAGCTTGCACCAATCCACATTGTTCTTGCGATATCGGCCATAGATAGCTTTTGCTTGAATACTGTCGCTAGTGCTACTAGTAAGCCGATAACACCACCGTAAACAAGAGATTTACCAACATCTGTATTTTCGAATGCACCAAGTAGGTTAAACGCTTGACCATCAGCAGCTAACGCCTGACCGCCTGTGTAAAGCATCGCAGCTACAGTCGCTACGATCAATGAAACGATCGGCATGATTAGGTCAGAAACAGAACCGTTCTCGCTCTCTTCGATATCTAGCTCTTCGTTTAGATCGTGAGCTTGCTGGCTATCGTTGTCACCTTCAAAACCACGGCCTTGAGACGCTTCGATCTCGTGATCGCGCATCTTACCAACATCTAGACCGAACCACGCCACTGCGAACACCATAAGAAGTGCAAATACCGCATAAAAGTTCATTGGAATTAGACGAACGTAAGCGCCGAGAGCTGAATACTCAGTCACACCGTGTGTTACTAGGATGCCACCAATAATAGTAATGATGTAAGCACCCCAACTAGAAGCTGGCATGATCACACACATAGGAGCTGCAGTAGAATCAAGAATATAAGCTAGCTTAGCGCGAGATACGTAGAAACGGTCTGTAACAGGACGAGAGATTGCACCCACTGCCAAGCTGTTGAAGTAATCATCAACAAAGATGAATACACCTAAAAATGCAGCAAGCAGTTTTGAACCACGCTTGCTCTTAACTCGAGATTGAGCCCACTCAGCGAATGCACGAGTACCACCAGAAAGCGTTAATAGCGCTGTTGTCATTCCAAGAATAATTAGGAAAGCAATGATGCTCATGTTCCAAGTATTGATACCACCATCTTCGATGAAAACACCAGATGCTTTAGTAAATACGTAGCTAGCGGCATTACCTACTGAATAGTCAGCCAGCAAGATGGCACCCATAACGATACCGACACCCAAAGAAACCAATACACGGCGGGTAACAATAGCAAGGCTTAAAGCCACAAGTGGCGGAAGCAAAGATAAAGGAGATGTTGCAAAATCTATTAAATTCATGATCTTCAAAAACCAGTTTTTTATTTGGCTAGAGATCTACTGCAGACAAACTTGATACGGCTGACCAAGTTCATGTTGAACTAAGCGAAAGGGAAGTGAACACTTCACCCAACCCTACAGTAGCGCTCCATAGTTTAAAATTAAGACTATGGCAGTGTTGTACCTATTGAGCACAACCCCAGCAAATTGCTTAGATATACAATTTACTTCGGCAATTACACCTTTCATTCCCGTTCATTGGCATCACCCCAACGAAAACTACTTTTTATAATTGCACCTCTACGTGCGACAACATTATTAACCAATCAAACAACAGTTTAACAAATGATTAACCAAAGCATCGCATCAGGTAGCCGCAATTGTACCCATCAAGAGCAACAATGCAACATATCATTCCGAGAAAAGCAGCTTTTTATTTATGAACTAATCAACCTAAGAGTAGTCAACATAAGGTAATTACTCCACCAGTCACATATCAGTTTTTAAGATAATCTTAATATCTATTATAAATTCAATAGAAAGGTGCATGGAAATTTTCAACTATTCATCTCACTTTTATATTTAAATATGTAATAGAAGAAATACTATTTGTTTTATTCCTAAGCTCTGTTTATTATTAGGTGGATTATTTAGTTTACCTTGATGGAAAATATCATGTCTGAATTAACAAAAACTCTATTAAATATCCGTAGCCTTCGCGCATTCTCACGTGAATTAACTCTTGAGCAATTAGAAGAAGCGCTAGACAAGCTAACTATTGTTGTACAAGAGCGTCAAGAGTCTGAAGCTGAAGAACGTGCAGCAAAAGCAGCACAAGAAGCTAAACTTTCTGCTATTGCTGAGCAAATTGCAAAAGACGGAATTGATGTTGCTGATCTTATTGCTGCACTTTCTGGTGAAGCAAAATCTAAAACAACAAAAGCAAAACGCGCTCCTCGCCCAGCTAAATACAAATACGTAGACGCAAACGGTGACGAGAAAACTTGGACAGGCCAAGGTCGTACGCCTTCAGCTATCCAAGAACAACTAGATGCTGGTAAATCTCTGGAAGATTTCGCTATCTAAGCGTTTAGTTTGCAGAGTGAGTAATCCAATTACCTACTAAGCAATAGAATTAATATTTAAGTCGACCAAAGTATTATTTACGGCTTCAATATATTCAGAAACAAAAAAGGCTCCTTTCGGAGCCTTTTTTATATTTTGTTACTCTTCAATGTTTTTTATAAACATAGATGCGCATTTGATAAACTCATGCGCACCAGATAAACAAAATCTCTTATCTTTCCCAGTACGCTTCTTCTAGGCTGTCTTCTCTTTCAGGAAGGCCGCGAGATAAACGTGGAGAGTGCTGAACTAATACTTCGTAACTTGCACGGTTTGAGTATTTACAAACTTGTGAGAAAGAAGAATATGTCAGGAATGAATGTTGGTGCTTGCTTGAGTTTGGCACGTTTTCTTTGTGGTACTTATTCGCAGCCATATCATGCAATAAAGCCGATAAAGCAGCATCACCAGCACCATTAGTATTTTTGATCTTTTCTGGACCGCCCATATAAGGAGCAATATGTGAATAAACTTTCGTTGGGTTTTCACATAGATCTTTATGAGCCGGACGACTAAATTCGTAACGGTTGAATTCGGCAATTGAACCAGGAAGCAAAGGCAGTGATGTTTCACGCTTCGCTGCATCTTCTGTGTAACCCGCCATAAATAAGCCAACAGGACCTGCTGTACATAATACTAGGTCTACCCAGTCTAGCGCTTTATCAGAGGCAGCGAGTGGATCGCTTTCGCCAGTTAAAGCTTCAGCTTCGTCTTCATTCATTGCAACAACAGTTACGTGTCGCTCTAAGAAATCTTTCCAGAATTCAGGATCGTCTTGAATAACAAATTTCGTACCCAGTGTTAAAACAACAGGCACATCGTATTTCTTCGCGTATTCGATCGCTTTCATTGTTGCTTCAGGCATAGGGTCACCTGGTTTACAACGAACTAAATAAGCAGTTAATACTAAAGCAGAAGCACTTTTGAAAATCTTTTCAGGAATACTTTCTGGATTTAGTTGGTTCATTTGACCTTCGCTAATTGCGAAAGTACGTTCACCGTCTTCAGTAATTAATGCAAAGCAGCGACCAATTGCGCCATCTACCCCTTGTAAATGGTTCAAATCCATTCTGCTTGATGTATTACATAAATAGCGGTAACCATAACTACCGATTTTAATATCTTGGCTCATTACGCCCAGCAGCGTTGAGCGGTCATCCGCCAGTACTGAATAGTTGTGTAATGTATTACCAATAGTGCCACCAGCATATTCATTGGTAATTAAGCACTGCTCTTTGAGTTCTTGATATAAAGACTCAGCCGCTTCATCACCGATAACCAGTGAGTGTCCCTTACTTAAACCGTACTTCTCAATAAGTTCAGAACTCACTTTTGCTTCAATATCCACCAAAGTTTGGTCAATACCGATAATATGAGTACGTGACATTCTTTTACTGCTTTGAGCTTGGCTCACTAATGGATCACGAGCGTGAACCGGAAAATAGTGCTTTGATTTACGTTGTCCAGGGAATTTCATAGGGCTAGTCTAAGTCAAGGGGAAATAGGTGGCGGATTCTACCGCGCTATATTTAACGCGGCAATCACTCAAACTATAGCAAACGTTTGCTGAGCTATTTTTTTATTCGCCTTCCATAAAGCTTAAATCAGGCAGCATCTCTAAATGCTCGGCATAACGCTTTTGGTTAAACTCTGCGCCATTTTTCATTACGTCAAATACTTCAACGGCAAGTGCACATGCCATTGCTGCAATTGCATCTTCACGCGGTGTGCCTGTCATCATCAGACGCATTAACGTCTCTTTTACCTTAATTGGCTGGCCGTCTTCTAGCTGATTTTCAATAATTTCAATCAACTGCTCTTCTTGCATAAATTCGTTTTGTTCAGACATTTTTTTATCTCAGGTCTTGGATTTCGAGCGACTATGCCACATATACTTCTGACATCCTAGCGACTCACCTCGCTCTCATGCGATTCCTAACAAACTCAGCGCACTATTTGTGCAAATGAAACTGTGATTCCGGTCTCGGATCTGTCACGGCGTTTCTCTTTCTGTTAGAATCTGCGACCAAGTAATAGTAACGGTGTTTAGACATGTCAGATATCAGCTCTGGAAACAGCGAAAAGAAAGTAATTGTCGGTATGTCCGGCGGTGTAGATTCGTCAGTATCGGCGTATCTTCTTCAGCAACAAGGCTATCAGGTAGAAGGCCTTTTCATGAAAAACTGGGAAGAAGACGATAACGAAGAATACTGCACAGCAGCTGAAGATCTTGCTGATGCTCAAGCGGTATGTGACAAACTAGGTATCCACCTTCACACTATCAACTTTGCTGCAGAATACTGGGACAACGTATTTGAATACTTCCTTGCGGAATACAAAGCAGGCCGTACGCCTAACCCAGATATTCTTTGTAACAAAGAAATCAAATTCAAAGCATTCTTAGAGTTTGCCGATGAAGTACTAGACGCAGACTACATTGCGATGGGTCACTACGTTCGTCGTACTTTCCCGACTCAAGAAGAACTAGAGGCTGGCGTTAAACCAGAAATGCTACGCGGTCTAGACAGCAACAAAGACCAAAGCTACTTCCTTTACACACTAAGCTCAGATCAAGTTGCGCGCAGCCTATTCCCAGTTGGTGAACTAGAGAAGCCTGAAGTTCGACGCATTGCTGAAGAGCAAGACTTAATCACCGCGAAAAAGAAAGATTCGACAGGTATCTGTTTTATCGGTGAGCGTAAGTTCACAGAGTTCCTTGGCAAATACCTACCAGCACAACCAGGTGATATCGAAACACCAGAAGGTAAAGTGATTGGTAAGCACAACGGTCTGATGTACCACACATTGGGTCAGCGTAAAGGCCTTCACATTGGTGGTACCAAAGGCGGTGGCGGTAACGAAGACCCATGGTTTGTTGGCGAAAAAGACCTTAAACGTAATGTTCTGATTGCCGTACAAGGTAAGGATCACCCACTTCTAAAATCAGAAGGTTTGATCGCTTCTCAGCTTCATTGGGTAAATCGCACACCAATTACTGAAGTTATGACATGCACGGTAAAAACACGTTACCGTCAAACCGATATTCCTTGTACAATCATCCCAATTGATGACGAGAACATTAAGGTTATTTTTGACGAGCCACAAATCGCAGTGACCCCTGGTCAGTCTGCAGTATTCTACCAAGACGACGTGTGTCTTGGTGGTGGTATCATCGAAAAACGCATCTAACTGATCGAACGACAAACGATAGAAGACAACTAGGAGTTACTACGTGGCTAATACACTTTATGACCGTACCATTGCTTTCGCCGGAATTTGCCAAGCTGTGGCTTTGGTTCAACAAGTAGCGAAAGACGGCCATTGTGATAAAGATGCCTTCGAAGCTTCACTCAGTGCTATTTTGAACACTAACCCAGCGAACACTGTGGGTGTTTTTGGGCGTGAAGCTAACCTAAAACTTGGGCTTGAGTGCCTAGTAAAAGGTATCGATAGTACTCCTGCTGGTAGCGATATTACTCGTTACATCATCAGCTTAATGGCGCTTGAACGTAAGCTATCATCTCGCAACGATTCTATGTCTCAGCTTGGTGACCGCATTCAAACAGCAGAGCGCCAGAGTGAACATTTCGACTTGTTTGATGAACAAATGATCAGCAACCTAGCGAGCATCTACCTTGATGTTGTAAGCCCAATCGGCCCTCGTATTCAGGTTTCTGGTACACCAGCGGTACTTCAACAAACCTCGAGCCAACACAAGGTTCGCGCCCTACTACTCTCAGGGATTCGAAGTGCTGTTCTATGGCGTCAAGTTGGCGGCAAACGTCGTCACCTTATCTTCGGTCGCAAGAAGATGATCGAGCAGGCTCAAATCCTATTAGCTCGAATGTAACTTATTAGCTCGCGCCTCGTCGCGAGCTTGTTTTTTGTATCAATACAACTCTCACGCAAACGTTTGCGCAATGTGCGTGACAATTGAGATTGTTACTGGTATAAACCTCTCAAAATTTAGAAAACTCAATTCAGGAGAACACCATGGAACTGTCAGCATTGACTGCTGTTTCACCAGTAGACGGCCGTTACGGAAGTAAGACTATTGCATTACGCAGCATCTTTAGTGAGTTTGGCCTACTAAAGTACCGATCTATCGTTGAAATTCGTTGGTTACAAAAGCTTGCAGCTACTGATGCAATCAAAGAAGTACCAGCGTTCAGTGCAGAAGCTAACCAGTTTCTTGATGAACTAGCCGCTAACTTCAGCGAAGAAGACGCTCTACGTATCAAAGAGATCGAGCGCACAACAAACCACGACGTGAAAGCCGTAGAATACTTCTTGAAAGAGAAAGTAGCAGGCGTTCCTGAGCTTCACGCCGTAAACGAATTCATTCACTTTGCATGTACTTCTGAAGACATCAACAACACGTCTCACGCACTTATGCTTAAAGAAGCTCGTGACGAAGTTGTTCTTCCAGAGATCCGCAACGTAATCGACGCAATCAAAGCGCTTGCGAACGAATACCGCGACATTCCTCTTCTTTCTCGTACACACGGTCAGCCTGCTTCTCCTTCTACTATGGGTAAAGAGATGGCGAACGTTGCGTACCGTATGGAACGTCAATACAAGCAAATCGAAAACGTTGAGATCCTAGCGAAAATCAACGGCGCTGTTGGTAACTACAACGCACACCTTTCTGCATACCCAGAAGTAGATTGGCACCAGTTCTCAGAAGAGTTCATCACTGAATCTCTTGGCGTAACTTGGAACCCATACACAACTCAAATCGAACCTCACGATTACATCGCAGAGCTATTCGACGCGATCGCTCGTTTCAACACTATCCTTCTAGACTTCGACCGTGACGTTTGGGGCTACATTGCTCTTGGTCACTTCAAGCAGAAGACGATTGCTGGTGAAATCGGCTCATCTACCATGCCGCACAAAGTTAACCCAATTGACTTCGAAAACTCTGAAGGAAACCTTGGTCTAGCTAACGCAGTATTTGGCCACCTAGCACAGAAACTTCCAGTTTCTCGCTGGCAACGTGACCTAACTGACTCTACGGTTCTTCGTAACCTAGGTGTTGGTGTTGGCTACGCAATCATTGCATACACTTCAACTCTGAAAGGTATTAGCAAGCTAGAAGTTAACCGCGAGGCACTACTTGCTGAACTAGACAAGAACTGGGAAGTTCTTGCTGAACCAGTACAAACAGTAATGCGTCGTTACGGCATCGAGAAGCCATACGAGAAGCTAAAAGAGCTAACTCGTGGTAAACGTGTAGATGGCGAAGGCATGCGCGCATTCATCGACGGCCTAGAGATCCCTGAAGACGAGAAAGTTCGTCTGAAAGAGATGACTCCAGCGAACTACATCGGTCAAGCTGTCGAGCTAACTGACAAGCTGTAATTTTCGAATTTCGAATTGCAGAATAGACTAAGGCTTCCCATGTGGAAGCCTTTTTATTACGTGCAATAACATGCCCAGACACAGACTTACCAAACAAGAACACAAACCCTACCTGTCACCTCACTTTGATCGACCTAAGCTCTCAGAATAGGCAAACCACATTCCTTCCTATCGCCACTTAAACCACGATCAAAAAAGGCTCCCCGTAGGAAGCCTTTAACACTCTCTCAATATATTAGAGATTACATGTTACGTAGAGAAGCAATACGCTTATCAAGCGGTGGGTGGCTCATTAGAAGCTCTGTTAGAGAACGTTTACCGTTGATACCAAATGCCATCATAGAACCCTCTAGTTGTGGCTCGTGGCTCACCTTTAGACGCTCTAGTGCAGCAATCATCTTCTCTTTACCTACCAAGTGCGCTGCACCTGCATCAGCATGGAATTCACGATGACGGCTGTACCACATGGTGATGAAGCTCGCTAAGAAACCAAATACCAACTCCAACACCATAGACACACCGAAGTAGACCATCATGTTGCTACCACCCTCTTCTTCGTTGTCGTTCGACGCCACAATGTTAGCAATGAAACGAGAAAGGAAGATAACGAACGTGTTCACAACACCTTGCATTAGCGTCATTGTCACCATGTCGCCGTTTGCGATGTGGCTAACTTCGTGAGCCAATACCGCTTCAGCTTCATCACGCGTCATGTTGTGTAGCAGGCCTGTTGATACTGCGACCAATGAATCGTCGCGCTTAGCGCCAGTTGCAAATGCGTTGATGTCTGGCGAATCGTAGATCGCCACTGTCGGCATACCAATACCAACTTGTTGAGCTTGACGGCTTACCGTCTCCATCAACCAGTGTTCTGTTTCGTTGCGTGGGCTTTCAATCACCATACCGCCAACAGAACGAAGTGCCATTTTCTTTGACATCATTAGTGAGATGAATGAGCCGCCGAAACCGAATACCGCAGCCATCACCAACAAGCCTGAGAGGCTACCTGGTTGCATACCTGTGACTGCGTATACAATATTAAGAACAACACTTAGTACCAATACAACCGCAAGGTTGGTTGCAAGGAACAACATTACTCGCTTCATTACTTATCTCCGCATGAAAGCTGTTTTTATCAAACTTATTGTTATAGACAAGGCAGACAGCAATTGATTCCAACCTTGACGACTTATACTTACTTATACATATAGTCTTAGATTAAGAAAACAAGGTTAAGCATTAAATTGAAACATTTGATTACGGGAGTAGCGCAATTTGCACTCGTCCATTAGACCTAAGTAGTATGGTCTACCTCTATCGTTCAGTTTAGAGTGTTAATCAATTAATGATTGGCTAGTTCATGTAACAAAAGGAAAGGATCATGGTTGAAGGTACTAACACTCAAATGGCTATCGATTTACTGTGCTGTCACCTGGGGATTACTGAAGAAGAAGCGAAAAAACAGATCGGTATTCTTACGCCAGAGGCTGCGCAGACAAACATCACAGAGACACAACAAGCACTAATGGGACTTACAAAAGAACATTGATCCCAAGCTTAACTCTACACAGGCTTAAAATAGCAAAAGGGCTGCAATCGCAGCCTTTTTTCTATTTACCCATAGTAACATTAATTGAAATATCGCTTAGCCAACAAATCACACTCATTTCGAAGAGCTTTAATAAATGGGTCACTTTCTAACTCAATGGTATGAAACAAGCTAAAGGGGACTTTCAAATCATTGCTTAGCAAACTCGTCTCTTTCTTTTCTATATCGCCCTTCTTAACAGCCCCTTCAGCAGTTCGATTAGGCAATAGTGCCCATCCTTGGTCTTGAAGCAGCTGTATGATTAAATCGCTACTACTAACAATACGCGTGCTATATGAAAACGCTTTTATAACGCCCTCTGCTTTCAATGCGTTTTCACTCAGATATTGGATTTCCAACTGAGCATCTTCAAGATCAAAAGTAGGTTTATGCGCCAACGAAGTATCGCTCCCAACATATACACCATAATCAATATACCCAAGGTGTTGGAAGTGAGCTGGAAATCCTAGGGAAATAGCGCCTCTAGTCGGGAAAATAGCAAAATCGAGTGCACCACATTTCAGCTCATCAAGGCCAACCTCACGATTTCTCGCCAACCAGTTAATACTCACTAATGGAAAGCATTTAGTTGCCCATAACTCGACACTCTTCAAAAAACCAAATGGAAAATCGACATCATAACCAATATTAAAATGTGTTCTCGACGCAGAGAATAAGAATTGACTCACTTCGGCCAACTTGCTCTCCTGTCTAATCACCAGAATCGCATGTGGATACAGTTTTTCTGCCGCAAATGTTGCTACTGCCTTTCTTCCTACGATATTAAAAAGAGCGTAACCTAAAGCATCTTCGTAAGACTTCACCAATTCCCTAACCGTTGTACGATCTTTATTTAAAGATCGTCCGGCTCCGCTAAAGGAGTGGTTCTCGTAAACAGCAATAAAAGCTCGCAGTTGTTCCAACGTATGCATAAAACACCTTTTGAACGCCTAACCCCATCATAAGTGATTTTTAAGAGTGTGAAATTCCTAGCATAATTGCTAGCAGTATTTCTTACTTGTTAGTGCTATGACTCCCAAAAAAAGATCAATAACTTCAAACCCACTGGTGCAATTTAATGCCCCACTCTTAAAGCAGCTTTTTGCTCTCGCACTCCCTATAACGCTACAAAGTATCTTTTTTTCTAGCAAAGGAGTGATTGACCTAATCATGATTGGTCAATTGAGCGAGAACGATATTGCAGCGGCAGGTGTCTCTAGCCGAGCCTTATTTGTTGCTACCATCATTCTCTCCGGTGTGACAACGGCTGGCGCTATCTTAATTGCTCAGTACTTTGGGAAAAAGGACGACCAAGGAACCAAAAGAAGTACTGCATTGACTTGGTTGCTATCAAGCCTGCTTGCACTAATGCCTTTCGGTGCTCTAGCACTGGCAAATTCACAAGTTATGGGTCTATCTTCCAATAACGTCGAAGTGCAAGCTCTGGGCTCTCAATATCTATTTATTACCAGCTTTAGCTTATTTTGCGTGGCATTTACTGGCAGTATCGCCGCGTACCTACGCTCAGTACAC
The DNA here is from genome assembly GCF_013114525.1 of Vibrio sp. T3Y01. Taxonomy (NCBI): domain Bacteria; kingdom Pseudomonadati; phylum Pseudomonadota; class Gammaproteobacteria; order Vibrionales; family Vibrionaceae; genus Vibrio; species Vibrio sp. T3Y01. The sequence continues at coordinate 170,881 of NZ_VTXJ01000004.1, read as the reverse complement.
CAAGCTTCAATCAGTTTATATCTAAGCAGTCTTGGTATCATTCTCAATATATTGCTCAACTGGGTATTGATATTTGGACACTTCGGCGCACCTCAGATGGGATTAAAGGGGGCTGCAGTTGCCACGTTAATCAGTAGCTTGCTCGAAGTGGCAATAACGATCATTTACCTGAAACTGAATAAAAATGTAGTTTTGTTTAACCTGTCAGATATAAGACAAGCACTGCTGTTTTCTCATGTCAAACAGCTTACTCGTTTGGCTCTCCCTACCACTATCAACTTTGCCTTATGGGCCGGGGGCTTATTCGCTTACACCTCCATCATGGGGCGTTCTAGCGATGAAGGGCTGATAGTCTTGTCGATCATTACTCCAATTGAAGCCTTCTCTCTTAGCTTTTTAATCGGAATTGCAAATGCTTCGGCAGTTATTGTTGGTAACCACATCGGTGCAAAAGACTTTGATTCGGCATACCGCCACGCCATTATGATCACTGTGATCGCATTCATGGTTACTTTGTGTGTGTCATTATCGCTGTATGCACTAAAAGACACGATTCTCGCTCTCTTCACTTCCTTGGAAGCAACAACTATAGAGCTAGCAAATAAATTCTATGGGATTTTGTGCTTAGGAATTATTTTGCGCTCACTCCCAACAACCATGGTCGTTGGCGTGCTACGAGCTGGAGGTGATGTGAAATTTTGCTTATACCAAGACCTAATCACTCAATGGTGTTTTGGTATCCCTTTAGCCGCAATAGGCGCTTTACTGATGGGGTTGAGTCCGGAGTGGGTTTTCGCGCTTTTCTTTTTGGAAACTCTGTTTAAGTGGTTCGCTTGTATCTATCGATTTCGAAGTAAGCGTTGGTTTAACTACTTAGCTCAATAGACACGATTTACCTATACAAAAATTAAGAGACTAAAAATGAATATAATTACTTTGTATGAAGCCTACGGCGTCACCATCGCGACCTTACTTTTCATCGCCATTTATATATTTATCCATGTTAAGTACATTAGGCATCATGCTGCTCACAAACGATTCCTTGAGGCTTTGTGGGCATTAATGAAAAACACCATTCACGGTGAGCATATTCGCACCATGGGCTATAAGCCAGATGATAAAAAAGAAGATAGGAAAGTTTAGCCCTGCATACAAAAAAACCGAGTGAATAGATTCCACTCGGTTTTCATGAAATCAGTACGCAGAAACGATTAGAAATCGAAATATTCTCTACAAACCAAGATCAGCTGTTAAAGATTCAGTAGAGGTGCTACATCAATGTACTTACCAATATTCTTAGACTTCGCTTTTGGTACGTAAGGGATTTCACCTAACTTTGGTGCACCTAGCTTATCTTCAAGCATCGCAATAATATCCGCGTAATGTTCAGTGCCTGGATTAATACGGTTAGCCACCCAACCTACTAGGTTTAAGCCGTCAGCACGAATCGCTTCAGCAGTTAGCAGCGCATGGCTCAAGCAACCCAGCTTAATACCAACCGTCAATACAACTGGAAGCTGCTCTTTTTTAACCCAACTAGACAAGTATTCGTCATCTGAAACCGGTACACGCCAGCCACCAGCACCTTCAACTAGAACGATGTCAGAGTTTTGCTTATGCTCGTCTAGTTTCGCCGATAATACCGCTTCATCAATCACGACACCGTCATGCTTGGCTGCGATGTGAGGTGATGATGGTAGTAACAATGCGTATGGGTTAACGTCTTCGTAAGCAATATCTTGCGTCGCCGCTTCTTGAAGATGCAGCGCGTCGCTGTTACGCAACCCTTCAGGGTACTTTTCACACCCTGCAGCAACTGGCTTATAACCAATTGTTGATAAATCTTGTGCGGCCAAAGCTTGAAGAATCGCTTTTGAAACCACAGTTTTTCCCACTTCGGTATCCGTACCTGCAATGAATACTGCATCAATCATAATTGAATAACCCCTAAACAAACTTGATATGTTGCTGGTAAGAAACCTTGATGGTTTTTAAACTCTCGATATTCCCGTTCAACAAGCTGCAACATGCGACGACTTGTTAAACCTTGTGAGCGACCACTTACGTGATTAGCGCCGATACCTTTAAGGTCGCGCATCAGTTCAAATGAAGTGTCGTACCAAACGGTGATGGTGGGCAAGTCTAGTTGATGAACCGTACAGCTAGATTGCGCTAACGCAATTTTTACCTGATTGATTGTAATAAAATGGTTAACGTGTTGATGTGCGTCAATTTTGCTCCATGACTTTTCTAACTCAAACAGTGATCCATCGAGCAAAGTTGAGAAAATAACCCGCCCACCCGCTACAGTCACACGCTTCATCTCCTTCAACGGTGACGATAAATCGTCACACCATTGCAAAGCTAAGCTCGAAAAAACAATGTCAAAGCTTCCATTTGCAAACGGCAATTGTTCGGCATCAGCTTGCTGATATAAAGAGACGGCAGAACCACAACGCTGCTTTGCCTTCTCTAGCATTCCAATAGAGAGATCGGCACAAACCACTTCTGCACCACGATTCAACAATTGCTCTGAAAAATAGCCCGTCCCGCAACCAAGATCGAGCACCTTAACACCAGAAAGATCGTTTGGTAGCTTATCCAGCAATCGGTGACCAACATCGCGCTGAAACTCAGCGTGTTTATCATAGGTAGTTGCTGCCTTACCAAACGCTTCGGCAATTGCACTTTTGTCTTGGCCTAGGTATTCATGCACTACTGCTTCTTGTGACATTTACTGAGCCTCTTCCTTTAATACAGGTCTGGATTCGATAGCTTTAAGTAACAAACTGCTTAACTGGCTAACCTGTTTTTGAGTGTGATTGGTAGTTAATGTGATTCTCAAACGAGCTGTTCCTGCTGGTACAGTTGGCGGCCTGATTGCTGTCACCCAAATCTGATTATTTTTTAACTCATCTGCGACCGATAATGTCGTCTGTGCTTCGCCTATCACCAATGGCTTAATCGGAGTCTTGGTATCAACAAAGCCCGGTACGCATTTCATCTGCTCCGCATAATGAGCACTTAACTCTGTCAGTTTCTCTCTGCGCCACTCTTGGGTTTGAATCATCTGACAAGCATGCGACAAAGCGACAGCCTGTGAGGGCGGCATTGCCGTCGAATAGACATGATGACGTGCAAACTGGGTTAAGTAATCACCCACCTCGGCTGAACATAGAATCGCAGCACCGGAGAGACCAAATGCTTTACCGAAGGTCACCACCAAAATATCAGGTGTGATTTGCGCAGCATTGCAGCTTCCTGCCCCTCTGTCGCCTAATACACCGATGCCATGAGCGTCATCAACCGCCAACCAACTGTCGTGTCGATTGGTCAAGCAAGACATGATATCGAGAGGGGCTTGGTCACCATCCATGCTGAAAACGCCTTCCGTCACGACTAACGATTGGGGAGAACGGCTTAGTAACGACTCAAGGTGCTGCACATCGTTGTGCTTAAAGCGTTTCATTGTGGCAGGAGAAAGTACACCCGCTTCCATCAAAGAGGCGTGATTAAGCTTGTCTTGTAGCAAGACGTCATCTTTCTCGAGCAAAGAAAACAACAGGGCTTGATTAGCGCTGAATCCAGAACTAAAAAGAATGGCACGTTCGAAGCCAAGCCACCCACACAGCTGAGCTTCTAGGTTTCGATGAGCTGGGCTAAACCCGGTGACTAATGGCGACGCTGCACTGCCAGCGCCATACTGAGACAACCCGTTTTGCCATGCTTCGACCAACTCAGGATCGTTCGCCAGTCCCAAATAGTCATTACTCGAAAAGTTTATGAAGGATGAACCTTCACTACTAAGCAATGGACCATTACTGTTTTCAAGCACCTTGAGTTGACGAGTTAACCCTTGCTCACGGCGATGAACAAGGGCTTCTTCAATGCGAGATTTAAACCGTGGCATCGTAGAACATGTCATCTTTCGTAGGGCGAGCTGCAACGCGCTCCACCACTTGATCTAACAGTTCGTTTTCTTGAATTTCATCTGGCTTTTGAGCCACTTCTCGGCTGTTGATACCCAACTTTTTGAACAGCTGTATATCTGTATCTTCATCCGGGTTTGGCGTAGTCAGTAGCTTACAGCCATAGAAGATAGAGTTTGCACCCGCCATGAAACACATCGCTTGCATTTGTTCGTTCATGTTCTCACGACCTGCAGATAAACGAACCGCAGACTTAGGCATCATGATGCGAGCAATCGCGATCAATTTAATAAAGTCGAAAGACTCAACATCATCGACGTTTTCCATCGGTGTGCCTTTCACTTTAACGAGCATGTTGATAGGTACACTCTCTGGGTGTACCGGAAGGTTAGCCAGTTCAACTAGCAAGCCCGCACGGTCATTAGTGCTTTCGCCCATACCAATAATACCGCCCGAACAGATCTTCATACCTGCATCACGAACGTGAGATAGCGTGTCTAGACGATCTTGATAGGTACGAGTGGTGATAATGCTGCCATAAAACTCTGGAGAGGTATCAAGATTGTGGTTGTAGTAATCCAATCCTGCATCTGCTAACTCACCTGCTTGTTCAGGCGTTAGCATGCCAAGTGTCATACAGGTTTCTAGCCCCATACCTTTCACACCTTTAATCATATCGGTAAGGTGTGGCATATCGCGCTCTTTAGGGTTCTTCCATGCTGCCCCCATACAGAAACGTGTTGAGCCCGCATTCTTCGCTTTTTGTGCGGCATCCAGCACACGTTCAACTTCCATCAGGCGCTCTTTATCGACATCAGTTCGATAATGAGCACTTTGAGGGCAGTATTTACAATCTTCAGGACAGGCACCTGTTTTGATCGATAACAGCGTACTCACCTGCACGTGGTTGTGCTCTTGGTACTGTCTGTGAACCAGTTGTGCTTCAAACATTAAATCCATAAATGGTTTTTCAAGCAGTGCCTTTACTTCAGCGACTGTCCAGTCATGACGAACTTCCACGTGTCGATCCTTTTTTATTATTTGATGTCGCATCTCCATCAATAGAGATTGCATTTATGCTTGGCTAGTCTACCGACAAGCTTTAGACTGTCAACACATTGATAATAACAAAAGTTTACATCTGGTTATTTTTTAATCACAACAAGAACGGAAATCGTTATGGATCTCGCCTTTGATCGCCAGCATATCTGGCATCCCTACACATCAACGTTAACACCTCTGACCTGCTATCCTGTTACCAATGCAGACGGCGTTTACCTAGAACTAGAAGGCGGAAATCGAATTATTGATGGCATGTCTTCTTGGTGGTCAACGATCCACGGATACAATCACCCTGTCTTAAACGAAGCCGCACACAGCCAAATCGATAAGGTTTCACACGTCATGTTTGGTGGCATCACCCACCAGCCGGCTATCGATTTATGTAAGAAACTTCTAAAACTAGCACCAGACAATCTAGAACACGTATTTTTGGCTGATTCAGGATCAGTCGCGGTAGAAGTGAGCCTGAAAATGGCACTTCAATTTTGGCATGCGAAAGGACAACCTCGCTCTAAATTCTTAACGCTGAGAGATGGTTATCACGGTGACACGTTCGCTGCGATGTCAGTGACAGACCCCGATAACTCAATGCACAGTCTCTATAAGGGCTTTTTACCTGAGCATATTTTCGCTGAATCGCCAAAGACTGGCTTTTGGGATGATTGGAACCCAAGTGACATTGATAGTTTTCGTGAAAAGCTATCCGCACACCATGAAGAAGTCGCCGCCGTGATCTTAGAGCCAATCGTTCAGGGCGCTGGCGGTATGCGTATTTATCACCCTGAATTCTTGAAACAAGTTCGCTTGCTTTGTGATGAGTTTAACGTGCTGTTGATTTTAGATGAGATTGCGACCGGGTTTGGCCGCACAGGCAAACTGTTTGCCTGCGAGCATGCAGATATTCAACCGGATATTTTGTGTGTCGGCAAAGCTCTGACTGGTGGTTATATGACGCTCTCAGCAACACTAGCAAGCAAAGAAGTCGCGGACACCGTATGTGGAGGTGAGGCAGGTTGCTTCATGCACGGCCCGACTTTTATGGGTAACCCGTTAGCTTGTGCCGTTGGAGCAGCGAGTTTATCCCTCATAGAACAAGGCCATTGGCAAAATCAAACCCTACAAATTGAACAGCTTTTCTCTGAATTGCTGCCACCTTTGCGAGAGCATGCACTGGTTAAAGACGTTCGCTGGTTGGGCGCTATTGGTGTAGTTGAAACCCATTCACCTGTCGAGATGGAAGCTATACAAGCTCACTTTGTCGAGCAAGGTGTTTGGATTCGTCCATTTGGAAGGTTAATTTATATGATGCCTCCGTTTATTAGCGAACCACAACATATCGAGAAATTGGTCGCTGCTATCGATACTGCATTAAAAAATGCTCATTGCTTTAAATCGTAATTAAATAATGCGTTTATTGTTCTAAACAAGAGCGATGATTATTTCCGTATATCTTCAGTAATAAATCATTTAATAAAACTAAAAGGCCTTACATAAAAGTAAGGCCTTATCTATTTTGAAGATATCCGTCAGTTTAACGCAATTGACTATCTTTACTTGCTCGACGGTTAAACAATGAATGTCGATGTGCGTCATGCTCTAATAATGACTGACATTCGATACACAAACGAACGCCTTTTATCGCGAGTCGTCTTTGTTCTGGTATCTCGTCGCCACACTCATCACAATAACGCAAACTCTCACCACCTCGAAGGTTCCCTCTTACACGAGAGATCTCATCATCGATGGTGTTTTGTATTTGCTGGCTGACACTGTCGTCTCCAGCCCACCCTACGGCCATAAGCCCTCCTCAATACATAAACGAGAAAATCTATACCTACCGCGGTAAGAGGACATTATAGCTACATATAAATTAAGTAATAATAACCAAAAATAACAAAATACTATTACACTATGGTAATAGTACTGAAATGAAAGTAGCTAAGGAATGCACCAACCTATTATTAAGGCAATAAAAAACCCAGCCAATAGGCTGGGTTTTCAATATTTTATGGACTCATTAAATCGTAAAACGATTAGCCGATGTGCGTTACGCCGCCCATGTATGGCTGAAGTACTGCTGGGATAGCAATACGGCCATCTGCTTCTTGGTTGTTCTCAAGAATCGCAACCATAGTACGACCAACAGCAAGACCAGAACCGTTTAGTGTGTGCACAAGTTCAGGTTTCTTCTCGCCTTTACGACGGAAACGAGCCTGCATACGACGAGCTTGGAAATCCCACATGTTTGAACAAGAAGAGATTTCGCGGTAAGTCTCTTGTGCTGGAACCCATACTTCTAAGTCGTAAGTTTTCGCAGCGCCGAAGCCCATGTCACCAGTACATAGAACCACTTTACGGTAAGGAAGCTCTAGAAGTTGAAGTACTTTTTCAGCGTGACCTGTTAGCTCTTCAAGAGCAGCCATAGAGTCTTCTGGCTTAGTAATTTGTACTAGTTCAACTTTGTCGAATTGGTGCATACGGATAAGACCACGAGTGTCACGACCGTAAGAACCCGCTTCAGAACGGAAACATGGTGTGTGAGCTGTCATCTTAAGTGGCAGTTCAGCTTCGTCTGTAATGGTATCGCGAACCATGTTCGTTACCGGTACTTCCGCAGTAGGGATAAGTGATAGCGTCTTAAGAGGAACATCACTTACTTGCTCAGTTAGCGGGCTTGTGTGGAACAAGTCTTCGCCAAACTTAGGAAGTTGACCTGTGCCGTATAGGCTATCGTGGTTCACTAGGTACGGTACGTACATTTCTGTGTAGCCGTGCTCATCAGTGTGAAGGTCCAACATGAACTGAGCAATCGCACGGTGTAGACGTGCAAATTTGCCTTTCATCACGATGAAACGAGAACCTGAGATTTTTACTGCGCTAGCAAAATCAAGACCGCCAGACATTTCGCCAAGATCAACGTGATCTTTCACTTCGAAGTCGTAAGTCTTAGGTTGACCCCAACGAGAAACTTCAACGTTATCATCTTCGTCTTTACCTTCTGGCACAGAGTCGTCTGGCAGGTTTGGAATAGACATAGTGATCGTTTCTAGATCAGATTGAAGCTCAGCCAATGCTGCTTTAGCTTGGTCTAGTTCTGCGCCTAAGTTGCCTACTTCAGCAAGGATACGCTCAGCTTCTTCATGGTCGCCTTTTGCTTTCGCTTGACCAATGGACTTCGATCGAGAGTTACGTAACGCTTGTAGCTCTTCAGTTTTCATCTGAAGGGACTTACGCTTTTCTTCAAGTTCACGAATTGTCTCTACATCAAGGTCAAAGCCTCGACGTGCTAATTTTGCCGCTGTTTCATCCAGCTCAGCTCGAAGTAATTTAGAATCCAGCATTGCTAATCCTATGCTTTAGTTATTTGAATATTCAGTAGCTTGGCTACCGAATCACCACTAAACCCCTAAAACTGGTGCTATTTCAACCAATTTGTAACGATTTAATCTGAATTTTATGACTAGGTAAAGATATCCAAAAAAGACTACTTTTCATAGCGTTTTTGTGGGCTTTTTGCGTCCAAATCCGCCAGATAATCTAGCTTCTCGCCAATTTTGGTCTCTAAGCCTCGTTTTGTTGGGAAATAGTATTGTTTCTCGCCCATTTCAGGAGGCAGATACTTTTCACCCGCCGCGTAGGCACCTGGTTCGTCGTGAGCATAACGGTATTCTTGTCCATAGCCCATGTCCTTCATCAAAGTTGTCGGTGCATTTCGTAAATGATGAGGCACTTCATACTCAGGAAGATTATGAGCATCGGTTAAGGCTTGCTTCCAAGCTGTATAAACCGCATTACTCTTTGGTGCACACGCTAAATAGACAACCGCCTGTGCGATCGCGCGTTCACCTTCTGCAGGGCCAATGCGTGTAAAGCAATCCCAAGCAGACATAGCAACCTGCATAGCACGAGGGTCCGCGTTACCAATATCTTCAGAAGCTATCGCCAATAAACGCCTAACGATATAAAGCGGATCACAGCCTGCTGCAATCATTCGAGCCGACCAGTACAAAGCTGCATCAGGTTTTGAACCACGAATCGATTTATGAACAGCTGATATTAGGTCGTACCAAATATCACCCTTGTTATCAAAGCGAGCCACTTTCTCACCCGCCACTTCAGCAAGCAGTTGTAAGGTGATCGCTTTCTCGCCTTTGTCGTTGTCTTCTGCCATGTCGTACAGCAGCTCAAGGTAGTTGAGCGACATACGTGCATCACCGTTCACTAACTCAGCTAAGCGATCCAAAACATTATCAGCAAAGTGTGCAGGTACATCACCAAGGCCACGCTGCTTATCTTCAATCGCTTGACGTATTACCGTCGCAATATCATCGGTATTGAGAGATGTCAGCTTGTACACTCGCGCACGAGATAACAGAGCGTTGTTTAACTCGAAGGAAGGGTTTTCTGTGGTTGCACCAATGAAGGTAACCGTGCCGTCCTCTATATGAGGCAGAAAAGCATCTTGCTGGCTTTTATTAAAGCGATGGACCTCATCCACAAACAAGATGGTTCTGCGCCCTGCATGCTTGTTTTCACGCGCTTTTTCAATAGCGATGCGAATGTCTTTCACACCCGATGTCACGGCGGACACACGCTCCACTTCTGCATTGGCATAATTGGCGGCCACTTCTGCGAGCGTGGTTTTACCAGTACCAGGAGGCCCCCACAAAATCATCGAGTGGATATGCCCCGCTTCCAGAGCTCTACGAAGAGGTTTACCTGGACCTAATATGTGCTGCTGACCAATATACTGCTCTACAGTTTCTGGTCTCATACGAGCAGCAAGGGGACGAAAATCTTCGTCCCCTGCAAAATCTAAGCTGTAATTACTCAATTGCAATCTCTTGATTCGTTGATGGCATTAATGCCTATCGACGTACTACCAAACGATCGACTTGATTCGATCAGTTTCTTTGGTCGTCGACCTCGACACCTTCCGGTGCCACAAAAGTAAAGCGGTCTGCCGCTGGTTTACCCAAATTCACATTACTGAAAGTAAACTCGCCTTTTTGACCGTCTTGTTCAATCACATTAAAGCCCTGAACAATGCCTTTTTCATTGATATTAATCTGGAAGTCACCCTGATTAGAGTCAACTGCCGTTGGTGTTAGTGTAAATTGGTTACCCGATTGCGCTACATTGTAGTTATCCCAATCGCTCTCTTGGTTGCGTGTCAGCAGTACAAAAGGCGTTTGCGATGTCGCTTGTTCTTGCCAGTAAATACTGACTTGCTCAATGAACGGGCTGTAATACCACAAACTCTGACCATCAGAGACTAATAGGTTCTCATCCGGGAACGTGGTTTCCCAGCGGAATAAGCTTGGGCGCGCAATTTCAACCGTGCCTTCACCTTCCATTACAACATCGCCGTCAGGGCTTGTTACCACTTGTTTAAAGTCAGCGCTAAACCCTGCGTTCAATGCCAAGCGGCTACTCAACTCTTCTTTCGGAGAAGCAAACACTGAGAAGCTCATAAATAAAAGTGCGAATACTTTTTTCATTAATAATCCTGTTCCAAGGTAAATCGGTCATAAAGCTATGACCGATTATTAAGGGTTGAGTTCCTATCTACACAATTAAGCGATTACTCTTTCGGTGGCGCTGGTGCTAAGACTTCTCGGTTACCGTTATGGCCTGGAGCACTTACAATGCCTTGCGCCTCAAGCTGTTCCACAATTCGTGCCGCTCGGTTGTAACCAATCTTGAATCGGCGCTGTACGCCAGAAACTGAACCACGGCGTGAATGAACAACATGCTCGACTACTTGATCAAACAGAGGATCAACCTCTTCATCACCTTCCATTTTCTCACCCGGAAGCAAGGTTTCTGGTGTTTGCTCGCCATTAGTGATTTCATCAATGTAATTTGGCTTGCCGCGTGCTTTCCAGTTGTTTACCACCGCGTGTACATCATCATCTGACGCAAACGCACCGTGAACACGGATCGTATGGCTAGAACCTGGCGGTAAATAAAGCATATCACCCATACCAAGCAGCGATTCTGCGCCACCTTGGTCAAGAATGGTTCGAGAGTCGGTCTTAGTTGATACCGTAAAGGCAACACGCGTCGGAATGTTGGCTTTAATCAGGCCTGTAATAACGTCAACTGATGGACGCTGAGTTGCAAGAATCAAGTGAACACCAGCTGCACGAGCTTTTTGTGCCAAGCGTGCAATCAGTTCTTCAACCTTCTTACCTACCACCATGATTAAGTCGGCAAATTCATCGACGATAACCACAATGTATGGCAGCTTCTCTAGCAATGGCGCTTCTTGGTCCATGCTATCGCCCGGTTTCCACAATGGATCGTGGATTGGGTGACCTGCATCGGCAGCCATCTTAAGCTTGTCGTTGTAGCCTTTGATATTACGAACACCGAGTGCTGACATCAGCTTGTAACGACGTTCCATTTCGCCAACACACCAACGAAGTGCATTCGACGCATCTTTCATGTCAGTAACGACTTCAGATAGTAGATGAGGAATGCCCTCATATACTGAAAGCTCTAGCATTTTCGGGTCGATCATAATGAAACGAACGTCTTCAGGCGATGCTTTATACAGCATACTCAAGATCATTACGTTCACACCAACCGACTTACCAGAACCCGTAGTACCCGCAACGAGAACGTGTGGCATCTTAGCTAGGTCAGCAATCACAGCTTCACCTGCAATATCTTGTCCTAACACCACTGTTGTCGGTGATTTCGCTTCTTGGAACTGCTCGCTGCCCACTACGTCTGAGAAGAATACGGTTTGACGGCTCATGTTTGGCAACTCCAAACCAACATAAGGTTTGCCCGGAATTACTTCAACTACACGTACCGCCAACGCAGACAATGAGCGAGCCAAGTCCATAGATAGGCCAGAAATACGGCTTACTTTCACACCAGGTGCCAAATCCAACTCAAATCGAGTGATAACTGGACCAGGGAAAATATCAACAACGTCCGCTTTAATCTTGTAGTCCGCTAGCTTGGATTCAACCAGACGCGCAATTGCTTCTAGTGCATCACGGTCGATAAATGTTTCACGTTTCTCAGGGTGGAACAAAAGCTCAAGTGTCGGTAGTGGCTCAGCCGGTTTCGGCAAATTAACTTCCTGCTGAACCAAGAATGGGTTTTGTGCAGCTGCCATGTTTGCTTGCGCTTCAGAAACAATGTTCTGGAAAGCCGCAACGTCTTTATCCTGATTCAGGTCTTCATCTTCCGAGACTTCTTCCCAAGGCAGATCAATCGCAGGCTCTTCATCCAAAACGGCAGGTTGTGCAGCTTGCTCTTGCTGATATGAGAATGGTTCAGGTTGTTCTTCGATATCACTCTCTACTGTTTCAGAATCAAACTCAGAAGGCTGCTCGTAGCCTTGCTCTTCAGGCGCATCAAATGGTGCACTGTGCGCTGAGAAATCATCTTGAGTATCAGCATCTAGCTCGCCCATAGGTAAGGCATACAAAGATTCAGGCTGAACGTCATCAGCATCAAACTCTGTAGACTCGTGAGCTTCACTATCAACCTCTGGTTGTGCATATTGAGCATCAAGAGCTGTTTCTGTAGTCGCATCCACAATAGGTTCAGTAGGACGAACTGGCTCCTGTTCTTGCTGCATGTATTGCTGATAAGCAGCTTGAGATTCATGTGCATCTGTCTGATCTTGCTCAGCAAGATCATCTTCATACATTGCAGCACTTTCTAGCTGCTCTATGGTCGCATTTAACTGCTTAGAACGCTCAACGCCCTCTTCCAATGGCTCTTGTGGCGCTTGATAAACAGGAGGAACAGCAATTGGCTGCTCTGGTTGAGGAGCAACAGGTGGTTGAGTCACTCGAGAAACTTGGTCTTGAGAAGCAGGCGCTTGCTGCTTAACCGGCGCTTCTGTTGGCATATGAATATTGTAATGACGCTTCTCTGCAACACCCTCTTTAGATGCGTTTGTTGCAATACCAGAAGGATCATTGGTCGCTGAGAAGCTCATTGCAGGATCGAGAGCTTCTTCTTGCTCAGCATATTGCTCTTTCACTTCGTCATCGCGGTATGTTGGCTGTTGACGTAGATCTTGCTGTGGAGCTCGGTCTGCTGACTCTTTCAGTTCCGGCTCAAGCAATTCTTGGTCTTGACCACGAGCTTTGTTAACCGTTGAAGTAAAGAGTTTGATTGCGCCTTCACCCAACCATTCAACAATTCTTAACCAAGAAATACCAGTGAGAAGCGTAAAACCTGCCCCCCAAAGGAAAAGAAGCACAAGCGTACTACCCAAAATATTCAACGTTGGAAGTGCAAGGCTCGTTAACACGTCACCAACCACACCACCTGACGAGAAGTACCAAATATCATCAAAGTTAATGTCTGCCAAACCACAGCTGGTCAGAATGAGCACTGTCAAACCAAGTAAACGAGTACCCCACAACATAAAGTCGATCTGCTCATCTTCATTACGCTTACGGAATAAGACCCATGCGGCAACGGTCACTAAGATCGGCAGTGGATAAGCCAGAGAGCCAAACACAAAGAAAAGCGTATCTGCTAGCCATGCTCCTAGATAGCCACCCGCGTTTTGAATGTCACCACCCCACGCCGTTTGCGACCATGATGGATCGGCTGGGCTAAAGGTTAATAACGCAACGGCAAGTAGAATAGAGAAAAGAACACCCAGTATCAGGCTGCACTCTTTAAGGCGTTGAGAACCATTTAAACGAGAAGACTGGGGCTCTTCACTCGTTTTAATGATTGTTTCTACTTTATTACTGCTCTGCTTGAACATAAACCAACTTAATAATTAAACGAGATAAAAACATAGCGAGCGGCACAGGCCGCCCGTTTCAATGAAACTACTGTTGATTTAACCATATCAAACCAAAAAACCCAATTCCAGGAAGCAAGAAAGCGGAACAAATGTCCGCTTTCTTTCATTTCACCAATTATGACTAACGAGTTTTAATCACAAGTTGGTTGGTTTGTTTCACTTCTTCCATTACTACGTAGGTTCGAGTGTCGTTTACGCCCGGTAGACGAAGTAACGTATCACCCAGTAGCTTACGGTAAGCACCCATATCAGATACACGTGTTTTTAGAAGATAGTCAAAGTCACCCGACACTAAATGACACTCTTGGATGTCATCCAGTTTCTGCACAGCGGTGTTGAATTGTTCGAACACATCTGGCGCACCACGGTTCAACGTAATTTCAACAAACACTAAAAGTGAAGCATCAAGGTACTGTGGGTTCAGCAGCGCTGTGTACCCAGTAATGTAACCTTGACGTTCTAAACGACGAACACGCTCAAGACACGGAGTCGGAGAAAGTCCTACTCGTTTTGAGAGTTCAACGTTCGAGATACGACCGTCTTTTTGCAACTCATTAAGAATGTTGCGGTCAATACGATCTAGTTCCTTGGACGGCTTCTTATAATTGTCTGCCATTTTTTATTCCACCTTATTACTTCCTTGCAAAAAAATATACTACAACTTTTTAATATTCAGTATCAAATTTTATCTGAACATATCTATACTAGATATTAATTCGACAGAATTACCCTACACATAGATAAAACAACCAAAATAAAATGAGGAGTCAGGATGATCATTGGCGTACCTAAGGAAATCAAAAACCACGAATACCGCGTTGGTATGACCCCAGCTAGCGTGAGAGAACTAATCTCACACGGCCACCAAGTTTTTGTTGAAACCAATGCCGGTACTGGTATCGGTTTTTCAGACGATGATTACATCGCTGTAGGCGCATCCATTCTTCCTACTGCTGCTGACGTTTTCGCGAAAGCAGAGATGATTGTAAAGGTTAAAGAACCTCAAGCTGTCGAGCGAGCTATGCTTCGCGAAGGGCAAATATTATTTACTTATTTACACCTTGCACCAGATTTTCCACAAACTGAAGAGCTTATCAAGAGCAAAGCTGTCTGCGTAGCCTATGAGACTGTAACAGATAATATGGGTCGCTTGCCACTATTAGCACCAATGTCTGAAGTAGCTGGTCGCATGTCTATTCAAGCAGGTGCACAAACATTAGAGAAATCTAACGGTGGTTGTGGTCTTCTTCTAGGCGGCGTTCCTGGTGTTGAACCAGCGAAAGTTGTTGTTGTTGGCGGCGGTGTTGTAGGTGCTAACGCAGCACGTATGGCTGTTGGCCTTCGCGCTGATGTAACGATTCTAGACCGCAACGTGGACACGCTTCGTCGCCTTGATGAAGAATTCCAAGGTCGCGCAAAAGTGGTTTATTCTACTGAAGACGCTATCGAGAAGCATGTTCTAGAAGCAGACCTAGTGATTGGTGCAGTACTGATCCCTGGTGCAGCAGCACCTAAACTGGTTACAAAAGAGCACATCGCTAAGATGAAACCAGGTTCAGCGGTTGTTGACGTTGCTATCGACCAAGGCGGTTGTTTCGAAACTTCGCACGCGACGACACACGCAGATCCAACTTACATCGTTGACGACGTAGTTCACTACTGTGTTGCAAACATGCCTGGTGCTGTTGCTCGCACTTCAACTTACGCACTAAACAATGCAACACTTCCTTACATTGTTAAGCTAGCGAACAAAGGTTACCGCGAAGCACTTCTATCAGACAAAGGCTTCCTAGAAGGTCTTAACGTGATTCACGGTAAAGTGACTTGTAAAGAAGTTGCAGAGAGCTTTGACCTAGAATACGTAGATCCAGCTGAAGCTATCGCGATGTTCAACTAATGATGTAATGAGTCACTGAGCGTCAAATTTTCTCGTTGAGGCGCTCAGTTGAATCATACGCATGAAAAAAGCCAGTCCGATTATGTCGAACTGGCTTTTTTGTCTCTGTAACACTAACGTTCGAAAGCGGTGAGGAACATGCTTTCTACTAGACGCATCGTCTATCGGTCGTTCTTAACACCATGAATCAACAGGTTTCTGGGTGTGATACTACGTCCACAAAACTCTTCGATGCTCGCCTCATAGCCTTGCTCTTGTAGGTAAATCGCTTTATCTAAAGCTAGCCATATCTCCAATGGTCGTCTGAAAACTTGTTGAACCAAACTCAGCTTCTCCATTTCCCAGAAAAGTTTCTCACCTTGAGCAAAATAGGATTCAAAATCGATATCCGAACCAAGTGTTATCTCTTTCACTTCAGAAGCCCACTGACAAAACGATTCAAACCCTTCAGATAATTCTGACTTTTTGATGCTCGGTACTGGGATGTATTCATCAATCCCCATTTCAGTCTTAAGTAACCGGCTGAAGCCTAGGCGATAGCTCATCTCCAATTGACGGTGTCGCCTTACTCTTTCACCACCAGTAACGGTTTCTTGAAGTGGGATTCGCAAATCACTCTTGCTCAATGTTAACGCTGAGGCTTTTGCCACTGATGACATTGTCTGGTAGTTGTCGTCTCGAATAAGGTGGTAACAACAAGGGGATATAGTCACCGCAGGAAGCCCATGCGATACGGACTTTTTAACTAACTCAACATGTAGATCGCCACAAGCATGCAGTGCTACCGCATGTTGATTGGCATTAAACACCTTGTCAGCACTCTCAGAAAAAGCGTCACCTTGCACAAAGGTCATTTCTAGACGTTGTGCATCCGCTATTTTTTGGCCGTTTTCACACAGTGATTGCTGCCATTCGAAACTGGTCACCTTTTGGTTAGATTGCTGAGACAAAATTCGCCCTAAGAACCCTTTACCAGAACACCACTCCAACCACTCTTCACCGTGGTGATGTTCAAGCGCGGCCTCCCCCATAGATACGATTTGCTGCAACTTTCTTCCTGGAATACCGTCTTCAGTTCCTCTAGGAAGCTGCAAGCCTTTGAGATTTGTATTCGTAAATTGAGTGCTTTGGTGAGCGTCCGCAAGCTGAGGCATAAAATAGCTGAGTTCAGTAAGCAGCAGATCAGGCAGTTCTTTCAGCGTCTGAATATTTTCAATCGTTAAGCTATTTAACCAGTCAACGAGTGGCGAGTTAACTTCTTGCCATGGCTGCTGTTGTGTTTGGCATAGGTGAAAAGGCTCAGAGCGCCAATAAACTTGGTGCTCAAGCAAAAATGAGTCGAGTGTTTTAAATCGTGAATGCATGCTTCCCCCTATGGTGCGTGGATTGTAGGGGTAACCGGCTTAAATGAAAAGGTTCGAGGTAAAGGGAACGAAAGGTGAACGCCAAACGCCAAAAAGGAAAACGGCCTGTAGACACAGGCCGAAGTAACAATCTAGCTTTGTATGTTGTGATTAACGAACAGGCAGTTCGATATCTTTAAACATCTCTTCAATCTCTTCATTCGATTTCAAAGAGATAGCCTGCTCTACCACTGGGCGAGTTAAGTGAGGTGCAAAACGTTCCATGAAATCAAACATGTAAGAACGCAGGAACGTACCTTTTCTAAAGCCAATGCTGGTTGTGCTCGCACCAAATAGATGGCTCGCATCAATAGCAACCAAGTCGGTATCTTGTTCATGGTCAATCGCCATACTCGCAATCACACCAACACCGATGCCCATACGAACGTAAGTTTTGATTACATCGGCATCCGTAGCAGTAAACACAACACGTGGTGTTAGACCTACTTTATTGAAGGCCGTATCCAGCTCAGATCGACCAGTAAAGCCAAAGACGTAAGTCACCAGAGAATAAGCAGCCAGATCTTCGATGGTGATATTTTGCTTTTGAGCCAGCGGGTGATCTTTTGTTACCACGATAGAACGGTTCCAGTGGTAACAAGGCAGCATTATCGCATCTTGGTAAAGGTGAAGTGCTTCTGTCGCAATCGCGAAGTTTGCTGTGCCCTTAGCTACTGCCTCAGACATTTGGCTCGGTGTACCTTGGTGCATGTGAAGCGACACTTTAGGGTAACGCGCGGTAAAGCCTTTGATGACATCTGGCAATGCGTAACGAGCTTGCGTGTGAGTCGTTGAAATATTCAATGTACCCATCTCAGGGTGAGTATGTTCGCCAGCGACCGCTTTAATGCTTTCAACACGAGCAAGGATCTCTTGAGAGATACGAATAATGTCTTCACCAGCTTGAGTAACTTGAGTCAAATGCTTGCCGCTTCGCTCAAAGATCTGAATACCCAATTCATCTTCAAGCAGTCTAACCTGTTTACTGATGCCTGGCTGAGATGTGTATAAACTCTCTGCTGTTGCAGAAACATTTAGGTTATGGTTTACAACCTCAACAATGTACTTCAGTTGCTGTAACTTCATATCTAACCTCGTAATCCTTTACTCATTTCTGTGCTAACTTATTTGCAAAGAGAGCATTCTAGTCTCGTGTAATATAATTATTAGTTATAACGCTTCAAGCGCTAAAAAGACAGAAAAATTGAGTTTTTCTCGATGAACAAATAAAAATGCCACGATGGCTTTGCAAGCTAGCCCTCATTCCCATAAATTAGTTGATAGTTTTGATTGCTGATTACGCTCAACAAGAGATAATCAGAAATTGCATTTTACGAGTGCCGATACACAATGGAATCGTGTATCCTCTCTAGTTAGCTCAAGAAAACATAAGCAGACATAAATATATGAATAACCCTGGTTTAATTATTGCCTTAGTTGCGATTCTTTTGGTGTTGGTATTAGGTTACAACATCATGCTTCAGTACAAAGTTAAGGTAGAAACAGCGAAGAAACAGGAAGCTTCTCGTTATTTGACCATTATTGATGGAACCGAAGAGCTTATTGGCAACGCGCACCACATGCCGTTTAGCCAAGATCTTCTTGTATGCTTAAATAATCGAATTCTTGATGCATTAGAAAACATGTATCAGCTCGACCCCAAAAATAAGCAACTTGCCCAGCGCATTGAAAGCGTAAAACAGCAAATCACGCAGCTTAAAGAGAACTACCAAGGTGGCGAAAGCACGGCCTTTAGAGTTCCAAGCAGCGATAAACAAGCAATCATGATGCTCAAACTGGTTAAGCGCCTACGCGATACGGTACGTAACGAACACAATAAAGGCCGTTTTGAAACCCAAGCTTATGTGGTAGAAAACGCACGTTTAGAGACTATTCAGATTCGAATCAACATTGAGAACGTGATTAAACGTGCTAACGATTCAATTTCACGCGGCCAACCAGGTACCGCTATTCAATTGCTTCGTAAAGGTATTGATGCACTGGCAACCAAGAATGACGCATACTCAATGAGAGCAAAAGAAAAGCTTCAACAGATGCTGAACGAGCTTGACCAAAAACGCCAAGACAAAAACGCGCAAGATTTACAGCAAATGGAATCTAAAGAACGCGATGACGATATGGATGCCCTATTCGGTCAGAAAAAGAAGTGGTAACCACTTAATCAAGTCATCGAGAAGGCCACCTCAGTTCGCTAAAGTGGCCTTTTTTGTCACTAATGAATTTCCTTCCTCCGTATAGGGAGATCTCATTAGCTGTGATAAAATCCCGCATTATCAACAAACCTGCTCCGACCATGTATCAAGAATTACTCGCTCCAATCCACTCTTTTCTTAAAGCTGAAACGCCAGATTCATGGATCGATGAAGCCAAAAAGCCAGAAAACCTCCACATCATTTTGCGCGACCACATGTTGTGTGAACTCAAGGCTGCTCAAAGTGCTTTATTCCTTATCCGTAAATACGCGGTAGATAAAGAAAGTGCCAAGCAATTAAACGAATGGATCTTGCCATACGAGCAATTTGCTTACCGTCGCATTGGTGATTTAGAGTCACTTCGTGGCAAGAGCAACGTTTCAAAACAGATCACAGCAAAAGAAGGCTGTAATTACGGCGCTGACCTTATCGATAAGATGGTGCTGTTGATTAAAGAGGAACTCCACCACTTCTATCAAGTAATGGAATTAATGGAGAAGAAAGGCGTGACTTACCAACCGATCGAAGCCGGTCGTTACGCGAAAGGATTGATCAAACAAGTAAAGACATACGAGCCTGATGCTCTGGTCGACAAACTGATCATCGGCGCCTTTATTGAAGCACGCTCTTGTGAACGTTTTGCGAAACTGGCCCCTTTCTTAGAAGAAGACATGGAGAAGTTTTACGTATCCCTACTTCGTTCAGAAGCTCGTCACTACCAAGATTACCTCGAATTAGCAGAGCAAATCGCAGGTAAAGATATCTCGGAACGTATCGCCCACTTCGCTCAAGTAGAAGCAGATCTGATCACCTCAGACGACAGCGACTTTAAATTCCATAGTGGCGCACCAGTATAATCCCGCTAAGAAAGCACGCTCCAATCCAAACAAAGAAGGCCAGCTAACTGCTGGCCTTCTTATTTGTTTCACGCTAGCTATAAGAGAAAGTTAAGCTAGTGTGCCGTTGATTTCAGCAAGCACAGCTTCAGGGTCTACAGCCTGAGTAATTGGACGACCAATAACCAAGTAGTCAGAACCAGATTCAATCGCTTTAGAAGGCGTCATGATACGCTTTTGGTCACCAACATCGGCACCTACAGGACGAATACCCGGAGTCACCAGTTTGAACTCTTGGCCAAGCGCACCTTTCAATAAAGAAGCTTCTTGCGCTGAACACACCACACCATCAAGACCAGAGTTTTTTGTAAGAGAAGCTAAACGCATCACTTGTTGCTGTGGTTCTAGATCCAACCCGATACCCGCTAGATCCGATTGCTCCATGCTCGTCAGTACTGTTACGCCAATCAGCAATGGACGATCTTTACCATAAGGCTCCAATATTTCGCGAGAAGCCGTCATCATGCGCTCACCGCCACTTGCGTGTACGTTTACCATCCATACGCCTAGTTCAGCGGCTGCACGAACGGCTTTTGAACATGTGTTCGGGATATCGTGGAACTTAAGGTCCAAGAATACTGAAAAACCACGCTTGTGTAATTCACGAACAAACTCAGGACCAAATAGGGTGAACATCTCTTTACCCACCTTAAGGCGGCAAGATGCTGGGTCAATACGGTCAACAAAGGCTAACGCATCCGCTTGGTTGTCATAATCCAAAGCTACAATGATTTTTTGGTCGTTCATTTCATCTCCTAACGCAGTTAACTTTCTTAAAAAATATCTATCTACCCTTGCAGGCGATATATAACAGTCATAAAAATGCAGCCCGAAAGCTGCAATTAATAATTTGGTCTTGTAATGACCACAAATCTATTCACCATCCAACCCACGAATAGGCTTGATCGTTCCCCACCCCTTACATGAAGGGCAGTGCCAATACATTGAATGTGTTGAGAATCCACACTGACGGCAACGGTAATGAGGCTTAACCTTAAGCTGTTCACCAACCATAGATTGAAGCGTGGTTAAGCTTTCTTTTGCTCGGCCTTCTTCAGCTTCTGCTAGGTGATAATCGATCAGTCGATAAAAACCTTTCATGGTTGGGTTTTTAACAAGTTGCTTGGTCAGGAGCTCTTGCGCAGAGCCAACATCTTCATGGTGAGCAACCAGCTGAGCCAGCATCAATTCTGCAGACACACCAGCCTTCTTCTGGATACATGCTTTAAGGAACTCAACCAACTGTGCTTCGTGCCCGAGCTTGTGATAACACTCAGCAAGAGTTGGTAACACTTCACTGATAAAATCGATATCTTGCTCAAGAACACCCTCAAGGCAGTCGATCGTCTTCTGGTAATCTTCGTTCGCTAAGTGGAATTTACCCAAAGCGATACTGGCACGCACACATTTAGGGTCTTCAGATAACGCTTTCTTAAAATGCGCTAATGCTTTTGAACGATTACCATCAGCTTGTTCTTGCATAGCGAGCTCACACCAAAAATGCGCGACCGTAGCACGCATCTTCATCTTCTTCTTGCCAAGCTTTACTAGAATATTGCCGTAATGAATCGCCTTGTTCCATTCTCGAGTCTGCTGATAAATTGCAACTAACTGCTGCAGAGCACCCTCTTTGTGGTCAGGTTCATCAACCAGCTGTTCAAAGATTTTTTCAGCGCGATCAAGAAAGCCAGAGACCATATAGTCTTTCGCTAGTTGTTGCAGTGCGAGGTTTTTCTGATCGAGAGTCAGCCCAGAACGGGAGATAAGATTTTGGTGAATACGAATAGCGCGGTCGACTTCGCCTCTTGAGCGGAATAGGTTACCCAAGGCCAAGTGAGTATCGATGGTTTCATTGTCTACTTGAAGCAGCTCAATGAAGTGATCAACCGCTTTGTCAGATTGGTCTGACAGTAATAGGTTCAAACCCGTCACGTATTGACGGGAGATCTGGTGTGATTGCTTTTGTTTTTCTTGCTGAGCATTACGATTACCCATATACCAACCATAAGCGGCTGCAATAGGCAAAAGTAAGAACAGTAACTCTAACATCAAATATAGCCTTTAAGCTTTAGTATCAGCAGCTACCTGCTTTGATTGCTTATTGAGTTGCTTCTTCAAGCGATGAATTTTCAGCTGAGATCGCATATGCATGTTACCAAAGACTAACCAAGCAAGAGCAAAGCCTGAAATGAAGACAATACCTAATAGGCTTGAAAGGTGGAAATCACCTTGTGCTAGCAGGTAATTAAAATTCACGATAGTTTGGTTTTGAGAGCCTAAAGCCAGTGCAATTAGGAAAAGTGCGATAACGGCGACTATTTTTATAATTTTCATAGTTCATCACTCATTGGTTGGTTAGCTGTACGATTATGCAGGAAAATTACTAATCAGACCACCATATTATGGTCATAAAAAAGCGGCATACATTATAGTATGCCGCTTTTCATAATTCCGATAAGTAGACTACATTCCTGTATTTACTCGTTCACGTAGCTCTTTACCTGGTTTGAAGTGAGGAACGTATTTACCTTCTAACTCTACCTTGTCACCAGTCTTTGGGTTACGTCCAACACGAGGCTCACGATAATGCAGAGAAAAGCTGCCAAAACCGCGAATTTCGATTCGATCACCACTTTCTAGTGTTGAAGCCATATGCTCTAAAATGTCTTTTACAGCGTCTTCAATTTCTTTTGCAGAAAGATGCGTTTGCTCAGCGCACAGTCTTTCAATCAATTCAGACTTAGTCATAGTTACCCTCGTTGGTTTTCTTTTTAGAAATTATAGACCTATCGGAAAAATAAGCAAAAAAAAAGGAGCCTTACGGCTCCTTTCTTGGCTATATAGCTATATTTCTCTTAATGAGAAGCTATTATTCGCCTTTAGCAGCTTTGAATGCGTCTGCCATTGCGTTACCGAACGCGCCTTCTTCAGACTTGTTCAGTGAAGCCATTGCTTCTTGCTCATCAGCTTCATCTTTAGCTTTGATAGATAGGTTGATTACGCGGTTCTTACGGTCTACACCTGTGAACTTAGCTTCAACGCTGTCACCAACGCTTAGGATTAGAGATGCATCTTCGATACGATCGCGAGATACTTCAGAAGCGCGGATGTAACCTTCAACGCCTTCGATTAGCTCGATAGTAGCGCCTTTCGCGTCAACTGCAGTAACAGTACCGTTTACAAGAACACCTTTCTTGTTGTCAGCAACGTATGCGTTGAACGGGTCGTTTTCCATTTGCTTAACGCCAAGAGAAATACGCTCACGCTCTGCATCTACTGCTAGAACAACTGCTGAGATTTCGTCGCCTTTCTTGTACTCACGTACAGCGTCTTCGCCAGCAACATTCCAAGAAATGTCAGATAGGTGTACTAGACCGTCGATACCGCCTTCTAGACCGATGAAGATACCAAAGTCAGTGATAGACTTGATCTTACCAGTAACTTTGTCGCCCTTAGCTTGCATTTCTGCAAATGACTGCCATGGGTTAGCTTTACACTGTTTCAGACCTAGAGAGATACGACGACGTTCTTCGTCGATATCAAGAACCATAACCTCAACTTCGTCGCCAACATTAACAACTTTAGAAGGGTGGATGTTCTTGTTAGTCCAATCCATTTCAGAAACGTGTACTAGACCTTCAACGCCTTCTTCGATTTCAACGAAGCAGCCGTAGTCAGTTAGGTTAGTAACACGACCAGAAAGCTTGTGACCTTCTGGGTAACGCTTAGCGATTGCTACCCATGGATCTTCGCCTAGTTGCTTAAGACCTAGTGAAACACGAGTGCGCTCACGGTCGAACTTAAGAACTTTAACTAGGATTTCGTCACCAACGTTAACGATCTCTGATGGGTGCTTAACGCGCTTCCAAGCCATATCTGTGATATGTAGAAGACCGTCAACACCGCCAAGGTCAACGAATGCACCGTAGTCAGTAAGGTTCTTAACGATACCTTTAACTTCAGTACCTTCTTGTAGAGTTTCAAGAAGTTCGTCACGCTCAACACTGTTTTCAGATTCGATAACAGCACGACGAGAAACAACAACGTTGTTACGCTTCTGGTCTAGCTTGATTACTTTGAACTCTAGCTCTTTGTTTTCTAGGTGAGCAGTGTCACGGATAGGACGTACGTCTACTAGAGAACCTGGAAGGAAAGCACGGATACCGTTTAGTTCAACAGTGAAACCGCCTTTAACTTTACCGTTGATGATACCAACAACAGTTTCAGCTTCTTCGCAAGCTTTCTCAAGAACGATCCAAGCTTCGTGACGCTTAGCTTTCTCACGAGAAAGTTGAGTCTCACCGAAACCATCTTCAACAGCGTCTAGAGCTACGTCTACTTCAGCGCCAACTTCAACTTCAAGTTCGCCAGCAGCGTTCTTGAACTGTTCAGCAGGGATAGCAGATTCAGACTTAAGACCAGCGTCAACAAGAACGAAACCGTTCTCGATAGCTACTACAGTACCTTTAACGATGCTGCCTTGTTGGAATTCTGTTTCGTTTAGAAACTCTTCAAAGAGTTGAGCAAAAGATTCAGTCATTATTTAATCTTCAATAATTAAACGTCCATGGGTATCCTACCGCATGGGGTTGATAAATTCGCCGGTCATCATCCTTGCGACCAACGTTCTTGCCAGCCGGGCAGAATTACCCAGCTAGTTTCGATTCAATATAGTGTAGTGCTTTTTCTACTACCTGCTCAATATTCATTGAGGTGGAATCAAGCACTAGAGCATCCTCTGCAGGGCGAAGTGGCGCCACTGGGCGATTACGATCTCGGTCGTCTCGCTCTTGGATCTCGCTCAAAAGGTCGTCAAATTTAACATCTAACCCCTTCTGTTGCAACTGTTTAAGGCGGCGAGTCGCACGCTCTTCTGCACTTGCATCTAAAAATATTTTTGCTTCTGCTTCAGGGAAGACAACGGTTCCCATATCGCGGCCATCAGCCACCAAACCTGGCGCTGCGCTGAATGCGCGCTGACGACGAAGTAATGCTTCACGTACGCGAGGTAATGCAGCAACTTTTGAAGCCGCCATGCCGGTCTCTTCTTTACGAAGCTCACCCGACACATCTTCACCTTCTAGGATAACCTTAACTAGGTCGCCCTCAGCAATAAACTGAACGTCTAAGTGAGTTGCAAGAGGAACTAAAGCGTCTTCCGATTCAGTATCTACACCGTGATGAATTGCTGCTAAAGCCAGTACGCGATAGATCGCACCTGAGTCTAGAAGATGAAAGCCTAGCTTATCTGCTAGTAACATACACAGGGTACCTTTACCTGCACCACTTGGTCCATCAACCGTAATCACTGGGCTTTGAGAAGGCATCTTTTACTCCACGTTTAGTCGTAAGTTTTATTCTGTACTAGCGAGTCGCCACTACTTTATAGGCGGCATATTATAGAGAAAAATTGGAAGTCGAGCGAGGTAAATCTCAGATAATTCAATCTTGATGATGCACACGATAATGCAACAGGCCTAATATCAATCACCTGATGCTAATAAGGCTTTCTATTGGCAGTAAATCGGCATAAAAAAGCCTCGCATGAGCGAGGCTAAGTATATTTGTTGCTTCAAGCAAGTCTAACCGATGATGGCGCGTACCGCTTCCAAGTCTTCTGGAGTATCAACACCCGCAGCCGGCGCTTCAACAGCAACATCTACATGAATCTTTTCACCATACCAAAGTACGCGAAGTTGCTCTAAGCACTCGATGCGCTCTAGGGTACTTGGTTCCCAGTTGATGTAGGTATTGATGAAACCCGCTCGGTAAGCGTAAATACCAATATGACGAAGTAGTGGAGATTCAGCAGCAGTACCGTTATTAGCATAAGCATCACGATCCCAAGGAATCGTCGCACGGCTAAAATACAGCGCATAGCCGTCTTTATCCGTCACTACTTTTACAGCATTAGGGTTAAAAACTTCATCAACATGAGAGATTTCAACACCAAGTGTTGCCATTGGCGCAGTGCTGTTTGCTAAGTTGTTCGCCACCTGATTAATAATCGCCGGTGGAATAAGTGGCTCATCCCCTTGTACGTTCACAATAATGTGGTCGTCAGGGATGTTCATCACTTCAATCACTTCTGCTAGGCGTTCAGTACCTGACTCGTGATTCGGTGACGTCATACACACAGTCGCACCAAATGCTTTCGCAGCCTTCTCAACGCGAGCATCATCGGTAGCAATGATTACGTTATCAGCCCCTGCTTTCATTGACTGTTCGTATACCCATTGAATCATCGGCTTGCCGCCAATGTCAGCCAGAGGCTTACCTGGCAAACGGCTCGATTGGTATCTTGCTGGTATAACTACCGTGTAAGACATTACTTGCCCTCGTCCATTGAAAGAGTACGAGCTTCAGGTTCAAGAAGAACAGGAATACCCTCTTTAATTGGGTAAGCTAGGCGATCGATTTTACAAACAAGCTCTTGCTTATCCTTGTCAAAAGTTAGTTTACCTTTACATACAGGGCAAGCAACGATCTCAAGCAGACGGTGATCCATAGTATTCCATAACCTCTTTTATTCTTTTTAAAATTTGCTGTTGCGCTTCTTCTTCGAACTGCGCAGAAACTGGAAGATACCACCAGTTGTCTTGAGCATATTCTTCGCATTTTACAGCGTCTTTTTCTGTCATAATCATATTCATACCTTTCTTTGCTAAGGCATGAAGTTCATCTTTATCAAAATCCTGATGATCGGCGAAGCCTTGTGTGTAAACCACATCACCATCAAGATCGTCTAATGTTTTAAAAAAGCGTGGCGGGTGCCCTATTCCAGCAAAAGCCACCAGCTTTGGTAATTCTGCAACTGGCTTTTTTTGACCTGTCTTTAGGTTAACCGCTTCACTTGGTGCCAAAGACATTGAGAACTCTCGCCCTTGTGCCTCTCCACCATTGTTAATCAAGAAATCTACGTCAACTAAACGCGATACAGGCTCTCTCAATGGGCCTAGTGGAATCAGACTCTCGTTACCAAAACGCCTTACACCGTCGATAACTGAAAACTCAATGTCGCGTTCAAGTGCATAATGCTGCAGGCCGTCATCAGTGATAATGACATCCACGCCTTGATTCAATAAAGCCTTTACCGCATTCGCTCTTACTGGGTCAACCGCTACCGGCGCGCCCGTTCGCTTTCGAATCAAGCGGGGTTCATCACCCGAGTGTTCAGCGGGCGTGCTCTCTTCTAAAACCAGTGGATAACTCGGCGCTTTCGCACCATAACCACGAGAAACCACACCTGGTTTAAAGCCGTTGGCTTGAAGCATTTCAACCAACCAAATCACAACAGGGGTTTTACCATTGCCACCAGCGGTAATGTTACCAACAACGATTACAGGCAGAGGTGGTCGATAGGTTTCTTTCTTTCCAGAGAGATAAGCATTACGACGTTGCCCACTGATCACTTTGAACAGCAGGCTCAATGGCCACAATAGTGGCCAAAGAAGATATTTTAACGGGTGATTGTTAAACCAAATCTTTTCGATCACAACAAAGACCTAATCTTATCCGCTGAACTGAATTCGATGCAGTTGAGCATAGGCACCATCATGAGCAATTAGCTCTGCGTGTGGGCCTCGCTCTACAATCTGACCATCATCAACAACCAAAATTTCATCAGCTTGTTCAATCGTCGATAGCCTGTGAGCAATCACCAACACAGTTTTATCTTTTTGTAACTCTTCTAGTGCTGATTGAATCGCTCTTTCTGACTCTGTATCTAGTGCAGACGTCGCCTCATCAAGAATCAGAACTGGCGCGTCTCTCAATAGTGCTCGTGCGATCGCAATACGTTGTCTTTGACCGCCAGACAAGCTCGCACCGTTTTCACCCACGACAGTATCAATACCATTTTCCATACCCTCAATAAACTCAGTCGCATGAGCAAGTTTAGCGGCATGTTCGATCTGTTCGCGTGAATACTGTTCTTCTGCTGCGTAAGCGATGTTGTTAGCCACCGTATCGTTAAACAGATGCACATTTTGAGAAACCAGAGCAAAGTGCTCACGCAGATTTCTCAATTCGTAATCACGAATATCGTGACCATCCAGTTCAATAGAGCCAGAGTCTACGTCATAGAAACGAGTAAATAGGTTGGCAATGGTACTCTTACCTGAGCCCGATCGCCCAACAAGCGCAACCGTCTTACCTTTCGGTATATTAAAACTCACATTATCCAATGCTGGCTTCTCGGCACCTTCGTAAGTAAAGGTCACATCTTTTACCGCAACATCACCACTTACCGTTTCAGGTTTCAAGGTACCTGTGTTCTGCTCTGTGTCTAAGTCCATCAAGCCGAACAGTGTCGTACTTGCAGCCATACCACGTTGGAATTCAGACGTTACGTTAGTTAGTGCTTTTAGTGGACGCATTAGACCAAACATTGCTGAGAACACTACCGTAAACGTACCCGGAGTTAGTTCAGCCTTAATTGAATCAACGCTCGCCAATACCAGTACAACCACAATAGCAACCGATGCAATCATCTGAATGATTGGGTTAGCGGCCGCTTGTGCTGTTACTAGCTTCATGCTCTGTTGACGCATCTGGTTACTTACTTTATCAAAGCGATGTTTTTCTAAATCCTGACCGCCATAAGTAAGCACCACTTTGTGCCCTTTCAGCATTTGTTCTGCTGACGAAGCAACGTGACCCATGCTGGTTTGCATGTTTTTAGAAATCTTTCTGAATCGCTTCGATACTATGCTGATTGCCCAAGCTACCAGTGGAGCAACCGCAAATAGAACCAAAGACAACTGCCAGCTGTTCCAAAACATCAAGGTCAATAAGCCAATGATGCTTGCGCCTTCACGAACAATACTCACCAACGCTTTACTGGTTGCCGCAGAAACTTGCTCCGAATCGTAGGTAATACGAGACAGCAGCGCACCCGTCTGCTCTTTATCAAAGAAAGAGACTGGCATGTGCATAAAGTGACTGAATATTTTACGGCGGATTTCCATCACCACATTGCCAGAAACCCAGCTTAAGCAATAGGTGGATACGAAACCGCTGACACCACGAATGAACATCATGGCAAAGATAATAAGAGGAAGTGTGCGTAGGAAATCTGATTCCGCACTACCAAAGCCTTCATCTAGCAACGGCTTTAGCAAAGAAATCATGTAAGTATCAGAGACGGCATTAATAATAAGCGCAATAACCGCAACACCAAGGCCAGCCTTATATAGTCGAATATAAGTCCAAAGTCGTTTAAATGTGACCCAGGTAGTTTCATCTGTTTGTGTTGACATAAAATCGCTTAATTTTCTCACAATAATCTATCTATTCTACTCCCTTACGAAGCATCTGCCTATACCACTGCCGACCTTGTTCCTCTCTAATCGTATGATAATGCCAACCTTCTTGGTTGGTAGTGATGGTTATTTGTCCACTTTCACCTGTATCAAGCCAAGCACTTCCACTTTGTAAGTAACGTTGAACGACTGATTCGCTTGGCATCCCCCATTGATTTCCCTTTGCCAACGAAGCAATCGCTAACTTTGGTGAAACCGCTTCTATGAAAGGGGCGATAGATGAGCTGTCACTACCATGATGAGGTACTAGCATGGCGTCGCTTTGAAGCTGTTCAACTTCCCGAGCAAGTAACCACTCACTTACGAGTTCAATATCACCCGTGAGCAACATCGAAAAGCCCGATTCTGGTTCAATTATCCGTATGACACAAGAGTGTGGGTTATACGCCCTATTCACTAGTTGTGGCGGCCACAACACTTCGAACTGCACATTCTGCCATTCCCACGCCTCACCTAACGTACATGCTTGAACAACTGAGCTCATTTGATGATTCAAACTTTGGCTAGCTCTTATCCATTCAGGCTGATAGTTCTCAAGCAATGCAGGGTAACCACCAGCGTGATCAGAATCGAAATGGCTAATGATCACTCCTTGAATTTCATCTATACCTCTTTGAGATAAAGTAGGAATCAATAGTGACTCGACCATCGACCCTCCCGGCCACGCGTTACCTAAATCGTACACCACCACGTGATTGTTCTTTTCAAAGATGAGAGACAAGCCATGCCCTACGTCCAAGACATCAATAGTTAACCTGTCCTGTTTCACTTTGCCAAATTCCCACCACAACAGGAATACAGAAATGATGACAGCGGCTACCCCATGTTTAAGGTATCGACCAATAAAACCGAAGAATAAGATAAGAAAAACGAGCAATACGGTTACGTGATTATCTACCTGAATCCAAAACTGTTCAGAGAAAGGCAAGCTAAACACCAACGGTTCAAGTGACAAATCAACCAGTTTCCATAACTCAGCAGAAAAACGAGCCATTGAGTCACTTCCCCAAAATAAAGACTCAGTGACCAAACTTAGAAACATCGAAAAAAACAGCAAAGGTATCGTCACCATTGACACCCAAGGCAATAGCAACAAATTGTAGACGACCGAGATCAAGCTAACACCTTTGAAAAACAACATCGAAAAGGGAGCAATTAACAAGGTCAGCATGACCTGTATTTTGATGAGCTTTAGCACTCGTTCAATAAAGGTAGAATTTGAAGAAGAAGCATCACTATTGAACGCAATGTAGAGAACCGCACCCAATGTACCAAAAGATAACCAGAAGCTACTGGATAACGCAGAAAAAGGCCAAATAACGAGAACGATACACAAGCTGACTAGAACATAGCGAACCACACCGATACTTTGTCCACGCCACAGAAAGTAACTCGCCACAACACACATCACTAGCGCTCTTAGGGTCGGTAGGGTGAACCCAGCAAACCAGCTATAGAAATAAGCGAAACCTAAACCAAATAGTGTCGGAAGCCATAACAACTGAGGAGACAACAAACGCGCCAACTTCCCCAGCTGATAACCGATACCAAAGGCAATACCAATGTGAAGCCCAGAAATCGCCATCAAATGAATCAAGCCACTGCTCTTTAGTAAATCCCAACGCAAAGAAGGAATGAGATCTCGATAACCGAAACTCAAAGCGACTATTAAATCGTTATTTTTTAGCTGGCTAAGATTATAAAGACTGCGCTCGAACCACCGAGCACGTAGATGGTTGCTAGAGTGGATTCTATATTTAGTATTCGTTCGGTAATTCGCATTTGCCGTGACCCCAGTGCTAAACAGGTGCTTTTCCAAATCAAAGCCCGCTTCATTAAGCTTCCCAAAAACAGGCTTGATACTGACCGACAAATGAACTTCATCACCCAAAGTGAGCTTGAAAGGCGTAAACAATCGCAATTTTATCAATTGAGGAAAGATTAATTTTTCACCGTCAATTGATCTAACTACTACTACGCTTTCAAAACCATGGCTATTTTCACTAAAAAGACTAACTACTGAGGCATTTATGGTAGTATTCTGCCCTGATTGAAATAAGCGACTTGTTTGGATTTCAATCGTATTCCCTAGGCATGCAACGAGTGTCAACGCAGTAGCTAGACCTCTTGTACGTCGGAAAACGCTATACTTTATTGATGCGATTAGTAATAACAGCATCAATGGTGCCAAGACCCAATGTGGCATCACAGGCCAGAAGCTGGCAGACACAACTGTCGCAGCAAATGAAATCAAGAACCAAGTGTTAAACAAGAGAGTAGCTTCCTCCTATGCCAAGAAAGTTTATCAAACGATTTATGCCTGACCATGAGCTCATCAAGCGTCAGAAAGCATTAAAAGTTTTTGGCAATGTTTTGTACAACCCCAACTTATGGTGCCTTAATCGTCGCTCCGCGGCCGGCGCGTTCGCTGTTGGGTTATTCATGGCGTTTGTCCCTCTACCAAGCCAAATGATTATGTCTGCAGGCCTAGCCGTTGTATGTGGTGTTAACTTACCGCTGGCTGTCGCTCTCGTTTGGATCAGTAACCCCGTAACCATGCCAGTCTTGTTCTACTTTGCCTATAAAGTAGGTGCATTCGTTATGCATGTTCCGCCGCAAGCCTTTCACTTCGAACTGTCTTGGGACTTTATCTTGGCGCAAATGAGCACCATCGGGCCTCCGTTCCTGCTGGGCTGTATGATTTGTGGTGTGATTTCAGCAATGATTGGTTATTTCGGTATTCGTGGCTTATGGCGCTACTCAGTAGTAAGAAGCTGGAAGAAACGACAAGCAAGATAGTGAATCTATACTGACGAGCTCTCCACTTTTAAGAGATAGCTGTGAAAATAAGACGAGTCATAAGCCATTAGATGATAGGCATGTAATGAAAGTCTTAGATAATAAAGTTTGAATTCAATAAAAAAGGATCCCACAAGGGATCCTTTTTTGTATCTGTCGAAACAGTCGGTTGGTTATTTGGAGCTCAGCACAGAAGCTGGATTTAACTTCGCTGCTCGAGATGCTGGGTACCATGTCGCCAGCAGACTTAAAGCGATTGCAGTACCTGATACTACAACGACATCCATCATATTCAGCTGTGATGGCAAGAAGTCGACAAAGTAGATATCACCAGACAGGAATTGGTGATCGATCAGCTTCTCAAGACCCTTAATAAGAGTGGTCAGATTGAGTGCAACCAAAACACCTATCGCACTGCCGACTAAGCTACCTAATACGCCTGAGAACACGCCCTGCCAAACAAAGATACGTTTAACTAAGCCGTCGGAAGCGCCCATGGTTCTTAATATTGCGATCTCCGAGGCCCTATCTTTTACTGCCATCATCAAGGTAGAGACAATATTGAAACACGCAACACCAATCACTAGCACCATGACTAAGTACATAATGGTGCGAACCAATTGAATATCTCGATATAGGAAGCCGAACTTCTGTTGCCAACTGCGCAGGTACACATACACATCAAGCTGATTGCCAACCTCACGTACAATCTCGTTCGCGTTCAGTACATCGGTCACTTTCAAAGAAACACCTGTCACAGCCTCCCCCAAGTTCGCATATACCTGAGCATCACCAATCGGAATGAGCGCTAAGCTATGGTCAATTTGTCCATTAAGCGTCAGTAAGCCGGCAACTTTTACTCGTACCCGCTTTGGCGCCTGAACCTTAACCGAGCCGTTCACTGTTGGGATCATCAAAGTCAAGTAATCACCCACTTGCGCGCCAAGCACATTGGCGACACCAGAGCCTAAGATGATCTGCTGCTGCCCTGCTTTGAAATCGCTCCACACTTGCTTATCAATAAAGCTTGATAAACTCGATACCTGTTGCTCAAGCTGTGGGTCAACACCACGCACTTCAATCGCTTTAAGTTCTTTGCCCTTTTCAGCGAGCGCTGTGATTTTCACATAAGGCGCAGCGGCAACGACTTTGTCATTTTTTTCGGACTGCTCTACCACATGCTCCCATCGAGTTACAGGTTCATTGACCCCTTCAAACTCACCATGTGGAATCACAGACAGCACGCGAGATTCTAGCTCACGCTCAAAACCATTCATGGCTGACAGACCGATAATGATCACCGCCACACCAACCGCAATACCGATCGTCGAAGACAAGGAGATAAAAGACACCATCTTGTCTCGCTGCTTAGCACGGCTAAAGCGACCGCCTATCAATAGGGATAAAGAAGAAAACACTTAGCTCTCCTCTTTTTCTACGTTAACCAGCAAGCCATCTTGCATGTGCAGTTGACGATCCATTTTACCAGCAAGTTCGCCATCATGGGTCACCACTAAAAAGGCAGTATCGTATTCGCGATTTAACTCTCGCATTAAGTCATAAATGGAAACTGCAGTATTATGGTCTAGGTTACCCGTCGGCTCATCCGCTAGCACAAGAGCAGGCTTGTTTACTAATGCACGAGCGATCGCCACACGTTGCCTTTCACCACCAGAAAGCTCTGAAGGACGGTGATCAACTCGATGACTTAGTCCCACTTTATCAAGTAACAACTGTGCTTCTTGTTTGGCTTTCGCAGGCTTTTCACCACCTATCAACAGCGGCATAGCGACGTTTTCTAATGCTGAAAAGTCAGACAATAGATGGTGAAATTGATAAACAAAACCAAGGTGCTGGTTGCGAAGCTTAGCCTGCTTGTTCGAGCTCAGTTTAGCTAAGTCTTGACCAAGAAAGCTCACGCTCCCCTCAGAAGCATCATCAAGCGCTCCTAAAATATGCAGTAATGTACTCTTACCTGAACCAGAAGTACCTATGATAGAAACCAATTCACCTTTTTCGACCTCAAAGCTCACCCCTTTAAGGACCTCAGTATCCAACGAGCCTTCACGGTACGTTTTACGGATATCATTACATTGAAGAAAATTACTCATAACGAAGGGCCTCAGCAGGTTTCACAGAAGATGCACGATAAGAAGGGAAAATAGTAGCAATCAAGCTAAGTGCAATAGCAAGTACCACCACAACGGCGATTTGAATTGGGTTAATCAAAATAGGTAACTGACCACCAAACGAGAATAGAGCAACACCCATCGCTTCTAAAATCGGGTTAAGGTTCATTGCCAGAACAACGCCTAATGCGCCGCCGGATAGTGCGCCAATAACGCCACTACTTGCACCTTGAACCATAAAGATGCCCATCACTTGACCATCGGTCATGCCTTGAGTTTTAAGTATCGCGACCTCAGATTGCTTCTCCATCACCACCATAATCAGCGCAGAGATAATATTAAATGCAGCAACCCCGATGATCAGCCCAAGCATTAGGCCCATCATGTTTTTCTCCATACGAACCGCTTGGAACAGCTCGCCGCGTTGGTCACGCCAATCGCTCCACAACCATCTATCTGGTAAGGGTTGACTCGATAGCTCCGCGACTTCAAATGGGTCTTCAAAAAACAGTCGCCAACCTGAAATAGTGTCCGACTTGTAGCGCATCAAACGCCCTGCATCTTGGATATCCGTCACCATAAGTTGAGCATCAATGTCCGAGCCCGTATTAAAGATACCGGCTACGGTGAAATTACGTTGGCTAGGAATACGGCCAAGTGGTGTGTATTGGCTTGCGCTAGTCACCATTAGACGAACCTTGTCGCCCATCGATACCTTTAGGTTTCTCGCCAGTGTATGACCAAGGAACAGCTGATATTGCCCAGCTTTTAGTGAAGACAGTCTACCCGCAATGAGGTGGTCTTGAAGTGGATCATCAGAATTGGGTTGGATGCCAATTAAAAGGCCAGCAGACAGCTGAGCTGGGCTCTGAATCACCGCCTCACTGCGAACAATCGGTTCAACATGACCATTAAGCGAAATTTGCTTAGCAAAATCCGGAGCCTGTTCAGAGAGTAGCGTCTTACCACCTTGCTCATAAACCACTGCCTGAGGAAGAACGCCGAGAATTCGGTCTTTTAATTGCGCTTCGAATCCATTCATTACCGACAAAACAGTAATCAAAGACAGCACACCAATGGTGATACCCGCTGTCGACATATAAGAAACAAAACGGCTAAAGCGATCACCTGAACGGCCTTTCAAATAACGCAGGCCAACAAACATTGAAATAGGATGAAACATACTTTGAACCATCAAAAAGGGATGCGGGTTAATGTAACGGGTATTGCTGTTACTTTGTAGGGGTTAATTGAAAATATAGAGTGAATTAACTCAATTAGTTAGGCCTGAAAAACAGAACCCTGTCAAAACACCAAATTTCAAACAACTATTTGATACTTTCAATTAACTGACCTTGATTACTGACGCCACATAGCGATAATCAATAGATCACTTCAAGGAACTAACGCATGACAGAACAAGAGTTTTTCACTGTTCACCACAGTCTTACCGCTAATATAGAACCGATGGAAAGTAACTTCACTTTACCCTCTCAAATTCAGTTCGAATCCGAGATCCCTGCCCCTTTTATTGTGGCGAGTGAATTTAGTCAGTTGGACCTTTTAGCCGACAGTGCTCGCGCTGAACTGAAAAACAGCGACTTGAAGAATGTCACCAGTTTATTGGATGCACAGAACTCTAAATTAAACCTGCTGTTGAGCTTTATGTTATCGCAGCAAGATGATGAGAAGTTTCGAACTCACACTTACTCCTTCGGTGCGAGCCAATTTTCCTGCTTTTCGAAGACAGACATCGAACCGGGTCGCTTAGTAAAAGCTAAGCTATTCTTGGAACACCCTGCCGCAGCGATTTACTGCTACGCGGAAGTGTTTGCAAGCCAACCTAAAGATTCAGGTTTCGAAATTAACTTCAAATACGCTCATCTTCGCGATACTGACCAAGACCTGCTGATCAAAGCGGCACTTCATCAACAACAGAAACTTTTGCGTCAACGCTCTCTAGACCGAGATAACAAGTAAATTAACATGACCAAACAATCTATTTTTACCCTACCTACCCTCAAAGGAGCTGGTGACAAAAAGCACATTGGTAACCTAGTGGGTTCGTCTCTCGCTCTGGCCATTGCTAAACTCGCAGAGCAACACAGCAGTCATACTGTACTTGCTGTGCCAGATCCACAAATCGCACTCAAGCTGCAATCTGAAATTGAACAGTTTACGGCGAGCGAAGTAGCGCTATTCCCAGACTGGGAAACCCTGCCTTACGACAGTTTCTCACCACACCAAGAGATCATATCAGATCGTATCGCGCGTCTTTATGCCTTGCCGACATTAAAAGACGGCATCACGATCGTACCGATTAGCACCCTACTTCAGCGCCAATCACCGCGTGACTTCTTGCTACAGCACACTCTAATGGTGAAAACTGGTGATCTTTACTCACTAGAGAAACTGCGTTTGCAGCTTGAAAAGTCTGGCTATCGTTACGTTGATCAAGTATTTGGCCCAGGTGAGTACGCGAGCCGTGGCTCTATTCTTGACCTGTTCCCGATGGGCAGCAAAGACCCTTACCGTATCGACTTCTTCGATGATGAGATCGACACCATCCGAACCTTCGATCCAGAGAACCAACGTTCTATTGAAGACATCTCTGAAATTCGACTCTTACCAGCTCACGAGTTTCCAACCTCGGAAACAGCGATCGAAGATTTCCGTATTCGTTGGCGCCAACAGTTTGATGCCCGCCGTGAACCAGAATCGGTTTACATGCAGGTATCTAAAGGGACATGGCCCGCTGGTATTGAGTACTGGCAACCTCTATTCTTCGATCATACAGAAACACTGTTTGACTATGTTGCCGATGAAACGCAACTCTTGGTTCTTGGTGATGTAGAAACCGCTGTTGATTCTTTCCTTGCTGATGTCGCTCATCGATACGACCAACGTGGGGTCGATCCATTACGTCCTCTATTAGCGCCAGAACAGCTTTGGCTGAAAAAAGACGAACTGTTCGCACACTTCAAGCAAAAGTCACAAGTCAACCTGAGCTTAGAACCTATTGAAGAGAAAGCTGGACGCATCAACCTTCCGGTTACGTCACTGCCTGATCTCAGCGTTCAGCACCAAAACAAAGAGCCTTTGGCTAACCTGAGAAAATTCACTGAAGCCTTCGATGGCAAAGTTGTTTTTTCGGTTGAGTCAGAGGGTCGCCGTGAAGCATTGAGCGAACTACTTCGCGGTATAAAAGTACGACCAAACGAAGTTGAAAACCTCAATGCAGCCGTTAAGGCCAAAGACAAGTTCAGCCTGATCCTAGGTTCAGCTGAGCACGGTTTTGTTCACGAAGAGAAGAACATCGCGCTTATCTGTGAAAGCGACTTGCTTGGCGACCGCGTTGTTCAACGTCGTAAGAAAGATAAGAAAAGCGTTAATAGCGACACCGTTATCCGCCACCTTGCGGAGCTAAAACCAGGTCAACCTGTTGTGCACATTGACCACGGTATTGGTCGCTACATCGGCTTGCAAACCCTCGAAGCCGGTGGAATGAAAACCGAATACGTGACGCTTGAGTACCAAAACGACGCCAAGCTGTACGTACCCGTTGCGTCTTTGAACCTTATTGGACGTTACTCTGGCGGTGCTGAGGAGTCTGCACCGCTACACAAACTAGGTGGTGAGGCGTGGCAAAAAGCGCGTAAGCGTGCCGCTGAAAAAGTACGTGACGTTGCTGCAGAGCTGCTGGATGTTTACGCCAAGCGCGAACTTAAACCTGGCTATAAATTTGTTTTAGATCGCGGGCAATACGCAACCTTCAAATCTGGCTTCCCATTTGAAGAAACTGATGACCAAGCGATGGCAATCAATGCGGTGATGTCTGACATGTGCCAAGCAAAAGCCATGGACCGCTTAGTGTGTGGTGATGTTGGTTTTGGTAAAACAGAAGTCGCAATGCGCGCGGCATTCGTGTGTACGGATAACAGCAAACAAGTGGCGGTGTTAGTTCCTACTACCCTACTTGCTCAGCAACACTTCGAAAACTTCCGAGACCGTTTCGCGAATTTACCGATTCGTGTTGAAGTACTGTCTCGATTCAAGTCCGCGAAAGAGCAAAAAGCGATCATGCAAGATGTCGCGGACGGTAAGGTGGATATCCTAGTCGGTACTCACAAACTGCTCTCTAGTGATATCAAATTCAAAGACCTTGGCTTACTGATCGTCGATGAAGAACATCGCTTTGGTGTCCGCCAGAAAGAGAAAGTAAAAGCGATGCGTGCCGATGTCGACATCCTAACGCTAACTGCAACGCCAATCCCAAGAACGCTCAACATGGCGATGAGTGGGATGCGTGATCTATCGATCATTGCAACGCCACCAGCACGACGCTTGGCTATCAAAACCTTTGTTCGTCAAAGTGACGATGCCGTAGTGAGAGAAGCAGTACTTCGTGAAATCATGCGTGGTGGTCAGGTTTACTTCCTGCACAATCAAGTCGATACGATTGAGAAAACCGCAGAATCATTGCAAAAGCTGATTCCAGAAGCGCGTGTAACCGTCGCTCACGGTCAAATGCGAGAGCGCGAACTAGAACGCATCATGAACGACTTCTACCACCAACGCTTTAACTTATTGGTGTGTACAACCATCATCGAAACCGGTATCGATGTTCCGACAGCCAATACCATCTTGATGGACCGAGCCGACAACCTTGGTCTAGCGCAGCTTCACCAACTGCGTGGTCGTGTGGGTCGTTCTCACCACCAAGCTTATGCGTACCTACTAACGCCACATCCGAAAGCGATGACCAAAGACGCAATTAAGCGATTAGACGCGATTGCCTCTTTGGAAGATTTGGGCGCAGGCTTCACTCTCGCAACACACGATTTAGAGATTCGTGGTGCCGGTGAGCTATTGGGTGATGAACAGAGTGGTCAAATCCAATCTGTCGGCTTCACGCTATACATGGAGATGCTAGAGCAAGCGGTTGAGGCCTTGAAAGAAGGTCGAGAGCCATCACTTGATGATCTGCTACGTGAGCAAACTGAGATTGAGATGCGCATCCCAGCACTATTACCAGATGACTACATTCCAGACATCAACACGCGCTTATCAACATACAAACGTATTGCGAGCGTGAGTGACACGGATGAACTTGCAGAGCTAAAAGTCGAGCTTATCGACCGCTTCGGTATTCTTCCTGATGCAACCAAGAACTTATTATCGGTTTCCGAGCTTAAGTTAGCGGCTGCATCTATCAAAGCGAAGAAAATTGAAGCGCACGATAAAGGCGGATTTATCGAATTCTACCCGGATGCTGACATAAACCCGAACTACCTTGTTAAACTGTTGCAATCTCAACCGCAAAAGTTTTCAATGGAAGGACCAACTAAGTTCAAGTTTACGATACCATTGGTCGACAGACGGAAACGAATTCAATTTGTTAGTGATTTATTGGGCGAATTCAGACAGAACTTGCTGCCTTCAGCCTAAAGCCCAACCCACTTGCACATATAATTTATCCAGCCGGTAGTGCGGCTGGAAAACGGAGTAAAAATGAAAAGACTGATCCCACTGCTACTATTGTTCGTCTCACTGCCAAGTTTGGCGCAGAGACAATTTGATATAGAAGTGATCATTTTCAAACGCGCAGTTGATGCAGAGAAGGTGAACGAGTCTTGGCCTAACACCCAGCCAAAGATTTCACTTGAGCGCGTTGGCTCATTTCAAGATACCCAATACCGAGCAAGCAAAGGTGTGAAAATGCTTCCTTACTCGGAATACAAATTAACACCTCAGAAAGATAAGCTACGTAAACATGCAGGCTTTGAAGTTCTGATGCACACGGCTTGGCGTCAAGGCGATCAAGGCAAGAGCTCAGCACCTGTGTTCCACATTCAAGCAGGTAAAGACTTTTCTAAACAGTTCAATGCTGACGGCTCTGAAAAAGGCGCGGTTACCGCAAGTGCTGATGGATTCCAAGAAGAGACTATCGACAAACCGCTTTATGAGCTAGACGGCAAGCTACAAATCTATGTTCAGCACTACCTATACGCTGAAACCACTCTAGATTTGAAAGCACCAAGCGTTCGTGAAGTCACGCTGCAAGAACAGCAAATTGAACTCGATTCTCCAGTAAGCGGTGCAGAGAGCAATGTTCAGGTGGGCAACCTAACCGAGATTTCACCGACCGTTCAAGTAGAAGAGTTCCTTAAGAGCTACCGTATGGACCAAAAACGTCGTATGCGTAGTACAGAAACTCACTACCTTGACCACCCGCTTCTTGGCATGGTGATTCAAGTCCGTCGTGTTGCTCAATAAGCGGCTCTAGTGATATAGCGACTAAGCTGGTTACTCTACTCGCGATCTCGCTATACTCATATTAATCACTCAAAACGCCCTCCATTGTGAGGGCGTTTTATTAAGTGCTGGCTACTTTCAGCAGGTACTTACAAATTTAATTGGTACGCCCTATGAGCCCCGACTTCCAGATCAATACTCAAAACCTTAGCCTAAGAATTATTGAGCCTTCTGACGCACAAGAGTTTTCTCAACTGATCAAGTCTTCCCCTAGCTTACTGCCTTGGGTCGATTGGTGTCACGATCAGTTCTCTATCGTAGAGGCAGAGAAATTCATTCTGGCAACTCGCCTAAACTGGGTGAAAGCCGATGCGTTTGGCTTTGGTATTTTTGAGCGAAAAAGCGATAAGCTGGTCGGCATGGTAGCCATCAATGAGCTTTACCACACCTTTAACATGGCGAGTTTAGGGTATTGGGTTGGCGACCAATTTCAGAGAAAAGGCATTGCAAAAGAAGCGATGTTGGCTCTGTTTGAATTTTGCTTTGCGCAGCTCAAACTAACGCGTTTAGAGATAGTCTGTGATACCGAAAACCTACCGAGCCAAAAGCTCATAGAGAAGTGCGACGCAGAGCGAGAAACCATTGCCAAAAATCGATTCATCTTCAACGGTAAACCAAAAGATGGGGTCGTTTACTCAGTACTGCCACCGGTGGCTTAACCATCATCAACAAGGCAGCCACTTAACTGACACGATCAAAAAAGAGCTCCGAAGAGCTCTTTTTTACTATCAGCGTTAAGCATTTTGAAAGCTTAACTCTTCTTCGAAAAGCTAGCTAATTAGTGAAGCTTTAGATTTGGACGTAGAACACGGTTGATACGGCCAACCAACATCATTAGTGACGTCTTGATGATTCCGTGAAGCGCCATCTGGTGCATGCGGTACAAAGAGATGTAAACCACGCGAGCAATACGACCTTCGACCATCATCGAACCTTTAGTCAGGTTACCCATCAAGCTACCTACCGTAGAGAAACGGCTTAGTGATACTAGTGAGCCTTTATCTTTGTAGATGTAATCTTTCAGGTCACGACCGTTCAGCTTAGCAATGATGTTGCTGAATGCGCAGCTTGCCATTTGGTGAGCCGCTTGAGCACGAGGTGGAACAAAAGAACCATCCGCTTGTGTACATTGCGCCAAGTCACCGATAGCAAAGATGTTGTCATCAAGCGTCGTTTGCAGCGTGTTTTTCACAACTAGTTGGTTGATACGGTTAGTTTCAAGACCACCAATATCTTTCATGAAGTCAGGCGCTTTAATACCTGCTGCCCATACCATGATTTGAGCAGGGATTTTGTCGCCATCTTTCGTTGTTAGGCCATCAGCATCGGCTTGCGTTACCATAGTATTGGTACGAACGTTCACACCAAGCTTAGTTAGCTCAGAGTGCGCAGCGCTTGAAATACGAGGAGGAAGAGCAGGAAGAATACGCTCGCCCGCTTCCACTAGGTTTACGTTTAGCTTGCTTGAATCTAGGTCACCAAAACCGTATGTACGAAGCTCTTTCACAGCGTTGTGAAGCTCAGCCGACAGCTCAACACCAGTAGCACCCGCACCAACAATCGCGATGTCTACCGTACCTTGACCATTCTTAGCGTGCAGCTTTAAGAACTGGTTGTTCATTTCAGTACGGAAACGGTGAGCTTGTTCTGGGCTATCAAGGAAAATACAGTTATCACGAACGCCTGGAGTGTTGAAATCATTAGACGTTGAACCTAGTGCCATAACCAGAATATCGTATTCAAGCTCGCGGCTTGGCATTAACAGCTCACCGTGCTCATCTTTCAGTTCGCTAAGTGCAATCACTTTACGCTCACGATCGATGTCGTTCAGGCTGCCCATTTGGAAATCGAAGTAATGGTTTTTTGCGTGTGCGCGGTAGCTTAATGCATCAACGCCTTCATCTAGAGAACCAGTTGCTACTTCATGAAGCAATGGCTTCCATAGGTGGCTTGCTTTACGGTCTACCAGAGTGATCTGGGCACGCTTTTTACGACCTAAAGTGCGGCCTAGCTTAGTTGCTAGTTCTAAACCACCAGCACCGCCGCCTACTACGATAATTTTTGTCACAATGACAATCCTCTACAAAATGAATAAATAGGGTTCGGCTCGATTACTCCAACCGATAAATTCTATGTATCTACTCGGCCTTTAAATAAGGCTGTGACATATTG
Source organism: Vibrio sp. T3Y01 (assembly GCF_013114525.1). Classification (NCBI taxonomy): domain Bacteria; kingdom Pseudomonadati; phylum Pseudomonadota; class Gammaproteobacteria; order Vibrionales; family Vibrionaceae; genus Vibrio; species Vibrio sp. T3Y01. Next base: position 127,946 of record NZ_VTXJ01000004.1, on the reverse strand, counting down.
GATAACCGCGAAAAGAAGAACGACAGCTCACCGAGTAGTTAGAGGGGCTACAAGCAACAAACATCCGTTTATCGCCTTACTCACATGGATAAAAAGGTGACAACCTTAGAGGTAGTACACAAATAATGGGCAAGTTTTATCACTCGCTCTCAATTTTTTTTGATATTTATCAAAATATTTTGCTTTGGAACATTATATATAGCAAAAAGATGACCGCAACTAAAATCCTTACCCACAATGAGGATTCGAAGCTAAATAGTTAACGTTTGCGTAAACTTGTCAACATAGCCGCTACGACAGCATCATCAATAGTAACCTTTGCTATCCAGATACAAAAAAGCAGCACTCAATGAGTACTGCTTTTATAAAAATAGTGGGATGATTAAGCGTTTTTAAAGGCTTTCATCGCTTGGAGATGTTGAGAGATTTTTTTGAACTTGTGACTCTCTTTCTCATCCCAGATTACATCGTAGTAATCTTCAAGTGCTGCAGCTGTTTTGCTATTGTCGTGAATTTCATCTTCACGAGAAAGCACCACAAGACAACGACCTTTGTTTTTCATGCGGTACTGTTCAACACACTTAGTCGCAATATCTTCGTACTCTTCAGGACGGTCGATTCGGCCTACCATGTTGTTCTCAGGTTGCAGGTTCGGGTTGAAAATTACCTGCTTAATACCACACAAGAAACCAATACGCTCAGACCAAAAACCACCTAAGCCAACACCACAAATAATTGGATGTGGATCATCTGATTGCTCTATCACTTTGTGCACCTCTTTTAGCAGGTGCTGCATATCGTGTTTTGGATGCAAAGTACTGTAGTTGATGAAACGAACGTCATCATCAATGAATTGCAACTGCAGTATCTTTTCGTGATTGCCCGGGCTTGTTGAGTCGAAGCCGTGAAGATAGATAATCATTGTACCTCCCCCATTGAATATTGGTACGTTTTGATCAATCTAACACGAAAAACAAGGTTTTAAAGGGAAGACCATCGAAATTATATTTTTCACTTCCTAAACGTGATCCTAGCTACAGAAAGTGTGACTCAGAGCCTCTGCTTCACGCAGATAACTTTCATCTCCCCACAGTTGATGAGCGAGCAAATACCACAACATTGCCATCATTCGACTTCGTGGTAACCACGCTTCTACACCATCCAGCCAAGGCTGAACATCGTGAATGCCGCGCAGCTGACAATACTTTTCAACCGTTTCTTGCACCGGGGCATCTGCGACTGAAATGGTTAAGGTTAGATCTAATCTAGGGTCAGCAATTGCCGCGTATTCCCAATCAATGATTTTAATCCCACCGCTGTTCTTCACTAGGTTGTAACCGCCCAGATCAAAGTGACATAAGGAAAGCTCAACACTCGGAATACTCGGTGTTGTCCGCCACTCTTTATAAATGGAGCTGTAGGCTTCGGTCTTATGAACCGCATCAAGCTGAAGCCAATAATGGTCTACTCGCGCTGTAAAGCTGAACGGCTTAAGTGGTAACCGTGCGGTGTTAACCAAATGCACAGAGATAAGCGTTTTCAATAGGTCATCAATATCTAAACCTTCATAGAGCGTATCCCCGGCAACCCATTCAACCAATAAGCCTTGTTCATTGACGACAATAGGGCTTGGTCCAATACCAAGACGCTCGATGGCAGACAACACTTGGTACTCTTCATGACGGGAAATAAAGAAGGCGTTAGTAATCGGTGTAATCGGACGCCACACGTATTCAGTGCCATCAGCAGAAACCAGCTTCCAACATCGGTTAGTTAGACCACCGGTAAGTGTCTGCGCCTTCACTGGCGGCTGCGAAAAATAGCCATCAAGCGAAATCAAACTGGTATCAAGAAGCTTCGCCTCAGACCAAGAAAAAATTGCCATTGCTCATTCCCTATAAACGTCTTCGTTTCCCTACAAAAAAGACACTGACCAAAAGCCAGTGTCTTCAAATATCAGCACATCATGTACTGAATTGGCGTGTGACCAAGCTATTCACTTTCAATAGTAAGTGTCATAGTTGGCAGTTAAGCGAAATTAAAGACCTAGTAGGCTCTTAGATTGCTGCTTACGGATTTCAGTCTCGTCAGCCCACTCGATCAAGCCAGACTCAAGGTCCATCAGACGCATGGTCATTTTGTAGTACACGTCTTCGTCGCTACCCGCTTTCTTAACGATGCTTGATAGGTTGCCGTACAGCATGTACTGAGCACCAACCATCTTACCGAACTGAATCGCAGAGCTTTGGTTCACTAGCTCATCGTTGTTTTGAAAGTTTAGTTGGTCACGAACAGACTCTACACGGTCCATATCAACGAAACGGAACTTACCAGAGTTCAGCATTTTAGTACTGATTGTGTCAGTGATTGACTCAGTATCGATGTGCTCACTTGTTTTGTTCTTGATTCGCTCTACGAACACGATTGGACGCTGATCACGAGTAATGTAAGACACTGAACCAGAAGCCATCATGCTATCAACCATCTCACCAGCAATAGTTTGAAGGTCAGTTGAACCGAAATCGATTGTCGTGGTTTCTACTGCTTGTGCATCACCGTAGCTTACCTTGTTCGAACAACCGCCTAAAATAACCGCTAAGCCTAGTAGCGCAATGACACTCTTTTTCATGATGTTTCCTCAACTTATCATTGAGTGGGGTTACCCACACTCTTAAATTTTATCTGTGCGAATCAATTCGCTTTATCAGCGCTAGTCGATATTAACCGCGCCAGTTCTAACGGAATCTGTTACTACTGCTCTCGGAACTGAACTCGGAACTGAGTTGCTTTCGGGTTTACCGATACTTCCGACAACGAAATGCTTTCAAAGCCACGTACAATCGCTTGCTTCCAAGGTCCTTGTTTCAAGTTGACCTCCAGTCCAGCATCGTCGTACCAATAGAAACGATAAAGGATGTGTTGGTCACCTTTATAGTTACTGTTTAAGCGGACAATACCTCGAGTGTGACCATCAATCTGATCGGTACGGATATCTTCAACTTGTAAACGGCTGCCCAATACATTGTCGCCAAAGAATACGTTCTGAGTCAGACTATCAACCCTTACGCCAGCTGTATTATCAGCACAACCAGCCAGAGCCATAACCGCTGCTAAGCTCACTAACCACTTTTTCATTACAGCCTCCCTAGCTGTTTATGCCACATTGTTGCGTTGTTTCCTTGTCGAGAAATCCATACCAAAGTAGTCTGCCCTTCTCGAATATCAAAATCGTAGGTTTTAGCACCCGCTTCCAAGGTATATTGGCCGCTGTTTGCTACAAACGTACTGCTCTTAATCTCAGCTGGTAATGATTGCCAACTGCGAGTGTCTGGTTGCTCTGTCAGCGTGTTCCACACATTGAACAAAATGTTGCCAACGTCATCACCCTTGGTTGCCTCTTTACGAATGCGGTCTTTTGCGACCACACGCAGTGCTTGGCGAATAACAATGCTCGTCATACGCTCAGAGAGATCGTTTTGAGCCATAGCGTTTACGTCGGTAATCAAATGCTCCTGCAGCGGCTGCCCACTGATTCGTAACGGAGAAAAACGCTCTACGTTCTGACTTGGGTAATATGGCAGCGCAAGAGAGTATATTGCTCCCTGATCGCGACTGTCATAAACAGGTAAATCTAGTCGCCAACTGTCCATTGCTTGAACAGCACTCTGCTCTTGAAGAACAATCACGCGCCCTTGACCGCTACTTAGCTTAGACGACTGCTTGTAACGCTTCTCAAGTGTGACCAAATCCTGTCGCATACCTAAGCGTGCGGCCGTTGCCATGGTTCTGTCGATAATCTCTTGGTTATCAGGCATCACCGCCAATGCGCGTCGATAATCAACATAAGCACTGTTAAGGTCGTTTGAAGCTTCATAAAGCAGACCCGATAAAAACATCAGATAAGCGTTTTGCACTGACTGCAGCTTTTTACCCGCATTTGGGTAATTCGCGAGAATACTGCCGACATTGGCAGACAGCCCCTGCTTCTTCGCATCGTTGGCGGCTCTTTCTAGCTCGGCCTCACGCTGCTTTTTCGCTTGCTCTTGAACTTGATTGGCGCGACGCATTTCGATCACCGCACCTTCTAAATCGTTTTTCTTTAAATAGTTTAAGCCGAGATAAAGGTGAAGAAAGCCTAACTCGTAATCCGGCGGCACATACTCGGTAATGTTGTCATTCACAGCCAATGCACCCACACTGGTTGCACTGTCTGAAATTGAGATGACGGCTTTTCTCTGCTGCTCGGTAACAGCCTGATCCGCCGCTTCAAACGAAGACTTACTCTCTGGGTACTTTTGATCCAACAGATTGATTCTGCCTCTCTCAAAATTATCGAGAATATCGCCTGCTGCGTAATCTGGTAACTCTTGTTGAGCCTCTGAATAATCTCCAGATTTAACAGCTTGGTAGATACTTTTATTTTGTGCGCTGTAATGACTGAACAGGTTACCTGCAGACATACTCGCGCATCCCGCGGTCAGCGCCGATAGTAGGGCAATGGAAGCGAATCTAAACTGTTGCTTCACTTATCGTCTCCGTGCATGTTTAAAATGCCAACTTTATTATGGTCTGCTGACCTTTCGTGGTGAAATCAGCTCGAAAGCTCAACAGACCCTAGTCTCATTATCAAAACGAAACGTGCTGTAAAAAGGATCTCAAGCAAGTAAATGCTTGCTTCATCGGGCTCTGGCTAAGCAAAGCCGATATTCAGACAACAGATAACAATTAAAGTTGGCATACAAACAACAAATTTTCCAACTTGTTGTTTGTGTTAATTAACTCATTAACTTTCTAGTTCGTTCATTGACTATTTTGTTAATTCGTTAACTTATTTGATTAGCTCATCAGTAAAGGGCCAAGCGGACGGCCACCAACTAAGTGCATGTGGATGTGGTAAACCTCTTGGCCACCATGAGAGTTACAGTTCACGATAAGACGGTAACCATCCTCTGCGATACCCTCTTCTTTTGCTAGCTTACGAGCAACTGTAAACATGCGCCCCATCATTGCTTCGTCTTCCACTTCAACATCGTTGGTCGTTGGAATAAGCTTATTAGGGATAATTAGGATGTGGCTAGGCGCACGTGGGTTGATGTCACGAAACGCTGTCACTAAATCGTCTTGGTATAGCAGATCTGCTGGAATTTCTTTGTTAATGATCTTACTAAAGATGGTTTCTTCAGCCATGTTTTTCTCCGATAAAACATTTACTTTTTAGTGCTTTGAGTATGCGCTATGCCGCTACAAACCACAATAAACCTGCTTTAAAGCTTAATAAAAAACACCGTTCAAATCAAAGAAAACTAGCCTAAGCTCTCAAGAATGGCATGTTGATTATAACTGAGGGTTATTTTTGCTGTGTGCGTCATAAAATGCGTAAGCGGAGCTCAATAGAATGCTGACAATTTTGTTAGTTTTACTTTGACCTGACATTAGGTCTGCATTTTATTTAGGGAGAAAGCCATGAAGGGATCTGTGATCAAGCGTATGTACGCTGGTTTCGCACTGATCATCATCATGTTCGCAGTCACGATAACCATCATGATGAACAGCATGAATCAGATACACAGCAATTTTGAGAGTGTCTCAGAAACCTCTTTACCGCTTGTTGCGCTTTCCAATCAAACAAGTGTCCAATTGCTTTCGGCAGATAAGTCATTCAAAGATTTCTTAACCACACAAAACACTGAACGCATGTCTGCAATGCGCACAGAGTTTGCTGCATCACAAAACGCTTTTTCAGAAGTCCTTGGTAATCTAGAAGCGGCAAGCCAAAACAACACCTCACTCATCGAACGCATTACTCAGCTAAGAGCCATGGAAGAACGCTACTTTGCTGAAGCAGATGAAGCGATGAACAACTACGTCGCGATGTTTGAAGCGCAAGAGCAAGTACAAAAAGCATCACGTGATTTCCAACGCCTACACTCAGAATTGACCGTTGGCATGAAAGAGTACGTTGCCGATCAGAAGAGCATCTCTGTGAAAGTCATGGCGAAAAGCTACTTCATCAAACTGCAAGATGCAGAAGTGATCACATCAGACGCACTCGCGAGCTCAGATGTGGCATTCGTACAAAAAGCCGTAAACCAAAACAAGAAAGCCGTTACTCACCTAAACTACGCCTACCGTGGTTTGGCAACACAGCTACCTGCTCTTAAGAATGTATTCGATGAATCGGTTCAGAAATTCACCAAAGACGTAGGCCAAAAAGGCGGTGTTCTTGATAAGCACAACAACTACCTTCAAGCGAAACAAGCACTTTATGTGAACATTGCCAATCTAGCAGTTGAAGTAGACCAAGCGATGGCCGTGTTAGACTCATTCAACGTGACAGCCGAAGAACAACTCAACTCTTCATTGGCAGACGCGAGCAGCATTTACGACAAAGGCCTATTCAATGCGATTGCCATCGGTGTGGTTGTAACACTATTTGCGGCAGCGATTGGCTACCACATTGCTCACAGTGTAAGAGAGCCACTAACGCGCATCCTTAAAACACTAGAAGGCCTAACAGAAGGTGACATGACACAGCGCATCGACATTCGTTACAACAACGAATTCAGCCGCGTGAGTGGTCACATCAACACCTTAGCCGATAACCTACACAATATTCTTGTAAAGCTTAACGATGCGTCAGATGACCTAACCAAAACAGCAAGCGTCAACCAGAAGACCTCTTCAGAAACTCAGGCTCAACTGAACAGCCAGCGTGAGCAAACTGCGACAGTAGCGACTGCGATGACAGAGATGTCTCACTCTGTACAAGAAGTTGCTAATAGCGCACAAAGCTCTTTGACTATGGTTCAACAAGTCGAGACGGCTTCTGAATCGGGTCGTCAGATCATGAACACCAACATCAGCACCATCAACCAACTGGAAACTCGCCTAACCGAGTCGGTAAGTGCGGTGGGTGAACTGCAACAGATGAGTAGCCAAATTGGCTCAATCCTAGACGTAATTCGCGGCATTGCAGAACAGACGAACCTACTCGCACTGAATGCAGCAATTGAAGCAGCGCGTGCCGGTGAGCAAGGTCGTGGTTTTGCAGTCGTTGCCGATGAGGTTCGTGTGTTAGCGCAGAAAACAACGCAATCTACAGCTGAAATCGAAACCATGATCAGCAACCTACAATCCAGCTCGAAAACCGCAAGTAACGTTATCGAAAGCTGTATGAGTGATATGGACATGTCGGTACAACAAGCATCGAATGCCAATAGTGCAATGGAAGAGATTCAAGCCTTGATTCTAGAAATCAGCCATATGAGTACTCACATCTCTCAAGCTGCTGCTGAACAGAGTGAAACCTCGGGTGATATTGCGCGTAATATTGAAGACATTAACCACATCGCAGACGCCAGTTACCAAGCGATGTCATCAATAGCTGAAGCGAGCCAAAACCTAACGATTCTCGCAAATCAACAAGGGGATTTGGTTCATCAATTTAAGCTATAGATAAATGATGAAACCATAGATATTTGGTGAGATTGTTGGGACTTCTTACCCAATAGTGGTAACTATTTGAACAAGGGCAACTTTTATCAAGAGTTGCCCTTGTTTTTTATGAGCTTTGTCATTATATGGTTATTAAGGCTTGCTGCTTCCCGTTTTTTCTTTCACCTTTATGAGCGAGCCGCTATTAAGGAATTTATATGGCTGTTCATGTTGGCATTATCGATCAAGACCCCATTCGCTTGCTTACCCCACTGCTTGATAACCGTACGGTCAGCACGCACATCGTGTTCATCGGCGACAAAAATCAAGTCGATATGTATCAACGCTTAGACAGCGTTTTGCAAAAGCGCGACATTACCAGCGAGTTTTTTGAAATTCCTACGATCGTAAACACGTCCGTGATTAAAGAATCCATTCAAAACCTCGCTGAAGATTTAAAAGCACGTGGACAAGAAGTGAAACTCAACGCAAGTTGTGGTCTACGTCACCGTCTACTTTCAGTCTACGAAGTGTTCCGAACTTACCACTGGCCTATTTTCGTTGTAGAACCAAATAGTGACAAACTATGCTGGCTGTACCCGAATGGCAAAGAAGACGCCCAAGTTCAAGACCGCATCACTATCGACGATTACCTCACGGTATTTGGCGCTCGTGGTGAATTCAGCGACGTGCAATTGCCTCCGCAATTAGACCAAAAGCTTTATGAGCTAGGTGAACGTTGGGCAAGTAACGCACTTGAATTAGGTCCTGGTCTAGCGACACTGAACTACCTTGCAACCACTTGTCGTAAAGAGCAGAAGCTGGATGTTGAGTTATCCGAAAAACAGCAAGGCTATCGTGAACTAAACATGCTATTGAGTGATTTAGTTGAAGCTAAGATCGCCACTTACGACAATGGTATTTTAACTTTCGCTAATGAAGACGCACGACGCTTCTCAAATGGTGAATGGCTTGAAACTCTGGTTCACAGCACCGTCAAACAGATCCAAGACGACATGCCAACCATTCAAGACCGCTCTTTGAATGTTCAGGTATACCGCCAGCTCGGCGAGCGTGAAGTTCGAAATGAGCTAGATGTGGCATCTGTGGTGAACAATAAACTGCACATCATCGAATGTAAGACGAAAGGCATGCGTGATGACGGTGATGACACGTTATACAAACTGGAATCACTAAGAGACCTATTAGGTGGCCTACAAGCCCGCGCTATGCTAGTGAGCTTCCGTCCACTTCGTCATAACGACATAACACGCGCAGAAGATCTTGGCCTTGCTCTGATCGGCCCAGATGAATTGAAAGATCTTAAAACGCACCTAACCGCTTGGTTTACGGCTGCTGGCGGTAACGAAGACCAAGAGTGCTAAAAAGAAACATTTAACAGCAAGCTTCTCTTAAACAGATATAACAAAGGCGAGTCGCTATTTAGTGACTCGCCTTTTTCTTATCTGTTTTCTCTCTGTCACTTAACGAGTAAATAAAAAATGGCCGCATCAATCGATGCGGCCATTTTCAAAATTTGCTGTCAGATTAAGACTTAAAGCATTTTACGAGCAGCTTCTACAACCACTTTGATTGAGCGTGCTTCTGTTACTTTTAGTGTATCGTGATCAGGCGTCTCTTTTTGAGTACGGTTGATGATTACACCAGCAACACAACCCGCTTTCAGACCAGAACTTGCACACATAGTTAGCAGCGTTGCAGATTCCATTTCGAAGTTTAGAACGCCCATGTCTTGCCACTCTTGCATAGAACCTTGGAAACGCTTAACTACGCGACCTGAGAACGTGTCGTAACGCTCTTGACCTGGGTAGAACGTATCACTTGAAGCAGTTACGCCCATGTGAACGGCTGCACCTGATTCTTCAACTGCCGCTTTCATTGCTGTTGCCACTTCGAAGTCAGCAACTGCTGGGAACTCCATTGGAGCAAAGTGTAGGCTAGCGCCGTCTAGACGAACAGAACCAGTAGAAACAATCATGTCACCCACATTTACGTGAGGTTGGATAGCACCAGTAGTACCAACACGTAGGAAAGTGCGAACACCCAATTGAGCTAGCTCTTCTACAGCGATAGAGGTAGATGGACCACCGATACCTGTTGAACATACAACCACTGGCTTACCGTCTAGTTCTGCGCGGTAAAGTGTGTATTCACGATGGCTAGCAAGAAATACTGGGTTCTCCATCTCTTCTGCAATTTTTTGTACACGAGCAGGATCACCTGGAATGATCGCAAGAGTAGCACCGTTAAGATCTGCTTCAGTAACACCTAAATGGAAAACAGCTTGAGACATAGTTCGCTCCTTTTGGCTTATTGGGCTTTTTACCCTTATTTAAGCTCATAGTAAATTCGTGGGGTACGAACACACTCTAACCAAGCTCACCACAAAATGAAGTGACACCCGTCACATGAATGATCGCAACAAGATTTCAAGTTTCACGAAAAACCGATTGGCATCACAAAAATAAGCAATGTAAGCACCTGTGTTGCATACTAATGAGACAAAAAACGCCTTTAACGTATTACCGCTAAAGGCGTTTATATAGTAGGCAACTTTATATAAGAGCGTTAGATTTAATCAGATTTAGACTTGAATCGTAGTAAGCGTAATGCGTTCAATGTCACCAGTGCTGTTGCACCGCTGTCCGCCAGAACCGCTACCCATAACCCCGTAATACCAAACAAACTCGTCACTAAGAACACACCTTTCAAGCCAAGAGCCAGAGCGACGTTTTGACGGATATTATTGATGGTCGCTTGCGACAGCTCAATCATTGCTGGTAATTCAGTTAGACGGTTATGAGTCAGTGCTGAATCAGCAGTTTCCAGAGCAACGTCTGTGCCCCCACCCATTGCGATACCGACATGCGCGGTTTTCATCGCGGGCGCATCGTTAATGCCATCTCCGACCATGGCTACATGCGACTGTTGAGACAACTCTTGTACATAAGACACCTTATCACTTGGAAGCAGACTCGCTTTGTACTGCATGCCAACTTTGCCACTGATCGCGGCAGCACTGCGCGGGTTATCCCCTGTCAGCATAATGGATTGAATACCGAGACCATTCAGGCGCTCAATCGCAAACTTCGCATCACTGCGTAATGTGTCTTGCCATGCAATCAAGCCAATCGCATTGGCAGCTTGCTCAGAATCTTTAACCTCTAATGCAACAACGACGGTTTTACCTTCATCTTCTAGCGATTCGATTTGCTTAGATACCTGTGCATCCAAAGCGAAATTAAGCTTAGATGGCGCAAGCACTCGATATTTCACACCATCGACGTCACCTTCCACGCCACTACCAATCAGCGCTTTCTTGTTGTGAGACTCTGGAATATCAATGCCTAATTCTTCAACTTTTGCCACCAGCGATTTTGCTAATGGGTGAGTAGAGCCAACCTCAATAGCGCCAACCACACGAAGCATCGCATCTTTCTGCCAACCTGCTAGTGGCTCAATATCAGTCACCTGAGGCTTACCTTCAGTCAGTGTGCCTGTTTTATCGAAAGCAATAGTTTCGATCTTACCAAGCTGCTCAAGTGCTGCACCGCCTTTAATTAGCGCGCCGCGTTTTGCTGCCGCAGCCAAACCAGAAGTGATCGCCGCAGGTGTTGAAATAACAAGGGCACAAGGGCACGCGATTAACAGTAGTGCTAGACCACGGTACACCCATGTTTCCCACGATTGAGCAAATAATAATGGTGGCGTGATGATGACAAGCAAAGCGACCACCATCATCAATGGTGTGTACCAACGACTGAACTTATCAAGGAAACGTTCCAATGGCGCTTTACGCGATTCCGCCTCTTCAATCAGGTGAAGAATACGGTCAATGGCGTTCTCACCTTGTTTCGAGGTAATCGTAATGCGCACCACTTTATCGACTACCACAGCACCAGCCATGATGCTATTACCTTGGGTGTGCTCCACAGGCACAGACTCGCCAGTCAACGCACTTTCGTCAAAACTCGCAGCATCGGTAATCAACTGACCGTCTGCTGGCAAACGAGAACCCGCAGCCACTTCAATCACATCGCCAGGTACCAATTCGCTTACTGCTACTTCAACACGTTCACCGTTAATAATCTTGGTCGCATTCTCAGGCACTAACGCCATTAGCGCTTGAACGCCGCTTCTTGCTCTTGAAGAAGCAAAAGCCTCTAAGCGTTCACCAATTAAGAAAAGAAGTAATACCATTGCCGCTTCTGCGGTCTCGCCAAGGTATAGCGCACCCAGTGCAGCCACACTCATTAAGGTTTCTATCGCGAAAGGAGTTCCCGAGCGAGCGAGCTGAACGGCTTTCTTAGCGACCGGATACAGTCCAAGTAGACAGGTCGCGATGAATAAACCTTCACTTAATTGAGGCGCTGAGCTTTTCAGTAACGCCGCGAACAGCATCGCAGCGGCTATCGCTATGATCTGTAAATTAGGTTGGATATGCGCTTGCCAAAATGTCTCTGGTTGTTGCTTTTCTTTCTTAGAACCCACTTCCGTTAACGGGAAGCCAGTGTTGATAGAGACTTGTTCGATGGTGTCAGCAAGACTTTCATTGTTATATTTCACAACCAGTTTTTCGGTAGCAAAGAGCACCTTCGCTTGAATTACACCGTCGATATTACTGATCGCTTTTTCTATTTTTCTGGCACAAGCTGGACAGTCCATTCCGGAAACCAACCAACTTTTAGAAAATTGGGCATCGTTCGTTATCGTTGAGGACTGACTGTCTTCTTCTCCACTGTCTGAACTACAACAGCCATCACCCGATGACGCGACTGTCGTTGAAGAAGAGCTGCAACATGCTGATGATGTACCAGCTGCAGTAATGCTTGAAATTTTAGGGCTAGAGCAGCTTGTTGCGGCTGCTTGTGGTTGAACGTCCACTTTTACTGAGCGGCACGCTGCGTGTTTTGCGCACATAATGTATCTCCTTAATATTCCAATACCCTTGGAGTGGCTACTCAGTCATTAAAGTAACCAACCCCAAGTTCATCGAAAGTATAAACCTTGGAGGTAGCTCCAAGGTCAAGAAGAAGTTTTCGGTTAATACAATTTATTTAACAGTCTCGACCAAGTAAGTCACTATTATTGAGGCTTCAGTTCGGCACACTCTTCTCTGTTCGCTGAAACATCATCAATCAGCACTGCATCATGAGAACAGAAAGGCTGTGTATTCAAACTTACGATAGACACGTCATCTTCAACTGGCTCGACATTAGATCCCTGCATCAATTCAGAGATGTGGTAACGAAGTACTAAAACACCCAACAAGCCAAACAGAATATTACCCAGCGCTTGTCCGTAAAGAACGCCTAACGCGCCATACCATTGAGAACCTAAATATACGAAAGGCAAGGTACCAAGTGTCGCCTTACCTAAATTCAGAGCGGTCGAATACAGCGGCTTACCTAGGTTATTAAACGAGGTGTTCGCGACAAACAGTGCGCCGTTAAAGATGAAAGTAATGGCCACATAGGTACAGAAAGCAGCAACAATGATCGCCGCGTCCCCTTGCAGACTAAAGCCATGAATCACGAGATCTTGTAGGAAGTACAACAGGACACAAACCACAATGGTGTACACAGTGGTTACAAATAGAGAGTTATTGAGCGTCTCTTTTACTCTGTCCATTCTCTCGGCACCAAAGTTCTGACCAATAATTGGCCCTACCGCGCCAGACAAGGCAAAAATTACCGCAAAACACACCGGCGTTAAACGACCAATCACCGCAAAACCCGCAACGAAGTCTTCACCATATTGTGCAATACCTGTCGTGACAATGGCATTGCCGATAGGTGTCGCGGTGTTAGTAATGATCGCAGGGATTGCGATTGCTAAGATTGGACGGATATTGATGCGCCACTGCACAAATGATGGTGGAGCCACCAGCTCGTGACTGCGAATCAAAGGATAAAGTGAGAAGAACAGAACCGAAAAACGCGCCACCACAGAGGCGATAGCCGCCCCTTCAATGTTCCAACCAAAGCCAAAAATAAACAGAGGATCTAAGATCGCATTTACGATCCCTCCCGATAATGTCGCCCACATAGAGCGTTTGGCATCACCCGCAGCTCTTAGGCCAGCACCGGCCGCCATCGCAAGCGCTAAAAACGGGCCACTCGGTAACAAAATCTGCAAATACGCTTGTGCGCGCTCAGCGGCTAAGCCTTTCGCACCAATGGCTGCCAATAACTCTGGGATATAAGCGTACATAACAGCAGTGACGGTTGAGCTAATGACAAACGCGGTTAGCATAATGCTAGTGCTGAGGTTTCTAGCTTGGTCTCTATTTTTTGAGCCTATCGCTTTTGAAACCAACGCCCCCATAGCAATGGAAGTACCAATCGACACAGAAGTAGAAAAGAAAGTGAGTGTGCCAGCAAAACCAACCGCAGCAGCCAGTTCAACCTGACCTAGCATACTGATAAACAGCATATCGAGCAGGTCGACCACAAACAATGCCATCAAGCCGACTGAGCCTGCTCCCGACATCACCAAGATGTGGCGCATCGTTGAGCCTTCTACAAACTTTGCAGTTTGGTTTGACATGAAACCTCCAAAAGCTGAAACACCACAGGCTAAACCTATAGACCGACAAACAGGTCTAATTAGAAAAACTCCACGAAGAAAAAGGCGCTAGTGCGCCTTTTTTATTTCAGGGTGTTGAGAAAAATAATCGTTCTTAACACGCTACTATACAGGATGTTGGAAACATTCATCTAAGTTCTTGCCGATTGCTCTTAAAACATCGGTTCGAGTGATAATGCCGACCAGTTTCTGATTGTCGATGACAGGGTAAGCTTTCGGTTTGCCTACTTGCATCATATCTGCCAATTCGATAATGGATAAGTCTGGTGCGACTGATAGCACCTCTTGGTACATACAATCACCAACAATATGTGTGTCTTGGCAGAAATAGCTAACCTTAACTAGCTTCTCTAATAAATCTTGCTCAGAAAGGAAACCAATCACTTGTTCATTGTCATCAATAACTGGTCCACCCATGTGATGACTGCTCATCACTTTGTCTAACGCTAGACTTAACGGCATATCAGGAGTGAATGTCACAACCTGCTGCGTCATGTAATCTTTCACTTTAATTGAATGCATAGCGTTCTCCCTAAATACTTTGCGTCATGTTTTTATCTGCTTCTTTCATTTAATTGTTGTCTAAAATCTTGATTTTACTAAATGGATTTCAGCAATTTTATTGATAGGCAAAACCTAACAAGACAAAAAAGCAAGGCAGATAAAGGGTTGAGCGCACTTTCAAACATCCAAAAAAAGTAAAAAAAGAGCCCTTACAAAGTCTTACTTTCTCTTGCTTAACCTTACTCAGCCATAGTGGCTTGAATAGATAAACCCTGTAACCTTCATCACACTAATAATTAGAAAAGCCCGATTTAGGACGTTTATGCAACACGACAACACCATGTACGCGTATGTTTATACTCATCACGACGGTACAGAAACCACACTGATTGCAACGGTTGATAACCAACAGAAGCCACTCATTTCTCGCTGTGTACAAGAGATAAAAAGCATGTCGAGCTTAGCGATTGATATGGCGGCGCAACACAACTTGAGAGTGAAGCTCGTCAAATACCAAAAAGAGCAAGAAATCGATTTCGGCATGTTCCTCAAGTAACAACTCACACACTACCCCTTCGCTATACGGCAGCCATGTTCGAGTGGTTGCCGAATTCAGACTGACAAGCTTTAGCAACAAACGGTATACTTGATAAACAACACGTTCTCCTCTTTATTCGGTCTCGTATGTCTTTATCCACCGCCACCTCCAAGATCAAAACTTACTTCAGTGCATTGCTGGATTTTCAGTCCCGCATTTGGGTGGTTCATATCTTTGAAAATTCGATTACTGACCAATCATTTGTCATAAATGAGGATGGCTTTAAAGAGCCACTAGAGTGGATGAAAAAACGCGACTATCAAACCAAGATGCTCGATCGTGTTGATAAAATGAAGATATCGCAAGTTATCGAGATTCAATTCGAAGACAAAATGCACCGGCTGATGCGAGTTAAGTAGTCGTTCTGTCCTGAGCATTTAACCGAAACACCCGATACAAAAAAGGCCAACAATCGCTGACCTTCTCTTACAAGCTCTATAGTCTTTCAACTAACGTGCACAGTACTCATGCCATAGGCGTACGGCTTTTTGGTAGGCCTCAGTTTTGTCATGCGTCTCCGCAAACAAAATTGCTGTCATACTATCGACCACTGTGTTTGCCATCAACGTCATCTCTTCAGCCGGCGTCCCGAGTACACATTCACTCGGCAGTGGCAGATCTGAGTTCATCATCTCTTCCCAATAAAAAGACTCAACTTTATCAGGAGAGCTCATCCATACCGTTTGACTCACTTTAGGATTGTATTCCGACTCACCGTTCATTCCTTTGAAAGAGATAACCGAATGAGATTTGTTGCCAATCACATGCTCAACTTCAGCATGAAGCTGTGGGAAGCCAGGGTGGAAGCTACCACGTAAGCCTAAACGGCCACCACCAGGGTTCAGTGCTCGAACCACCGTATTGATCGGCGTTCTCAATCCATAACGATGCTTCCAACCAATCATGGTTTGCGCTTCAGGAGCAAAATTAGCCAACGGCAAATAAGCAATGCCATCTTGCTCAAGGATCGACTTAGCATGTTCAGGGTTATCAGCACATTGCACACCGACATCTTGCAAATGGCTTTCTACGTGCGTTCTACCGCTCGGCTTGTCCATGTAACCGTGCATTAATACCTTGTAGCCGTTATCCGCCAAGATCTTAGCCGCCAGCAAGTTCCAAGGCTTACCACTAGCGCTTTCATTACGCTTACCGGCATAACACGGCCAATCAATATCTGCCCCTAAATCGGGCACTCGAGATTGAAACGCTTTAACAAAGCCAGCAATTTCTTCATTGGTTTCGTTCTGCACACGAATTAGCATCAGTAGCATAGCCATCTGGTCGTCGCCGACCTGTCCGCTTAAATACTCATCCATGATGCGGTAGGCTTGTTCGAACGATAAAGGCTTACGCCCTCTTTCACCTCGTCCAACTGTACGAATACACTCTAAAATACTACTCATTGATTATTTATTCTCTTCCGTTGATATCAATAAAATTCGAATACGTCTTGATTCTATGATACCCACGTTACATTGCATAGCGATTCAGTTGCTAACACTCCAATTACCAAAACCATAGTGGGAGTTCTAAAAGTAAACTTCGTGGTGTAAAATTAACGTATGCAATGCTAACCGCGACATATTGAGTAGTACCCAAATGACTGTAAAGAAAACACTGAGCCAAAGAAAACGAGAATCGATCGTTGCCGCTGCTATCGCAGAATTTACTGAGCACGGTTATAAGGCCACCAGTATGGATAAAATATCGAGCCGAGCAGAAGTATCTAAACGCACCGTCTACAACCACTTTGCCAGTAAAGAGCTGCTTCTCGAGGAGATTCTAGACAGTATTTGGAGTAAAACGCTCGCCGCCACGCACTTCCCTTATCAAGCTGAGCTGCCTCTTGAACAACAACTCGCATCAATCGCGAATCAAGAACTAGAGCTGTTAGAGTCTGAAGGCTTTATCGACTTATCTCGCGTGCTCTTCTCTGAGTACTTCCATAATGCGGAACTTGCGAGCCAAGCAATGGAGAAATACTCTCAAGCAGAGAGTGGACTGACGACTTGGATAAAAGCTGCGCAGGCCGATGGTCGCTTAGTCGAGCTCGACCCTCTGTTTGCTTCAACTCAATTCATTGCACTCATTAAGTCGTTCGCTTTTTGGCCGCAGATCATTGGTCATGCCCCTTCTCCCGACACACAGCACAAGCACATCATCGTGAACTCAACGGTTGAGATGTTTCTCAAACAGTATCAGGCCAAATAAAAGTTGAGCCCTGCTAAGTTTTGCCGGGTTTTAATTAGAGATAGACAAACGAGTGAGGTATGATTTGCTCGTTTTGTGGCTGAGCGGTTTGCCAGTTGCAGAATCTGATTTATTTCAGCCGTTGTTCAGATACAAAGACCACTATTTCATGCCAAAGTTGATAAGCAAAATTTGGGTACACGTTTTTATGCTGCTTGCGATGTTAATGGCCACCATCAGTGTGGATAGCATTGCGGGTAACAATATCGTGGCATCTCAACATCTATCAACGCCGTCAAACAGTATCTCGCATTCACAGCCAATCGCCCAAGCTAACATTGAACATCATTGTTGTCGCTCAGTCTGCTTGTTGAAAATGCCACCATTGATTGTGTCTGAGTCCTTCGATACTCAAATTGCCTCTTTGGCTCTCATTGAAAAAGAGCCTTCACACAAAGCGATTATTGCGCCTCAAGCACCTTATCGCCCCCCTATTTCTTAATCGTTTGTCCCAAATTGGCAATCCATGCCACCCAAAAACAGCAGTTTTGCTGTGCTTAACGACACCCAAATTTAGGAAATAAACACATGAAAAAACTATTTAGCCTTTTTGCTGCTCTAATTATGAGCGCTTCAATCAACGCCGCTCAGTTTGAAGAAGGCACTCACTACAAGATCCTTGATGTAGCAAAAGCAGAAAAGCCAGTTGTGACTGAATTTTTCTCTTTCTACTGCCCACACTGTTACAAATTCGAAGGGGTAATTAAGTACCTAAAAGAAGACCTACCGGAAACAGCAAACTTCCAAAAAGTTCACGTCGCTTTTATGGGTAACAATATGGCTGTGCCGATGGCCAAAGCTTACGCAACAATGATTGCGCTGGATGCTGAAGAGAGCATGGTTCCTGCTATGTTCGCTCAGATCCATGAGAAACAAAAGACACCACGCGACGAGGCTGAACTACGCCAAGTATTCATTGATAACGGTGTCGATGCTAAGAAGTTTGACGCGGCATACAACAGCTTTGCGGTTAACTCGATGCAGAAACGCTTTGATCAGCAATTTGATGCGAGCACGCTAACCGGCGTTCCTGGTGTACTGGTCAATAACAAGTACATCGTAAAGCCGGACCAAATCAAAAGCTACGAAGAGTACAACCAGCTCGTTAACTATCTGCTAACGCTCTAAGTCACGTTTCATCTCCAAGCCAGTGAACTCATCACTGGCTTTTTTATCTCTATCGGCTCTCAGAGCGCATGTAAATTAAAGACTCGCGCTATTGTTCACTGGCATCCGCAGCAATTTTTCATATACTGCACTTTATTAAGTCATCGACTATGTTGTTGTACTGAAAATACTCGTACTCCAAACCCTTAGCACTCAAATATTGGGACCTTTATGATCACTCTGACTACCAACTTTGGCGACATTGAAATTGAACTGAACCTTGAAAAAGCACCAGTAACGTCGAAAAACTTCCTTAAATACTGCCAAGACGGTTTCTACGAAGGCACGACATTTCACCGTGTTATTGAAGGTTTCATGATTCAAGGTGGTGGTCACACTATCGACATGACAGAAAAACCAACACGTGCGCCTATCGTAAATGAAGCAAACCGTGGCCTAAAGAACGTGATTGGTTCTGTGGCGATGGCACGTACTGATGCACCACATTCTGCTACGGCACAGTTCTTTATCAACCTTGATGACAACGACTTCCTGGATCACACCTCGACTACGAACGCAGGTTGGGGTTACGCAGTATTCGGTAAAGTATCGGCAGGTATGGATGTAGTAAATAAGATTGCAGCTGAACCAACGACAATTCGCTGGGGTCACGAAGATGTACCTTGTGAAGATATTGTGATTACAAAAGTCACGATCAACGAATAAATCGCACCGAAAATTGCAGCAAATGGTGAGACTCAGTCTCGCCATTTATAACTATCAATATTATCAACTGTACTTATTGGTGTACGGTATATTTATATAACCAACCCTATCCTCGCTATTCATCAGTCTCAATGACGTGTTATGCTCCTGATCTGCAAGCTTCTCCAGCATTGCGATCAACTTACATTGGACGTAACTCTAACCATGACTCAACTCTCTTTGTGGACAACAGCGCTCTTATCTTCTGTTGCCAGTTTCTCAAGTTCAGCTTTCGAGGTTGATACTCGAGAATCACAAGAACCTGAACTGGATGACCAATTTCGTGTCATTGCTATTCC
This sequence comes from Vibrio sp. T3Y01, assembly GCF_013114525.1. NCBI lineage: Bacteria > Pseudomonadati > Pseudomonadota > Gammaproteobacteria > Vibrionales > Vibrionaceae > Vibrio > Vibrio sp. T3Y01. Next base: position 108,377 of record NZ_VTXJ01000004.1, on the reverse strand, counting down.
CTTTTACGATCCAAGTGTAGATACAGGCATTTCCGTCGTTCCTATCTATAACTTCTACGCTGACGGCGAATCAAAGAACGCATCAACGTTATCTGCGACGCTGACTTATACGCAGAATGATAGCTATTACATCAAAGGCAATGCTGAACTCTTATTGCAAGGGGATTCAATTCGATTTAGCGGTGAAATGGGCTTCTCTAGTACCAACATTACCTTGGTCGATTTGGTCGATACTAACCACCAAGAGTACACGTTCGATGGTGATTTCTATTTCAAAGTCTACGACAGCATCTATCTTGGGATGGGTTTAGACTACTCCACCGCCGCTATCTTGCCGATACACCGCGTGACAAACTTTTACTCAAACTCACCGGGTTTAGTGAAGAGTACCAAGCCGACACAGGAGCAAAGTTCTCTTTCTTGTGGGATGAGCGAGAGCACTACTACTACCCTTATCATGGCTTTCTATTCGAGCTGACCTATGAAGACCATGGCGAGTGGCTTGGTAATGACAAAGATGCGGCCTACTCTTCGCTCTTTTCTGATTACCGACTGTTCTACAGCTTAACGCACGATGACAATCACATCATCGCAAGTCGCTGGGTGACTCGCTATCTACTGGATGCTGAAAATGCTCCAAGCAGTGCGTACAGCACCTATGGCCGACAAGGGCGAAATGTTCAACGTGGTTTCGTCGCGGGTGATCATATTGCTTCGCACATGACCAATCTTGAAATGGAATATCGCTACTCGATTTCCGGCTCGTCCATTAACTTTTTGAACAACGTTGCGGTGGTAGGTTTAACGGGTGTAGGCAAGGTATTTGGTGAAAGGCTGAATCCAACCGACCCTTATCATAGCTTTGACGATGGTGACCTGCTTACTATGGTTGGTCTCGGGCTACGCTATCGTTTAATGCGCCAAGAGCGTATCAATGTGCGAATGGATTTCACCTATAACAACGAAAATGAAGTACTAGCCTACTTTAGCTTAGGTGAAAATATCTAGCCCAAGCTGTGGCCTTTTTAAAGCCATTATATCTAACCGATGATTCCCCCAAGCCTGTCACGACTCGATCCGTACAGGCTTTCTGTTTATAGAACCTCAAGAAAAAACTACCAACGAGAGCGATAAGTACGGTGACAAGCTCGGCATGTATTATTGGCCGAGTCTAAACCCCGCTCAGCGTTGCTTTTGTCCTGCTCAAGACTGGCTTGCTGTAACTCAATAAAACCTTGATTCATCTGTAACATCAGTTGGTTAAATTTCTCAGGCTTGCTCCATACCGCGTCTTTCGCTTTACCGCCCTTATCACTCACAGCAAAACTGTTGGTGAGTACGAGTCCATGCTCTAGCAAGTTATCACTTAGTCCCTCAACCTTTTGCCAATCTGTATTTCGATTCCCTAATTCTGAAGACACTTGCTTATTGAGTTTTTCTATTGAGCTAAAAGCCTGTTGGCGATTGTCGACCGCTTCAGTGGCGGCAATAGTGCTCATTGGCACTGCGATAAGTAAAGCGATAGTCAGTTTTTTCATAGTGTCACTCCTGTTTATTGGTTGATTGATTGGCTGATCTTTCAATTCGAATCGATGAGATGTATTTAATTTACACAACAACAGTTGCGATCGCAACTGTTGTTGTGTAAATTAATCTCACTTCGTAAACGACAACTGGGAAATGAACTATGAAAATTTGGGATCTACCAACTCGACTGTATCACTGGTTACAAGCACTACTATTCATTGGCTTAGCCGCATCAGGTTTTAGTGGCAATGGCCCACATATTTATCTTGGGCTCGCACTGTTTAGCCTAATTTTATGGCGATTGGTTTGGGGATTCATTGGAAGTGACACTAGCCGATTCTCACAATTTGTTAGCTCTCCTCGCTCTGCTTTCCAATATTTACGAGGGAAAATCCAGCCAAAGCCAGGGCATAACCCATTAGGTGCTTGGATGGTCATCGGTATGATCACCACCTTGTTCATCCAATGTATTACAGGCCTTGTTATTGCAGGTTTCTTTGATGCGACCCCGGGCTCGGAACTCGTTCTTACCGATGGCGTATTTGAGGTTTCAGGCGTGGTGCACGGCATTGCAGCGCGTATGTTAGTGGTCTGCGTCGTTCTGCACCTATTGGCAATCATGACTTACAAGTTACGTTCAAAACCACTGGTGTTAGCCATGATCACAGGCAAGCAAAACCACAACCCGTCAGTGGAAAGTTTCGAAAGTGGCACTCAATTAGCTTTTTCATCAAATAGCAAAGCATTGTTGGTGCTAATTGCATCGGTATTAGTTACGATGACAATAGTTGTTATGTCATAAAGAGTTAGGTAACAAGCAATGCCAGAAGAATTTGACAGACCAAATAGCTTTGGTTGGTTAGTAAATGTCGTCGCTAATAAGGCGAGCAAAGATTTCGATGTAGAATTGAAAAAGTATGGACTAACCATCGCATTATGGCCGACCTTGATGTGCCTTTGGGAAGAAGAAGGGCTGACACAACGTGATATCGCCGCGAAATCAAAAGTAGAAAATTCAACAACGACACGCACATTAGATAAATTGGAAAAGCTTGATCTTGTCGAACGCAGAGCGGATCCAAACAGCCGTCGTTCTTTCCGAATTTATCTTACAGAAAAGGGCAAGGAGCTCGAAAAAGATATCATTCCAGTACCCGCTCGCGTAAACAAAGAGTTGATGAGCGCATTAGATGCTGATGAGCAGCAACAGATGATCGGCTTGCTTAAGAAAATGGTCGCGGCTATTTAGCTTAACGCCAACTCAGCAGCTACCGCTGAATAACGCAGTCCAATAGACCCTCGCCCTAGACGAGGGTTTTCTTATTTTCGTGACCACTTAATGTAGCAAAACAGGGAAGCAATGATCACCGCTCCACCTAATAGCTTTTGCATCTCAACGGTTTCACCCAACATACTCACGCTGAGTAATAGTGTCCAAACCGGCTCTAGAATCATGATCAGCGCCGCCACTTCCATGTTCACTGAATGCTGCCCTACTGTTTGCAATAAGTAACGAATAGAAGTCGCCACAACCGCTGAAACTATAAACCAGAAAGCCAAGGTTTTAGTAATCTCGAACTCAGGTTGAGCCGTCATTGAAGCGAACGCTAAACCGCTCACACCCACAATAAATAGCTGCACACAGATTGACGCGATAGGCTTAATATTGGTGATCACACGCTTATTCATTACAAAGTGAATGGACAGCAGCATAGAAGCCAATAAGAAATAGAGCTGACTTTGTTCGACGTGCCAACCGTTGGTCAAGGTGAGCAATAACATACCAATTATCGCAATCGGAAATGACATCCAAAAGGCGCGATTAGGTTTGACTCGAAACAGCACCCAAGAGACAAATGGCGCAATGATCATCGCGAGGCTCATGATAAATGCCCCTTCAGATAAAGTCTCTGTCACCGAAACCGCAAATACCCACACCTGTAATGAAGCCGATAGCAGCAAACCCACTCCGCAAAGAGATAGAATCTGCTTAAAAGAGAGCTTGCGAATATGGTGAATACAAAACGGAAGTAGAATCAGGCTTGCCACAACAAACCGCACACCAATGAACACTGGTCCTGGCATTTCTAATACCACCAGCTTAGATGCAATCCATCCGACCCCGGCTAACAGGGTGGCAAATAGGAGATACAATTCCCCACGCATCGCTTTCACGTTCATCATTTTATTCGGTCCAATAAAGAAAAAAGCAACCCGACTCTGCCAGGTTGCTTTTTATAAACATTCAACAGGATCAAGATACTATCTCAATACTCTGCTTCAAGCAGCTGTTTTTAGCCTGCGTATGCTGGGTAGTCTGTTAAGCCTTTTTCAGCACCACCAAACAGTGTATTTGGATCGTGCGCCGCTAGCGGGTAACCATTTTGAATACGAGCTGGTAAATCAGGGTTAGCAACGAATGGACGACCAAAACCAACCATGTCCGTTACACCTTCAGCCACCGCTTTTTCACCGCGCTCGCTGTCATATTTACCTGCGTAAATCAGTACACCATCATAAGCTTCACGAACAGCTGCTTTAAACGCTTTTGGCGTTTCTGGTGCACCGTCCCAGTCAACTTCTGCAATGTGTAGGTAAACAATCTTGTATAGGTTAAGTAGCGCTGCTGCCGCTGTGTACGTTTCAACTGGCGTTGCATCAACCGTACCGTTCAATGAAGTAAACGGCGCAAGACGAACACCAACACGGTCAGCACCAATCGCTTCAACCATAGCTTCAACCACTTCACCTAAGAAGCGTAGGCGGTTCTCGATAGAGCCACCGTATTCGTCAGTACGGTTGTTTGCTTCTGAGTCGATGAACTGGTTAATCAGGTAGCCATTTGCCGCGTGAAGTTCAATGCCATCAAAGCCTGCTTCGATCGCATTAAGTGCAGCTTGGCGATACTGTTCAACCACTTCTTTGATGTCTTCTTTGGTCATCTCACGAGGTTCAACAACGTCTACAAAACCCGGTTCATCAGTACCGTTATCGATGAATACTTTTACATTTTCTGCTTTTAGTGCAGAAGATGAAATAGGTTGCTCACCGCCAATGTTATCTGGATGCGTAACGCGACCTACGTGCCAAAGCTGAGCGAAGATTACGCCGTCTTTTTCATGTACAGCGTCCGTTACCTTTTTCCAGCCAGCGATCTGCTCGTCAGAATAGATACCAGGTGTCCAAGCATAGCCCTGACCCATTGGTGAGATTTGTGTACCTTCAGCAATAATCAGACCTGCAGTAGCGCGTTGAGCGTAGTAAGTCGCCATCATATCGTTAGCTGAGTTACCAGGTTGCGTTGCACGAGAACGTGTCATCGGAGGCATAACAATACGGTTTTTAAGCTCGATATTACCAAGTTGAATTGGTTGAAATAGTGCATTTGTCATTGTCATTTCCTCGATTAACCTAGTTGAATCAGTTCGATTTGGTAGCCATCTGGGTCAGTAATAAATGCGATGTGCGTTGAACCACCTTTTACTGGGCCCGCTTCGCGAGTGACGTTGCCACCTAGCGATTTGATCTTGTCACATGCTGCGTAAATATCTTCTACACCCAATGCCAGATGACCAAACGCGCTGCCCATCTCGTACTCGTTAGTATCCCAGTTGTATGTTAGCTCGATAGTCGTGCCGCCTTGCTCGTAGCCAACAAAAACCAATGTGTAGCGGTAGTCTTTGTTTTCATGACGTTCAAGTTCCTTCATTCCCAATACCTTGGTGTAGAACTCGATAGACTTGTCTAAATCAGTAACTCGGATCATTGTGTGTAGGAATTTCATATTTCGCCCTTTTTAGCCCAGTGACGCAGGCCGATATAATTGAAGTGGAGACCATCCACTTACCTGATGGGGTCAATATACGAGTTGGCTACAAATAAAGGAAATTATCATAAATTCTCAATATGATAATTTTTTGTTATAAAGGATTAATCTGAAGAAAATATCAAAGTTGCAAGTAACGCTAGTATGAAGCCTTCCAGCTGTTCAACTCCTTTGACATCTCATCTACCGTATTAATAACCTGTTCTCGGAGCCACTTATGCGCGGGATCATTATTCTGTTTTTTTAGCCAGATCAGGTGATGAGGAATAGGCTCACAATCAAAAGGAGGCTTGAAAATTTGTAAATCGAGGCGCTCTTTGAACTGAATCGCCATAGAAAGGGGGGCTACTGTAATGCAATCGGATTGACTGCACAGTAATAAATTGCTGAACAGAGAACTGCCATGGATCATGATCTTCCGCTGAGACAAATCCAGTGATGTGTAGTGATTGAGGCTTCTCACTTGTCGGCGCGTTCGATCAAGCACGGCATGCTTCTCACTCAAGTATTGATCAAGCGTGAGCTCACCTTTGATTCTAGGGTGACCGTTTCGGCAGATGATCACTACCTCACTCTCGTATAGCTTCTCACTCACCGTGCTCGGGTGTTCTGGCAATACGATATCGATCATCGCATCAAACTTTTGCGTCAGCAGATCTTCATGTACTTGATCGTCCGAATCCGCTTGATCATACACCTCTAACGAAAGGCCTTGGTTTGGTAATTCCAAGAACCGATTCAACAGTAACCATTGTAAGTGCTCTGGAATCGACACCGCGAACTTGCGCTCCGCCGTCATTTCGTCAAACGATGCCATGCCTTGGAAAACGCCGTTGAGTTCTTGTATCGGTGCTTTGATCTTCTCGTACAGGCTTTGCGAATAAGCAGTTGGGACCACTCCCCGTCCCTTGCGCACAAACAACTCTTGATCAACTTCCTTCTTCAACCGCGCCAAGGAGGTACTTATTGTCGATTGGTTGGTATTCAAGTGATCGGCTGCTTTGCTCAAACTGCCCTGCTCCATCACCGCAGAAAATACAGCTAACAAGTTAAAGTTCGGAATGTCATTACTCATGATTCTTTACTCAATAGGCGATAGATTGAATTATCTTATCGTAAAACCGATAGAATGGAACGGTCAATTATCGCTCGTTAGTCCAAACTGAGAATGGAGCAGCATGTGGTAAAGAGCAGAAATATAAGAACAACTCACTGTGACGAATAGCTGCCACATTCGTCAGATTGGGAATCCAACGCTATTCGTAGTGCCAGAATAGCTTAATCTACTCAAACCCCACCCTAGACTATTCGGAGTATCCAATATTTTTTTTCAGACTTATTGATACTTTTATAACCGATTCTATGATCCAGGCTAATTTAGTAGACATATTTTATAAGCCGAGTTTGAGCCCGTTCAAATAAATCCACTTACCGTTCTAATACCCTTTAAACCTATCGTAATTACGATAGTTCAATATCGCCATACTGGGTAGATAGCGCCCTTCACACTTCCTATTATTTCCCCTACAAATCAATTCTTGACCGACATAGAAAACCTAAAAATGTGTAGATAACAGTGTTGCAAGCACCATGGACGACGGCGCAAAAAGCTACTGTAACAACCGAACTTCGCAATGGTTGACTCTAGTTTAAGAATGATTTCGCTCGGTGTTTTTAGCACTGTTTTCGCGAGAATGCGTTGTCTCTTTGGGCAAAGCGATTTTTAATTGTCATCCAATACTTTTGATTTCAGTCGGCGGTATCGCTCACTGGTATTCAACACCTCTTGCAGATGTCATCTAAAAGTCTTGTACCAAGACTGCACTTTCTCTCTCCTTATTATTTAGGTTGAGATATGAAAATTCTTAAAATTGTTCTGCAGAAAGTTGGGGCCGTCGTGATGGTTCTCGTCAAATTCTGCCTATTTATGGCCCTGATGTTTGCTGGTGCTTGGGCGCTTGCTCCTATGGGTACAATTCACTCCAAAGACATCGACCTTTCTCAGTTCAATAACCACCCGAACGAAATGATGATGAACTTCTTCCAAAGCGAGTACTTCTCCGGTTACTTGTTCTCCGTAACTCTCGCGGTTGTATTCGCTGCTATCTACGGTATGTGGCAAATCCATGAGCTCGGTGTGCACAAGGCGAAAGAGCACAAAAGTGCCCATGTACAGATTGTATTTGCACTCTCGCTTTGTGGCTTATTCATTAACAAGACGTTCTGGGTTATCGCTCTAGTCATTGCTCTCGCTAACTGGAAACACATCGGTCAATCGATCAGTGATGTCATTCGCCGTGGTATTCAACCGAAGCTTCAAAAGTCCGATAGTGAACAAGCAGAAGAAACTAAGTCTGAGCAGACAGCAACTGGAAAAGAGGCCGCATAATGAAAGAGATGATGATCCCATACATTCTGATTGTATGGTCCCTGTTTGCGACTGGCGCACTAAAGAAAACAATTAAGAACTACACTTGGGCCGCGATTGGTGGCGTGGTGATTCTAGGCCTATTGGCGATTGTTTCTCGTCTCTGGGCTCCGGTAGATATGACCAACTCATCAACGGTAAAAGCGCCGCATGCAGTAATGTCACCGATCTTCGGCCAGCAAATTGATGAAGTGTTCGTTGACCACAACCAATTGGTAAAGAAAGGCGACGTGATCTACACACTTGTCGATATCGACTCAGCAGCAGACAAAGCGAAGATCGAATCTTCAATCGTTCAGAAAGAAGAGCAGATCAAACAGATGACGCGTGATTTAGAGCGTGCAGAAACGTCGCCTGAGATCTTCAATGCTCGTGATGTTGAAAAGTACCACTCAGATCTTCGCGTGATGCACGCAGAACTGGCTTCACTGAAAGCCGATTTACAGAAAGTGAATTGGGCGCAAGAGAAGAAAACAGTGCGAGCAGAGTTTGATGGGCAAGTATCGATTGTGAACATTGCTGAAGGCTCTGTCATGGGCAACATGCACCTGTACAACACCAGCAAAAAGTTCTTAGAGATGCGTATCTCAGACCAGACTTACGGTTACGTGCAAGTGGGCGATTTTGCGGAATTCTTTGTCGATGCATATCCGGGTCATGTGTTCCGTGCCAAAGTACACAGCTTTACGGCAGGTACTGGTGAATCAAGTATTTCACCACTGCAAGGCCCACAAAGTGTTGGTCAGCACGTCGCTCAAAACAGCAATGGTTTAGGTCGTACGGTAGTGCTAGAAATCTTTGAACCAGAAGGCTACAACATTCCTATCGGTGCCGCTGGCGCGGCTTGGATTTCAGCGGAGAAGCCGCATCCTTTCTGGGGCTTCATTGACGTGATTGGCGCAGCAACAGTTCGCCTACAATCTTACAAGTCTTACCTAGGTGCTTGGTAAACAAGCTATGCGTAAGAGTTGAATAGAAGACAAACAAAAATACCCCGCTCGTCGGGGTATTTTTATTGCAGCAGCGCATGACTCTCAAAATTCAACAAACTAAGAAACAGCATATCTCTCCTTTAAAAATACACAGTTAATCGACTCCTTCCTCTAAAAATGCACTCTTAATCAAGTTGTTCTCGCACCCGACTTCAATAGCCACAAAAAACAAATCACAATTATTAAAAAGTGGCAATCCAACCAACCATTTATTTATGGGAGCAATGATTCAATTTTACCGATAACCTTGTAATTTCCGTTCAAAAAACACACTCATTACAAACAGTTACAAAATACGCGATAAAACTGACGTAAAAATGAACTGTTTCATCTAATCCCACATGAAAAGTGTGATTTTCTGCCATTCTGTGAAATAAATTTGTGATTAAATACGATAAATATCAATTAGAGATGGAGGAATAACGTGTCAGCAAAAGCGTTCGGTGATTTTTATTGTTACTTACATTGCCTCAATTTACTTTCAACCAAAGAGCAAGGAATAACGTCAAAAGAGTACCTAGATGATGTGCGAAAAGAGCCTTTTTACTACCGTGGAGGTACCTCTAAAGAAGCCCAACAAAAGTGGGCAGAACGCATCTTAGATTCGATATACAAGTATCATGGGGCTCAGGGTGACGGACCAAACGGACACAATGATCTTCTGGTTCGAGAAGGAATCGCATCAAAGGCTCGCTATAAAGTAAAAGAGGGCGCAGAGTTCAATGTGAACCCAGGGTTGAATGAATCTATCTCAATCCTAGGTATCATAGGTAGCCAAGTACTTGAACGTATACTGCCGTCCGCAGGAACGAAACTAAGTGAAGCGTTAACACTGCTTTCCAGAGCAAATAACGTATCAAACTCGGCACCTTTTAAAATACAGGTCAGCAGTTACGATGTTGTTGCTCCCAAGGCCGATTACACAGTGCTAAGTAAGCTCGAGAGTGCGCTAGAAAATCGTAAAGTGGTCTCATTTGAATATGAAGGAAGCCGTTGCGAAGTCGACCCTTATGCCTCTTTCGTTTACCAAAAAGCCTTTTACCTCGTTGGATTAGAGCGTTATAAAAAAAATGCTGAGAGCAGTTCGATGCCCGGTAAATATCGCACCTACACTGTGCATAACATTAGCCATGTTGAGCTTCACTCAGGTCAGAACTTCTCTATGGGTAATCAAGAGAATTTTTGCCTCACAACTTACCTCTCAACAAACAATGGTAAAAAGGTCAACGGTGGTGAAACCTGTGAAGTGCTTTTAAAAATGACAAGAGATACTTATGGCAAAAACCGATTTGTCGACGAGTACAAACTCAGTGAATGTCAAAATATAGAAGAGACAGCTCAAAACCACTACATCGTAAAAGCCCAAGCTCAGGATAGCGTCGATTTCAAAAGATGGCTTATTAACAATGCCGATTGCGTTGAAATTCTAAAGCCAAAGCAGCTACGTACTGATGTAATACAAGATATTAAACACGCAATGAACGTTTATGCACATTAAGTTCAAACACCACCACATATGAAGTTCAATATTGGATCCTCCAATATTAAAACACCATTATAAATACAACATCAGCAAGTTATAAGAAACACAAATACATAACAACGAACAATAGCGTTCTAAATACTACTCGATAACATTAAATTTAGTAATTTTTTTTGTTTTAGACAGAAAATGTCAGATTTTGTTGCCACAATACTATTCCAAATAAAAATACAATTAGGCTTAACCGTGATAGACACTATAAAAAGATCATTTATTGATGAGCTTTATCACCTTAATTATAAATCAAACAGCTTAGTACATCGTCTTCCTTTTTATTGGTATCGACCTTTAAAAATATTTAGCCGACTGCTTGCGTTACCTGTTATTTTATTCTTTATGGTGTAAAATTAATGAACCGTAATTTATCAAAGGTAGAATGGATTCTGCTGGCAATAGCTGCGATTTTTCTAAGCTTAAGCTTATTCCTCTATTACTCACTCTGTAAAAACCTATTCAATGGTGGCTTCAATGACATCATTGAAATCATTGTCGTTTTAGGGCTATTTTACTGCTCATTTGTTGCCGCAAACTACAGTATTACCATGCTTGCCGAGAAGTACTGCAGCAGGAGAAACCGTTATGAAGAGCTTTAAGTTACTTCTATCAATATCAACTTCACTTGCGTTATGGATATTCGTGCTATTTTACTTTTTCTCTAGCTCAATCAATACTAATACAGGATTAAGTATGGCGCCAACCTTTGAAGGTAAATACTGGACAACGGTAAGTGGCGTTCGACCGGGGCGATATACACCAGAGTATGGCGATGTCATTCGTTTTCGACACCCTCCTAAACATCGAAGTGAAAATATAACCTTCAGAAAGAGAGTGATTGGAATACCTGGAGATACTGTCACATTAGACAATGGTGATCTTTATATCAATGATAATAAATTATCCCATGGTATAACTAAAAAAGAAAATGGGTTTGTTTATATAAAAGAACAAATAGGTAATAGCCAATATAATGTTAGGTATCTCAAAGAAGATTCAAACATACTTGAAAACAATATTACTTGGCATGTACCAGAAGGAAAGCTATTTGTTCTTGGCGACAATCGAGACTACTCATACGACTCAACCTATGAGAGCTTTGGTTATGTCGATATAAATAGCGTTAATGGTGTCTATAACAAAGTTCTACTCAATGTTGCCAATGGAAATCGCAAGTTCAATTGCTCCTTAACCATGGTCGATAGCTACTCACCTTTCCATAGAACATGTTAGAAATTACAGATATTAAGTGCTCGCCAAACGATTAGCGCTGATCAATAAGCAATAAGCAATAAGCTAAAAAAAGAAAAACCGAGCTATTCAATATAGCTCGGCTTTTGTCATACTCGCGATTTATCTTACGAAAAAGGTAACGGAATCAACTCCAGCCCCAACACACCACTGATGCTCATCACCACCAGCAGAGAGACTTTAAAGACCGTCTTTGACCATTGGATGTAGTTGGCGCAATCCACCTTACGGAATGTCACCTTGGTCCACATAAAGCATACTGCCGCCGACACCGCTAGGTATTCGTAACCCGCTTCTCCGAGCAAGAACAGCCCAAGAGCAACCGCGCCAAAAGCAACCACGTACGCTTTCATGTGTTTGTGGGCCTTATCGACACCCTCTTTTACCGGTAGCACAGGGATACCCGCATCTCGGTAATCTTGAATGCGGAACATCGCAATCGCATAAGAGTGTGGCATCTGCCATAAGCAGAACATGATAAACAGCAGCACCGCTTCGATACTCAAGTAGTTTGTCACGCCAAGGTAACCAACTAATGGTGGTACCGCACCAGAGATACTGCCTACGAGCGTGCCATACACCGAATTACGCTTGTACCACATGGTGTAGAAAAAGACGTAAAACACGTAGCCTAGCAACACCACTACCGCAGACATCGGATTAACGTATTGGAACAGTAGCGCCGTACCACCTAGCAACATGACCAACGCATAGATGAATGCGACATCAGTATTGATGTTGCCCTGAACCAACTCTCGGTTCTGAGTGCGTTTCATTTTTTGATCAATATCGCGATCAAAAATGTTATTCACCACACAACCTGATGCAATCACAAGCCCCACACCCGCCAATGTTGTCAGTAACAACATCGCACTGGCTGGTTCTGTCTTTGCGGCAAGGAAGAACCCCGCCGCAACAGAAATCAGGTTGCCGAAAATGATGCCCGGTTTGGTAATAGACAAATAACTTTTCAGCATACCCTAGCCTACAACTTCATGTTGACGTTCATGTTGTAGATGATCCACACCGAGCCAGCGATCAGGATCAATACAACAATGGCTGTAAACATCAGTGATACTAAGTTCCACTGACCATCGGTTGTTTTCACTTCCATATGTAGGAAGTACTTAAAGTGTACGAAGATCTGCACTAGCGCACAGCCAAACAGAACTACGTAAGTCTCAGTACTTGGAAGCGCATGCGCCCACACAACATAGAACGGAATAATGGTCAGAATCAGTGATGCAACAAAGCCAATCACGTAATCTTTTGCGCCACTGTCTAGATGCTGTTCCATTACATCACCCCCATTAAGTACACGATGGTAAATACACAAATCCAAACGATATCTAGAAAGTGCCAGAACAAGCTCAAGCACTGAAAGCGCATCGACATGTTGTCGTTCAAGCCTTTGGTTGAAAGCTGGTGATACGCTACTGCCATCCAAATAAGACCAAACGTTACGTGCAAGCCGTGTGTACCTACCAAGGTAAAGAACGCAGATAGGAACGCACTCTCTTGAGGGCCATAACCTTCAGCAATCAAATGATGGAACTCATACACTTCCATACAGATAAAGGCTAAACCCAGCATAAACGTTACTTTTAGCCACTTTTTCAGACCAGCAACGTCTTGGCGTTTCATTGCGATCATGCCAAAACCGAAGGTGATACTACTGAACAGCAGCATCATAGTTTCCACAAACACGAACGGAAGTTCGAAGATGTCTTTACCCGTTGGTCCTGCAATAGAGCCACTTTCTAACACGGCATAAGTCGCGAAAAGCGTGGCAAACAGCACACAGTCACTCATCAAGTAAACCCAGAAGCCAAACAGCTTGTTGCCCGCTGAGTCATGGTGATGATCATGCGAGTGTGCAAGATCGTAAGTGTGCGACGGAGTATTAGCTTGCATACGTCGTCTCCAAATCATCTTTATTTGTGTTGTTATCACCGTCAGCGCTGTTCTCACCCACCGACTGTTTTTTCGCTTCTGCTAACTGTGCACGTCGAGCCGCTTCAATCGCTTTGATCTCTTCCACTTCTACGTAGTAGTCAACATCGTCGTTGTAGCTGTGTTGAATACACGTCACAACAATACCAACCAGGCTTGCCGCCGCTAGCCACCAGATGTACCAGATCATTGCGAAACCAAATACCAACGACCATGCAGATACATAAATACCTGTCGGTGTGTTCTTCGGCATGTGGATACGTTCGTATTCTTCTTCCTGAGTTGGATCGAACTCACCACTTTGCTTTTGATACCAGAACGCATCTAGCTCATCGCCCTTAGGCAGTTTTGCAAAGTTGTAGAACGGCGGTGGTGAAGACGTTGCCCATTCAAAAGTACGTCCATCCCATGGGTCACCAGTAAGGTCGCGGTTTTGGTCACGGTCACGAACACTCACGAAGAACTGAACAAACTGACACACAACACCCATCGCAATCACACCAGTACCTGCAGCCGCAACCGCCAGTAGAGGTAAGAATTCAGGGTTAATATCTTGGCTCAAACGACGCGTCATGCCCATGAAACCAAGAGCGTAAAGCGGTAAGAACGCCATCAAGAAACCGATGATCCAGCAGTAAAACGCACGTTTACCCCAAACTTCGTTCAGAGTGAAACCTGTCGCTTTCGGGAACCAGTAGCCAATCGCCGCAAAACAACCGAATACTACGCCACCAATGATCACGTTGTGGAAGTGAGCAATCAGGAATACTGAGTTATGCAGAATGAAGTCTGCACCCGGTACTGCCATTAGTACGCCCGTCATACCACCAACGGTGAAAGTGATAAGGAAACCAACAGTCCACAGCATAGGTGTTGTGAAACGGATGCGGCCTTTGTACATGGTGAACAGCCAGTTGAAAATCTTAACCCCGGTCGGGATAGAGATAATCATGGTTGCGATACCAAAGAAGGCATTCACATTCGCGCCAGAACCCATAGTGAAGAAGTGGTGCAGCCAAACGACAAACGCAAGGATAGTGATTGCAACCGTTGCCCAAACCAGTGAGGTGTAACCAAATAGCTTTTTACGTGCGAACGTTGCTGTCACTTCAGAGAACACACCGAAGATAGGCAAGATTAGGATGTACACCTCTGGGTGTCCCCATGCCCAAATCAGGTTCACATACATCATCACGTTGCCACCAAGATCATTGGTGAAGAAGTGCGTGCCGATGTATCTATCCAGCGTCAGTAGCGCGATGGTTACCGTTAGGATCGGGAAAGAGATGATGATCAGAATGTTGGCACACAGAGACGCCCACGTGAACACAGGCATCTTCATCATTGGCATAGACGGAGTACGCATGCGCAGAATGGTCGCGAAGAAGTTCACGCCCGTTAGCGTTGTACCGACACCAGATATTTGCAGCGCCCATATCCAATAGTCCACCCCGACTCCAGGGCTTGCCTCAATACCTGATAGTGGCGGATAAGCCAGCCAACCTGTACGGCCAAATTCACCAAGGCCTAGTGACATATTGGTTAGGATCACGCCCACAACAAACAACCAGAAACTCAGGTTGTTTAGATAAGGGAACGCGACATCACGAGCACCGATTTGCAGCGGTACGATGATGTTCATCAAACCAATAACCAGCGGCATCGCTACAAAGAAAATCATGATCACACCGTGAGCGGTAAAGATCTGATCATAGTGATGCGGTGGTAAGTAACCGCTCTCGCCAGCAGCGGATAGCAACTGCTGACTACGCATCATTACCGCATCGGCAAAACCACGAATCAACATGATCATTGCAACAGCAATGTACATGAAGCCCAGTTTTTTGTGGTCTACTGAAGTAAACCATTCATTCCATAAGTATTGCCATTTCCCTGCTTTCGTTACCGCAGCAACAACAGCCAAACCAACCAGCGCAATCACCGCAAGTGTCACGACGATAATAGGTTCGTGGTAGGGAATGGACTCTAGAGTTAATCTTCCAAACATTACGATTATCCTTGGTTTTCCGGCAAACAGTTCATTGAACCAGGGTGCTGGGTCACAACATCAGTGAACAAAAATGGTGGGACACTAGAAAACAGCGTCACAGGTTCAGCGACACTTGGCGCTGCCAGTGAACGGAACTGCTCCCAATCTTCAATGCGATCAGGGCTTGCCTTCACCGTCTCCACCCAGTTTAAAAATGCCACTTGATCAGGCAGTGCTGATGCGGTGAATTTCATCTGAGAGAAACCTTCGCCACTGTAGTTCGACGCAAAACCTTTGAAGTCACCTTCGTGGTTTGCAATCAAGTTCAACTTGGTCACCATTCCCGGCATCGCGTAGATCTGCGAACCAAGACGCGGGATAAAGAACGCGTTCATGATGTTGTCTGAAGTCAGCCTAAACGTAACAGGTACATCTTTCGGGAACGCCACGTAGTTAACCGTTGCAATGTGTTGTTCCGGGTAGATGAACAGCCATTTCCAGTCCAGCGATACCACTTCAATCACCATTGGCTGTACATCACTCTCTAGAGGCTTAGATGGCTCTAGTTCGTGTGTTGAACGCCAAGTGATGGTCGCAAGAATCGCAATAATGATGATTGGAATCGTCCATACTACGATTTCAATCTTGGTCGAGTGCGCCCAGTCAGGTGCATACTCTTCCGTGGTATTGGTTTCGCGGTATCTATAAGCAAAGTAGACCGTCATTAGGATCACAGGGATAACGACAATCAGCATCAGAAGCAAAGCAGTAATAATCAGCTCTTTTTCCTGAACGCCAACACTACCTTTAGGGTCGAGCAATGCGGAGTTGCATCCTTCGAGCATCAGGGCAGTTGCCACCAAACCAATCCTCGACAGGTTTGCTCTCGATAAAATGCGTTTATATCTTGAAGCTTCCATTAACTTTCTCGATGGTTATCCAGTCTCAAATCGAACGTCCGAGTACTGGTTATCATGGTCATTAGAATATTTATGTGTTGAGCATGTGAAACGCTGCATCTCAAAGGGAAGCCGAATTGAGCCTGATTTTGCTTGGTGAAAACATTACCGCACGGTTAAAACCACACAAAAATTATGACTTAATTGTTACACTTTGAAATACATTGTTACATTTGGCGCATTATGGGGAGTTGGGATTGAAAGCTCACCCAGCAAACTTGGAAACTAACCTTCCAGTTATGAAAGTTAAATGGCTGAAATGAGTCGAGAAACAGATGCGCAAGATAAACGTGCTACATCAGCGAAGCTAATTGTGGAAAGGAATGGTAATGAAACAATTGACGAAGGGAGAGGTAGCCAACGACGACCACAGCGATGAACTACATTAGAAATCGCGAATTAAACAAAGTGTGATCTGGTTCAAATTTATGATTTCACATACAAGTTTAATGGTATTCATAAATAAAATTGTTAGCACGAGGCATTCATTATCAATATGAATAATAAGCTTCATTTCATCACGATGATGGGTATCGAAATAGAAGGCCAATGAAGCCAAAGCCGAGTAAAAGGAGTCGTTTTGCCGTCAAAATACAGAGACAAGCACGCCCTTACTCTCCCACTTCGAGGAAAATAAGGGCGCTGATTTGTCAATTATGCCGCTTGTGGTGCCACGGTTTTGCGCTGTTTTTTAGTCATCAGATGATAAACCACAGGCACGAAATAGAATGAGATAAGTGTGGTTAATACCGTACCGCCAACAATCGCGACCGCGAACGGAGGCCAAAAGCCACCACCAGCGATGATCAATGGCATAAAACCGCCAACGGTTGTAATCGTGGTCGAGCTGATATGACGAGTACACGACATCACCGCCTCTACGACCGCATCAATATTGCCTGATGAGGCTTGTTCATCCAGTTTCAACTCAGTCAAAATAACGATGGCTGCATTAATCGCTAGCCCCGCAATTCCGAGCATCGCTATGATCACCGTAAAGCCAAATGGATAGCCGAAGATCCACACCGATAACAACCCTAGCCCACCAGCCAATGCCGCTACCATAAAGATGATGCTACTTAGCCTAAACGAGTTAAAAGACATCACGACAACCAACACCATCAACACAACCACAACGGCGACATTCGAGATAAGACTATTTACCGAGTGATCGCGCTCTGCGGATTCGCCGCCAAAATCGATGCTGTAACCCGATGGAATTACGTAACTTTCCAATCGTTTTTGGAACTCATTGAGCACGGTTTGCGGCAAGATGCCCGCTTCAATGTAGCCCTCTATGGTGTTGACACGCTGTCCGTTGCGACGAGTAATCGCACCGCGACTGGTGGTCAGTTCGAGCTCAGCCAGAGTCGAAACATTAATCCCCGTTGAGTACACCTCAGAGCTGATTGGCAAACGAATATTACTTAAATGCGCAAGGTTTTCACGGGCTTCATCCGCAACACGAACACGGATTGGTACTGACTCACTGCCCTCAATCACAGAGCCACTTTCGCGACCAGTCAGTGTAGTTTGCAACATGCCAGCAAACTGATTCAGTGAAATACCGTTGAGTTTTGCCGTGTCTTCATCGACCTTCAGCCACACCTTAGGTGTACCCGGCTGCAAGGTTTCTCGCGTGTGAGTCACATGAGGAACACCCGCTAAGATCAAGCGAACATCTTCACCAATCGCTTTCAAGGTATCGAGGTTTTCACCATAAACACGTAGCTCAACTGGCGCAGTAAATGGAGGGCCTTGGTTAAGCTTGCGTACCAAGATTTGTGCTTCCGGTACCTCTTCATCCAACACCTTTTGCAACTCAGGAATCAGCGCGTTGGCTTGAGCAAAGTTTTCCGTTTTCACCATGGCTTGCGAGAAGTACGGCGCGTTATTTTGTCTTGCTTGTAAGTTGTAATAGAAAGACGGGAAGTTTGCGCCCACCAACCAATCAATGCGCTCAACTTCTGGATAGCGATGGATGATGTCGTCTATTTTTTCCGAGGTATTCTTGGTCGCATAAATGCTCGCTTGAGGCGGCATGTACACCTGAATCTCAAACATGTCTCTGTCTGATGGCGGGAAGAACTGCTCAGTCAGCTGAGACATGCTCCAGTAGCCAGTAAACGGCACCAACAATACCAAAGCAATTGTGATGATTGGATGTGTGACACCAAAACGGACTGAAGATGAGAACCAACGTGTTAGAGCAGGAATTCTTAAGCCCGTCATGTACCAGTGATGTTGCCCCTTCTTGTCCACATCACTCAATTGTTTCGGCAGTAACCTTGTCGCTAAGCCAGCAATTAAGGTGTGCGAGATAATGTAAGAACCGATCAATGAGAAAGAAACGGTAATCGCAATACCACCGACAAATTCACCGGATGCACCTGGCATCAAAATGATCGGCGCAAACGCCAATACCGTGGTCAAGGTTGAGCCCAACAAAGGCACCCACAAGTGCTTCAGCGCATTCATGGTTGCTTCTGCTCTGTGCTGCCCTTTCAATCGATAGGCCTGAATGGTATCAACCATCACCACCGCGTTATCGACCATGATCCCGAGCGCAACAATCAAGCCCGTTACCGACATCTGGTTGATTGGCACACCGGTCATTTTCATGATCGATAGCGTAAGCAGCGAAGTGAGTGGCAGCGAAATAGCCACCAATATTGCCGCACGGACACCCAAGGTCACGAACAATACAATCAAGATCAAGCCAAAACCGATCATCAAGCTTTTGCCTAAATCATCTAGGCGAGTTTCGGTATAGCCCTGCTGATTGAACAGCACGGTGACATCGATATTGCTTGGCAGCTCTTGTTGAAACTTCTCAATCAGAGCATTCGCACGTGACGTCCAGTTATCAACCCGCAGGTCAGGGTGCATTCGCGCCGCGACGATCACACCCGGTTCACCATCAATAATGGCAATCTGATCTTGTGGGGTTTTCTCACCACGCCTTACCGAAGCGATGTCTTCCATGCGGATGATGTGACCATTGCTATCCGTCGCGATAGGGACTTGCTTAATACGTTCAATCGAATCAAGTTCCGATTCAATCTCTAAACCAAATCGAGAATAAGCACTGACCAGTTCGCCTGCTGAGTTCTTAGCATCTGCCCCTTCTAGAGACTCTGCGATGTTTGAACTAGAGCGACCAAGCGCAGCGGCATCAGCAGTTCGTAAACTTATCTGGATTTCTTCTTGAGGCATCCCGTATTCATCAACAAACTCAGTGCCTGAAAGGGTTCTCAACCGCTTAGCCAGTTCTTTGGCATAACGCCCCAGAGTTAAGCGATCAGGCTCACCCGCACCAGACCAAGTCAAAGAAGCAATGGTAGTGAAAGCATAGGTATGGTCACTGTCGAGATCGGGAGAATGGGCACCCGCTGGTAAAATGGATTCGATATCAGACAGTTTGTCACGTGCTTGCGACCAAACGGGTTCGGGCTCAGTGATAGTGTCATCAAGCTCAAGCGTTACAATAGACACGCTCGGCCTTGAGGTTGAGCTCACCAGTTTAACTTCACTCAGCTCACGTAGCTTGTTCTCAATCACCTCAGTAACCAAGGTTTCTACACGTTCGGCACTTGCACCGGGAAAGCTGGTTGTGATGTTTGCATAACGGTTGATGATCACCGGATCTTCTGCGCGCGGCAGCGTCATGAAGGCTGAAATGCCACTCACCATCAGCAGCGCGGTCATTAAGATCAGTAATCGGGTATTGGAAATAGTCTCTATGATTTTCATACTATTCCCTATTCCGCAGCAGTGGTTACTGGCTTCACGGTTTGGCCCGGAACCAAGCGATGCAAACCACTCGCGATAACCTGCTCGCCATCTTCAATCGCACCACTCACATACGCTTGTTGATTGTTCGCAAACAACACCTGAACACTTCTACGTTCAACCTTGCTGCCATCACCAATCACAAAGATGTTCCAAACACCGCGCAAACCATCAATCAAACCAGTTAAAGGCACCCAATAACCTTGGTCGTCGATTTGCTCGTCAAACTTAAGGTAGGCCAGTTGACCTTCTAAAACAGTGGCTTGCTCAGGGAAAAGATAGCGTAAACCAACACTGCGGGATTGCGTGTCGACCATGGCACCCGGATTCAACAACGTTACATCATAATCATCTCGCCCAACACGAATGCTTGGCGAAGAGAGTGAGGTTACCTTTGTCATCTGATGGGCAGGAATACCGATAAACGCTTCTTTGCCTTCCGATGCCAGTAATGTAAGAGTTGGATTGCCAACATTGACCACATCACCTAACGAAACAAAACGCGTTGCGATAGTGCCTGAATAAGGAGCAAGAATCGTCGATTTAACCAATTTGAGGTCGTTACCTTTTACCGAGGCGTCAATGCGCAGTAAGTTCGCTTGTAATACACGCTGCTCACTGGTTAACGAATCGATTTCTGCTTCGGCACTAAAGCCTTTTGCTTTCAGTGAACGTTGACGTTTTAAGTTCGCAGCAACAAGGCTCAACTGGGCTTTCACTTCTTCAGCTTGTGCTTTTAGTTGGCTCGATTCGGTCTTCAACAGCTGAGTATCTAACTTGATTAACGGCTGACCTTCTGTGACTGTGTCACCGACATCCACCAGAATTTCGTTAACTTTCCCCGCCAATTCAAAGCCGAGATTCGCCTGTTGACCCGCTTTGACCACACCGACATATTCACGTTGTACTTCGTATGATGAAGAGCGTTCTAGGGCAACAGTTTCTACCGTTAACACTGTCGATTCGGTACTGTTCGATTCAGCAGTGACCGCTGCATCGGAAGGTGTCTCGGCTTGTGTGTTTTCACCACACCCAACAAGAAGAGTCGACAACGCCACGGCTACTGCGCTTCCCTTCATCAATTCATACATACTCACTGTTCCTATGCGGTACTCAATTATGTTCTTTTTTTAGACTAACCAAACCAAACTAGACTGTCTAGTTTGATTATGTTAAAAATAAATTTCATCGTTAGTGATTGATAAAACCATCACAAAAAGCATAATGCTTAGCGCCAAATGAGATACCTATTACTGAATATCAATAGACATTAAGCAAAGAGACAAGCTAGGTAGCGACCCAACACCAAGTAACGAGAAGCAAGCACGTGACGAAAATCATCAAGAGTGAACAGAAGAGATCGCAGATCTTAACCGCAGCAAGTAAACTTTTCTCTGAACATGGCTTCAAGATCAATATGGATCAGATAGCCAAAGCAGCGAACGTTTCCAAGCAAACGGTCTACTCTCACTTTAAAAGCAAAGACGTTCTTTTTGAAACCTGCATGCAAACCAAATGTGCCGAGCGTGAGCTGAGCCATTCAGCCTTTGACATGGGCGCCACTTTGGAAGAAGAATTGGTGAAGTTTGGTGTCAAGTTTCAGGACTTATTGCTAGATGAACAGTCACGACAAACCTTTCAGAACGCGGTCAGTCAATCCAACACGCACCCAGAGATCGCCTCTATCTATTTAGAGACCGGCCCTCAAAAAACCACCAAGTTACTCGCCGATTACCTGCAATCGAAAATAGATTCTGGAGACCTTACTCTGTCGACGTCTAGCTCACCGATCATTGCAGCTCGTCAACTGCTGCTGATGTTTCATGGCAAGTCAGCGTATTGGTCGTTCTTCGGCCATGATAGCGGCGAATCTGATGAGGAAAGGCTCAACTACACGCGCGAATGCGTTGCACTTTTTTTGAATGGAAACCAGCCTCGTTAATCGCTCATAGCTCATAGCTCATAGCTCAGTTTCTCATATCACTTAGTCCGCATTCCGGGCTGATTCAAGAAGCAGTTCATAGAAATGTTTCGCGGCGGGGCCCGTCTTCGCACCTTTCGGCAGAGTCAGATGCAATGGAACCTGATAACCACTGCCCTTTTCTACATTCAACACGGTAAGCTTGTCACTGCCTCGGCTATCAACAATATGTTTTGGTAGCCTGCAATAACCTACGCCCTGCTCTACTGCACCAAAGGCATGATCGAAATTATCGACCGTAATACGCTGGCTCGACTTCAACCAGCCGACATCTTTTTTCTCGCCTAGCTTTTTATTGCCTTGACTACCTTGAGCACCTAAATCTCTCACCACAATTTGTGGCAGCGACGACAGTTGGTTGAGCGATATAGATGACACGTTAGCCAAAGAGTGCGAACTTGCGACAACGGGCTCCATCATAGTGAACCCAAAGGCTTCGGCCGAATAGTTGGTAATTGGAAGGTTAATGATAGCAACATCGGCTCGTTCTTGAGTGACCATTTCAGTAGTCTTCGACAATGACGTTTCAACCACTTGGATTGAGGTGGTGTTG
The DNA here is from genome assembly GCF_013114525.1 of Vibrio sp. T3Y01. Taxonomy (NCBI): domain Bacteria; kingdom Pseudomonadati; phylum Pseudomonadota; class Gammaproteobacteria; order Vibrionales; family Vibrionaceae; genus Vibrio; species Vibrio sp. T3Y01. The sequence goes on along the minus strand of NZ_VTXJ01000004.1, from coordinate 85,588 downwards.
TTCTCGGCCATAAACGCAGCCATCGGCTTATAAAGGCGCTCAAGGCAGCACAAATGGTCAACGGCGACCACAATTTCAGACTCCACACCCTTTCCTAACTGTTCACTGATCAACTCCAATTCCCGAGCTTGTTCCAGCATACTGCTCGCCCTGCGCAATAACGCTTTGCCGTCTTCCGATAACACTGCCCTTCGACCTTCAACCTGAACCAAAGATACACCCAACTGGTCTTCCAATTTTCTCAATGCATAGATCAGCGTGGTATGACTCTTGTTGAGCTGCAATGCCGCCGCCTGAATGCTGCCAGCGCGGTCTATCTCATAGAGTGTTTGCCATTGGTCGAGGGTAGTCTTTAATCTCATCGGTCTAAAATCCTGACAGTTAGTGGCAACATTATGAACTTTTCTGTCTGTTTTTTACAGGTAATATAAATCTCAACAACAAACGAGAATGGCTTGTTTGTCTTAAACCCCTATTTTTAAGCGGATTTTGTTAAACGGAATTTGCTAAACGGAGAAACACCATGAAACTACTACAAGTTGATTTTGAATTTTCAGGCCCTTTCGGTGAAGAGATGTCGAACGCACTCGTAGACCTAGCTAAGTCCATCAACAACGAGCCGGGTATGATCTGGAAAATCTGGACAGAAAACCAAGCCGAAAAGCTAGGCGGTGGTGTCTACCTTTTTGAAGACCAACTCAGCGCAGAAAATTACCTAACAATGCATGCCGCTCGCTTAAAAGAGATGGGCGTTGATGAAGTTCGCGGCGTGATTTTTGACGTCAATCAACCATTAACTACCATTAACAAAGGCCCAATCAACGGCTAATAAAATGAATAGAGAATGAGTGAAAGGCACGAGATAGAGAGATAACAAATGAACAATAAAACGTTTTTAAGCCTACACGGCATCATTTACGCAGGTTTTGCCTTCGCGTTGTTTTTTCTACCAACGGTCATGTGGCCTATGTACGGCGTGGAAATTAATGATAAGTACGCTTATTTTCTCTCTCAACACACCTGTATCTTCCTTGGTGGTATTGCAGCGATAACGTGGTTACTGCGAGATATTGAAGCGGGAGTCAGTGCCAAGAAACTCATCGAAGGCTTGGTTGTCACCAATATGCTGGGTGCAATCATCACACTGTATGCCGCTTTCACGGGCATCTTTGTTGGCTTTGGTTGGAGCGACCCAGCGTTCTTCCTTTCGCTATCAGTACTGAGCGTGTTGCAGGTGCGTAAGCAAGCTTAGTGAGTATGATTCTCAGGTAACATAAACAAAAAAACACTCGGTACATGCCGAGTGTTTTTATATTAATTTTTCCTATCAAGACCAACGCTAGACTCGCTAAATAAGACATAATCTTGATGTCTGATTTTGTTATCTGCTAGCAGACGACGAACGACCAAGCATGCGGCTTAGTGTGCCATCTTTATCGACAAACTGGTGTTTCAATGCGCCTAAGACATGCAGAGCAAGTATCACCATGATCAAGTTAACTGAGTTAACGTGAACGAAAGAAGCTGCAGATTGTAACCATTCCGTTTTCTCACCGGCGGCAATTAGCTCTATCCCGAATAAATCTAATCCTCGGCCCCCCGCCACACTCATCACAGCGCCAGAAATTGGCATCGCCAACGTCACAAGCAGTAATAAATGATGAACGCCTTTCGCCGCTATCTCTTGTGCTCTAGATAGTACCGCCACGCTGCTAATTGCGCCCTCTTTAAGGCGCCATAAAAAGCGCAACAGTGCTGCAGCTAAAACAATCAAACCCAATGATTTGTGCAGCCCCATTAACTCGCCTTTTTCGGGACCTCTAGGCATGCCTTCGAATTGAAGTCCAATAACAAACACAGCGATAAACAAAATGCCTGTAAGCCAATGGAAAATAACCGTCTGTTTAGATAATGATTTATTCATAATGACCACTCTATGTCTCTGACCTAGGTGTTATTTTGACTCATTATCATTACACTTAACATGGTCTTTGCGTAAGGTTACGTAAAGACCAAGAAACCGCTACATACCGTTATTTTGAGTGTTCGACGTAAATCAATTCATCGGTATTAAAACCACGCTCTTTCGACATGGCTTTAAACTTCTCCATCACTTCTGGTGCGACTTCAGGAGTTCTTGCGAGTAGCCATAAGTAATCAGTGTCGGGCCCAGAAACGAACGCGTATTGGTATCCTTCCTCTTCCAATTCAAACACCACGTAGGCGCCATAAAACGGACCGAAGAACGACACCTTTAAGTAACCTTGGTCGCTACCTTCAACAAAATACGCTTTGCCTTCTGCCTCATTCCATTCGCCCTCTTCAGCCGAATAGCCGCGGTTAATCACTTTCACGCCGCCATCATCGCGTAGGCTGTATTCAGCGCTCACATTACTTAAGCCGCGCTCAAACGAGTGGTCTAAACGAGCAACTTCGTACCATTTCCCTAAATATCTATCCAATTCAAACTGCTGAACTGGCTTGACGGTTTCTGGCATGCCAACGCATCCACCCAATAAAATCACGCTCAGCAGCAAAAGTATTTTCTTCATCCTAACCTCGACTTGTTTTAATCGTAATACGAGTAAGTCATTTGAGTCTTAACTTACGTCCTTGTTAATACGTGAACCCCATTAGCATGGTTCATATAACATTAAATTATTCAGACGTTTATGGAAATCGTTTCGTTGGTGAATCAATCAAAGTCGCTTCATTGACTCTCGATATTGAGTCGGCGTCACCTGCTTATAAGATTTGAACTGGCGATTGAAGTTAGCTTGGTTGTCATAACCGACTTTTTCCATAATCAAATTCACAGGCAGAGATGTATTGAGCAGTAAGTCACACGCCACATTTAATCTAATTTTCTTCAACCGCTGACTGAAGCTCTCGTTGTAGTGCTTTTGAAACAGACGCCTGACGCTGCTTTCACTAACATACAAATGACTAGCTAAGTCATTTATTGAAATATCGTGGATAAAATGATTCATCAGAAAGGCTTCGACCTTATCTAGTTTGTCGCTGACTTCGTCTTCTTCAACCGAGTTAAAGGTTGGGTTAATTAACTGCACGACTTCTTGGTCATCAATCAGCAGAGCAAACAGAGAGAATAGAGTCAGTAGCTGTTGATGAGGAGGCTGTTCCATCACCTTATCTAGCAGTTGTGTTGCCCTCTCAGCGGTATTAGGAGAAAATTGCAACCCTTTCTTTGAGTCTTCTAACAGCACACGTAACGGTTCAAGTTCACGACAGCACGCCATCAACGGCTCAATCCAATCTTTACGAAACCAAATCACATGAGTTTCGCAAACACGTGAGTCATCACTGCTCTCTTCCGAATAAATGGCATGAGGCAAATCTGGGCCAACCAAAATCATATGGTTATGGAACACATCGCTTTGGTGGTGGCCGACAAAGCTATGCCCCGAGAAGTGACGATGAATAGCAATCTCATATTCTTCATGTCGATGCCAACCATAACTCTTGCTGCCTTCAACGATTTTCTTGTAGCGCCATGACGCACCAATCCTTTGCGGCACCTTTTCTAAGTAACCTTTCATTACGATACTCTGTGACCCTCTAATACTGAAAGTATACCCGTCAAACCATTTAAGTGAGCACTTTGACTGAAAAGTATTGGATATTGCGCTAACGGTACTCATCCAACTTTCTCCGCTAAATATACTGCAGGTGAACTTAATCAGGAGAGCAACTATGGACACTTTATTATTAAAAATACGCGATATGATTCATGCCACACGTCAGCAGTGGATCGGAGAAATCACCTACAGCCACAATATTAAAGGTGATCACACGTGGAAACTTTATGGCTATCACTCGTACGCCGAGTACAAGAATGATTTGCTTAAAAGTTTGAAACAATAACCATCATGAAAGGCATACCAAAGCCACAATACGCGGGGTAATCCCGGCTTTTGTTCGTCATTCATGTAAAGTTTCACACTGACCACTCGCTTTCTATACTTATTAAACAGTGGAACATGGAAGACACAATAATGAGCAACAAGCTTACTCTGCCACGCACTGCATTAGCCGCTTTAGTCACAATGTTAGGTGCTGTATCACCAGCTCTCGCACAAGCTGAATCAGCAGTGCAAAGCCAAGCGGCTGACCAAATTTTCACTAATGCCGATATATACGGGCATCGAGAGTCCGATTCTATCGTTACCCATGACGGCAAGATCATTTTTATTGGCGACCTCGAACAAACAAAAACGTTTCAAGGGCAGAATACCGACGTTATCGACTTAGGGAATGCTTTTGTTCTGCCGGGTTTCATAGATAACCACAACCATGTTTTTGAAGCCGCCTCTGAGCTGGGTGGCGCTTGCGAGCTAGATTCAGAAGCAACACTCGAAGAACAAATCCCCTACTTAGAAGCCTGCAAAATCAATGCTGATTCAAACGGCAGAGGATGGTTAATGGGGTATGGATTTTCATTAGAATCGACACTCAATAGCGATTCCGAATACACGCCACTTGAGATCATCGATAGTGTCTTCCCCAATCGACCAGTCGTGATCATGGAGCAGACTTCACATTCAATGTGGGTTAACTCCAAAGCACTAAAAATCGCCCGAATTAGTCCGCAATCACCAGCCCCACAAGGCGGAGCCTATTTAAAAGATCCTGCAAGCGGTAAGCTCAATGGCATCTTACTAGACAACGCCGGTGACCAAATCATGGAAATGGCGTGGAACAGTCAAAGCGAACTCTTCGAACAAAGTTACCAAGGCTTAATGTACGGTCTTGAGGAAGCGGCCGCGCACGGTATCACCACCATAGGTGACGGTAGAATGTATTGGAAACGCGGTTGGTACGATGTTTGGCTAGAAGCCGAGCAAAACCAAGACCTCACAGCACGCGTCTCATTGCGCCCCTGGGTTTACCCTTCTATGGCGATGCCTTCTCAATTAGAAGTGTTTGAGAAGATGTACTCAGATAACAAAAGCCGTCTATTGCTAGTCGATCAGGTGAAAATGTACAGCGATGGTATTTTTATCAATGGCACGGCAAAAACGCTCGCTCCTTACTTAGATACTTACTTACCAAATTCTCCTAATGGCTTGAACTACATTCCACCAGCACAGATGAAACAGTGGTTAACGGCCCTAGAAAAAATCGGCTTTAGTGCCCACATACATGCTATTGGTGACGGCGCAGTTCGAGAATCTTTAGATGCCATCGAGAGCGTACGTAAGCAAGGTTCGCAAAAGCCATACACACTAACCCACGTTGAATTGATCAATGATGTGGATGTTCCACGATTTAAACAACTCGGCGTAACCGCGGATTTCCAAGTTGGATCAGACTACGTCGCGCAACATGATCACGAATGGGCTAATGCCTTCTTAGGTGCAAGACGCGCGAAAGCCATGATGAACCTCGACGCAATCCTCAAAACCGACGCCAATATCACGTTAAGCAGTGACTGGAACGTTCACGACATCAACCCACTGGTTGGCATCGCGAATAGCTTAATCATGGGAAAGACCGGTCTAACCGATATCTATACCGCCATCGACGCTTACACCCTCAACGCAGCTAAAAGCCTAGGAATTGATGATATTACGGGGACGATTGAAGTTGGGAAGTCTGCAGACTTCGCCATTCTTGACAAAGATATCACCACCTTATCAGCAAGAGGCATCGCCAAGACTCAAGTGCTGATGACGGTACTGCGTGGCGATGTGGTTTACGATGCATCCCACTAAAAAAGCAATGTAAAAGGCTAAAAATTTAATGGGAATTATCCAAAAGGGTTGGTATTTATTACCAACCCTTTTTTATTTAATACTAATTTAGAGTAATCAAATAAATATGGAGTAAGATTGTTAATATAAAAACCCACTCAAATCTTTACATGATTAAATAGCATTAAATTTAACAAGTCGTTCACTATAACCAAAGTTGGCCGGTGTGTGATTAACTTCCACTGTAATACTACCAGACAGTTTTCCATCTGTTTTATACACTGGACATGATGCAATATCGGATAAGTATGACTCTTCTGTTGGAGCGCTGAAGTAATAAATCTTTTGTAGATTACATTCACCAACCTTCATTCCCAACGCTTCAACTTCAGAACGCTGACGGTAGTAATGTGGACCGATATCAAGAAGATACTCAGGACTATGTGTATAAATCTCGCTAGTGTAGCGCTCGGTAAACTCACTCTCCGCAATAAAGTGTTCATTTGCCATGCTGTAAAGCACATTCAGATGCCAGTAGATCAACTCAGACTTCTCACTGGTTGATGCGCCAGGCTTAGAGTAGACACACTGGATCTGACTATGAGGAACTTCTAGGCTCTGAGTCGCTTGGATGTTATTACGAAGAGCCTTGATTCCACAGCGATGCATCGTGAAACCCTCATTCTTCATCGACTCGGTAACTTGGTTAATCGACTGATATTGAACGTAAACCCCTTCCGGTGACTCGCCAGTGATAACGTTAGTATTATCAGCATAAGCAAACGAACTAAAAGAAGAGATTACAGACACTAAAGCTATTGTTTTTTTCATTGTTATTTGTCCTTTGTGATTGGCGGCAGGAAAATAACTCAGAAACCCAATATGCAACACAATACATATCAATATTTGTGATCTTGGTGGAAGCAATGATTGGTTTTGTGAATATTTCAATTTTTGGTTTTTATATGGAAGAACAAGAATCCCATAAATTAGCCATACTAATATAAAGGCCTTATAGTTAACAAAGACTAAACTATTGAGTATTCTTTTTAAATGGACATGTAGAACCAATTAACGAGAAGGGTACCCACTTACAAAGAGATATGTATGTATGGATTAATTAATAGATCAATTTTACAATCCTGGATTACTCTAATGAGGAATATCGTGTACGTGGGTGGTATTTACCTATAAGTGTTCAGTAAATAGAATTGATAATATACCTCCTTTATACTAATTTAATATATCACCGATAACACAGTGTTATCGGTATCTAAAAGACAAAATGAGCTGGGAAAATACAATGAAAAAAATCGTATTAGTAAGTGCCTTGATATTGTCATCAACAAGTGCGTTCGCAGATCAAAAGACTCAGAACGATAAAGGTGGCTTTACCGGTCCAAGTGCAGTGAAAGTAAAGACTGTTGAAATGGCTTTAGAAGCAAAAGACGATACACCAGTAATATTAACGGGTCATATTGTCTCTTCATTAGGTGATGAAGAGTACCAATTTAAAGACTCAACCGGTGAGATTGTTGTTGAGATTGATCACCGTGATTGGAATGGTATTGAAGCAACACCTGAAACAAAACTTGTAATTCAAGGTGAAGTGGATAAAGAGTGGAAACACACTGCTATTGATGTAAACACGATTCAACTAGCAAAGTAATCTTTCGATCCTGCTAAAAAGAAAAAGGTCAGAAATAATTGTCTGACCTTTTTTGTATCAACTAGGAGTCAAAGCCTACATGACTCGCCTTTTGATTATCAACCCGCTTAGCTCAATTTTCCGATAGAGATTTCGATAAAGAAAGCGACACACCAGAGAAACTTCGGAACGCATTGATCATAATGTAGAGATCTTCATCAGCCCTAGGCACCTCGCAAGTTTCAAAGTTGCCAGAGCGATAAGGTCGGCAATCGTAAGTACTTTTCGTTGGTTGCGCGCCAGAACGAATGTAGAGATCGGCGTCCCCCACTCCTTGCTTGATAGTTGCAGTTACATCACTGGTACGGTTTGCTGCTTTGAGCACAAACACTTTTTGTTGGCCGGACGTCGCGGCGAGATCGGTTATTAGGCTTCCTAAAGTCACCTCGGGAATATCATTGTTCGGCTCGCCGACTGAGCCATCAGGTAACGTATCACCAAAGTATGAAGACACAAGTGGCCAAATCTTACTGATTTTCACACCTTGGTTTTCACAACCTCCAAAATGATGCAGCGCAATCGCTTTGTTGTTGTCAGTACGCAAAACAGGTGAACCAGATGAGCCGCCAATGGTGTCACAGAAATAGCCAGTGTCGGTATTGGCACCTCGGCCACCTGTTGAAGCTACATCAATCTGACACATGCCGGAGCCATTTTGGTCACTTTCAATTGCCAGTTCTTTCGGCTTACCAGCTCCGTGTTGAGGAATGTAAATACCATCGCCAAAGATTGGTTCTTGAGCATCTAAGCCTAGGTAACCAAACGACTCAATTTTTGAAAAATCATCAACGGTGAAAAGTGTGTAATCCAAATCATAATCAGTGCTGAGTATCTTACTCCCCATGACTTTTACCGTGGTGGCCATTGAGCCGTCACAAGTACGGCGCTGATAGTTAAACCATACCTCTGTATTTCTCAGTTCTGATTCTGATGCGACACAGTGGTTGTTGGTGAACATATGGTTATCTGGCCCCACCCGCCAAGCGGTACATAGACTACGCCCATTAATGAGTAGCCTTGCTACGGGGGTTGTCCAAGCCACCTTATCTGGATGAGACTCTTCCCAACAGGCTACGTCTCTGCGCTCATTAACACCACATGTCGATAACGTTGCCAATGCCTCTTCGTCAGCACTCTTGCCCGCCATGTAGTAATCTATCTCGAACTCAGCGTATTGGCCCTTTGAGTTTGGAATAACCTCAAGCAGCATGCGCTCGCTTGAGATAGACTGAGCAAACCAATCTGCCTGGCTGTCACGATACTCAACTACCTCATCATTGGTGCTCGAACTCAAGCGCAATAGACTGCCTTTCGGCACAACAAGCGACTTGAAGTGAAGCTTAATGAACGATGCCCCCACATGCTCAATTTGCTGTTTGCGCACGTTGCCCGATGTCTCAATCAACGCTTGGTGCGACAATGGGTACTCAACTTCATTGGCAATAACGGGTAAGTGTGGCTGAACAGTAAGATTGAGCTGAACTAGGGATTGTGGCTGCGCATTTACGAACGAAGAAAATAGACATGTTGTCGCTAACCCAAGGTTAGATAAGATTACTTTCATTGGATTTCCTATATCGATTTGTAGTGTTCCCTCCACAAACATATGCGCTAATAAACAATATGACACAAAATGCATATTATGTTTTCAGTAAAGAAATATTCACACCAACGACAATTGCTTACATTCAATAACATAGCTCTCAACTGGACTTATTCGTACCTCTCTCGCTGTACAAATTGGTGTGCGACTTGAACACAAAAAGAATCATGGGTAAGCAGCGTATTTTGCTATTCTGAAGATAATTTCGGCAGAGCTATACTCTTCATATAGTCAATATAGAAAGCCTTGAACTGCCACACTTAAAACTGCGTGGATTAAATAAGTAAGAAGTCGTTAAATGGAATGCAGGTAAACAGAAACTAAAAAGGGCTAGCAAAACTGCTAACCCTTCTAAGTTGAGAGTTCGTTTCAAACTCCCGATTTCTATTCAGCTTTCGCTTACGCTGTCTTTTCATCCAAGTTTGCGTCTTGCTTGTCATCAAGAGCAAAGTAGATCTTCGATACAATCACTTCAGCAACCAGAATCGTAAATACCACAGCGAAGAAAGCGACCACACCGCCCCAAGGGCCTGTAAAACTCACCTTATCTCCGAACAGAAGGTTAATCGCTTCTAGCATCACGAATTTTGAGCCCACCAAGATAATGTAAGTGGTGATTGCTCGGTAAACCTTAGGTGCAGTACCCGGCTTGCTTTTAAAGTGCTCGGCAATCTTATGTTCTAAGCCAATAGAAAGCTTCAATAGTAGCTGAAGCAACAATGCCGCTATCAAAGAGATAGTGAAAGACTCGATATTCACAAAGTCCCAGTACTCATCAAAGAAGTTAAGAACCACAAGGTCCACCAGCACAGCTAACGTGTAACCTACGAATAGACGTTGTGGTGTATTGAATCCGTAAACTTTGTCTGAATTAGTCATGTTGTCTCTCTTTAATTTGATAAGTAGCCTCGATTTGAAATACATCTTAGCGTTCGAATCAGAACAAAACTTACCATTTGGTGACATCATCCCCTTTCCATTCAAAATATTAATCTTTATTGGTTGATCATGTTCTGTACCAATAATTCTCTTTCCTCTATACAGCAAAACTCAAAAATATAGAAAAGTGCGAAAAGATAAGTCTCGTCACTGCTTGTCACCAAATGGCAATTTTAAAAATACTGCACCGCCTATGATGGCTCCATCAGCGACACACACTCATTTCCAAAAGGTGCAGACTATGAAAAAGCTAATCACTAACGCGAACGTATTTAACGGTGTTGATAACAACCTAATCGAGAACGTATCTATTCTTATTGAAGACAACTTGATCACTCAAATTGGTGAGGTTGACGCTACGTTAGCCGATGAAATTATTGATGCTCAAGGTGGCACAGTAATGCCTGGCTTGATTGATGCCCACGTTCATATCACGCTATCTGCGCCTTTCAATGTGATTGATACTATGACACGTGAAGAAGTAGCGATTCGCTCAGCAAAGATTTCAGAAGAGATGCTGATGCGCGGCTTTACCACCATTCGTGACGTAGCAGGTAACACGCTTGGTCTTAAGAAAAGTATCGATAACGGCTACGCAACTGGCCCACGAATTCTCCCTTCAATGGCGGCAATTTCACAAACCAGCGGTCACTCAGATTACCGCCAAAACCAAGCTCAAGAACGTTTGGCTAATGGGCACGAAGACTCGCCAATGATGAAGCTTGGCGCAATGAAAGTGGCAGATGGCCGTTCAGAAGTATTGAAAGCGGTACGTGAACAACTGTTTATGGGCGCGTCACAAATCAAGATCATGGCTGGTGGCGGTGCATCATCAACTTTTGACCCGCTAGACACATTGCAATTTACGTCTGACGAGATGAAAGCTGCGGTACAAGCCGCTTCAGATTACGGTACTTATGTTGCTGCGCATATTCACACTTCCGATGCAATGCGCCGAGCGGCAGAAGCGGGCGTGATGTCTTTCGAACATGCGACCATCATGGACGACGGTATTGCAGAGATCATTAAAGAGAAAGGCATTTGGGTGATTCCTTCTTACTTTACCTCTTCATTGATTGCAGAGCGTAAGATCCCGTTACCAAACGAAGAGACATACCGCAAGACAGAACGCGTAGGCAAAGCCATGTTCAAATCAGCAGAACTGATTAAGAAATACGATATTCAGAACATAGCTTTTGGTACTGACTGTGTGGGTGAAACCAACGTTCATGCGACACAATTGAATGAACTGGGTGCGATCGAGCAAGTATTCGATACCATCACTGCACTTCGCATGGCGACATCAAACTGTGGACGTTTATTCGAGATGTCGACTTACCAACACCCTTACCAGCAAGGCAAGCTAGGCCAAATCGTTGAAGGCGCGTATGCCGACCTATTGATCATCGACGGTAACCCACTAGAAGGCGTGGCATGTGTTGCTAACACCGATACACAGAAACTGATCATGAAAGACGGCAAAGTGTATAAAAACACGCTGTAGCGTTCAATACTCACTCACTGAGTACCTAAAACTCAAAGGCAGGCAAGCGAACTTTTTCGTCGCTTGCCTGCCTTTTTGTTAAGCGTTGTTTTATTGCTACTATTAAGCACAGACTATTGATTCAATGATGGAACGAGTTTATTTAAGGATGAAATTAGAATGAAGCTATTACTTACTGCACGCCTAATCAGCACAGTGCTATTACTCAGTTCACTGCTGTCAGGGTGCGGTAACTTTAGAAACCTATCTAATGAGATAGAAGCTATCGACTCCATTACCAATCAATACATGATTACCTTGAATCAACCAGCCTCCGGTTCTGCCGTGGTGATTGAACAAATCAAAGACATCAACAAAAGCGAGGTTGATGGCTACGATGGCATCATCGACAGTGACAGTATTCACTTACATGTATCAAATAACATCCACTATCTACTTATCTTTGAAGATAAGAATCAAGATCTTACCCTACAAGCCGATGAAGCTTTCAGTGTAATCAACCTACGTGATCACGAAGACAGGTCGACAATAGAAGTATCATTAACCGTTAATGAGAGCGAAGCCCCAAGAGCGTTTGTTGATCGTTCGCTATCCTCACTATTGAAAATTGAATTAGACCTCGTCGACATAGGCACCGTGGTAGATTTATCGAATCCCCCTTTTGAGAAAGGGAATGCAAAACTCGGTATGTGGCAGCCACTCACATTCTTACTTGAGGACAACGCCGGGCTCTATTTTCTATCTGAATATGACCCAAATAAAATCCCAATCTTATTTGTGCACGGGATCAATGCAACCGCTTTAGATTTCGCCCCTCTCATTCAAAAAATCGACCAATCTAAATACCAGATATGGGTGTTTAACTACCCTTCTGGCTTATCTTTATCTTTAAATTCGAAAGGCTTGAACAATCTATTACATACAGTTGTAAGTGAATATAAGAACCAGCAACTACATGTTGTTGCCCACAGCATGGGCGGGCTTATCGTCACCAACAGCATTCGTCAGTGCCGAATTGGACAGTTATGCGACTTTGTAAGCAGCGTAACCACCATCTCTTCGCCGTTTGGTGGTGTCGAGTCTGCTAAACAAGGGGTCGAGTACTCTCCCGTAGTAATGCCTGCATGGGTTGATTTAAATCCAGACGGGAAATTTATCGCTGACTTATTCATTGACAGCAGTAAGATTCACATTCCCCACTTTTTAGCCTTTGGTTATAACTCGGGCGACCTATTTAATACCAACAGCAACGATGGTGTGATCAATTTATCAAGCCAGTTATCACGACCTGCCCAATTGAAGGCGGACCAAATTCGTGGTTACAACGAAAACCATCTGAGTATTTTAGATAATGATCATCTGTTTGAAGATCTGTCCGAGTTTTGGCTAACAGCAGAGCAATAACCCCTCCCTATACATCACCCGACAAACCCGTTGGCGTAAATGGTATGAAGATTGGCGGTATTTGCACTGCGAGCCAACACGCCAATCTTTATTCTAATCCCATAAACCAGCACATGGAGTGACGCTAAGCCTAGCGAGCTAGGTTTCTCAACAAGGATAGTGACTTTCTAACTTGGGATAGAAACGATGACTATCAATGAATTAAAACGCAGAGATTTTTTCAAAGTTATGGGGAAAGGTGCAGTTTCTGCTGCGGCTATTTCTCTGCCTACCTTAGCCAGTGCAACGCCAACTTCGCCAACCAATTTGCCTTCAGATCACCAAAGCGTTGACTCGCCACTCGATGCAACCGAGATGGCGAACCTGATAAGAGACAAAAAAGCCTCGCCAAAAGAATTCGTACAAGAAGCCATCTATAAAATACGCCAGACCAATGATCAGGTTAATGCCGTTGTTTCTGAGTGCTTTGACTTAGCGCTAGAGCGTGCAAACTCATTTAACCCGAACTCACCCTTTGCCGGCGTCCCTTTCTTGGTAAAAGACTGCGTTGATGTTGCTGGGCTTGAATGCACCCAGGGTTCGAAGCTAAACCAAGGCAGAAAACCCAACACGACCTCTTGGTTTATTCGTGCGACTCAAAATGCAGGGCTGAACACCATTGGCATGACGAATATCCCTGAAATGATGACACTAGGCTGCACACAGAATTCCCTTTACGGCGCTACACGTAACCCATGGGATCTAAGCCGAGGTGTTCACTCATCGACTGGCGGTGGCGCAGCAGCGATTGCAGCTGGTTATGTACCCTTAGTGCATTCTACAGATGGCGGCGGTTCTTCTCGCATGCCTGCTTCAGCAACTGGTATTTTTGGCTTTAAACCCAGTCGAGAATCTTTGATCTCAGGGCTAACTGATGGCTCAACAAACGAAGGTTTTACCCATCAATCGTTTATGTCGAGAACCGTTCGTGACGCTGCTTTGGCAGTTTCAGTCACAGAGCATCATACAAAAAATAACTTTGAGACGCCTTTTCCTCGAACTCCAATAGGAATGGTTAATGCTTCTCTTAACCGTCAGATAAAGATTGGCGTCACCCTTAAAGATATCCACGGCAGGCTTCCTGATGAAGATACGCTCGCAGCCATTCGTTCTACGGTCTCTTTGCTCGAAAGCCTTGGGCATATCGTTATCGAAGTTGAGCAGCCAATCCAAGATGGCGATGTGTTCATGCGTAACTATATGGGCGTATTTGGCAACAAGATGGCAAGCTTTGCTGAGCAATTCGACCGCTTAGGTATGCCGCTAGAATCGATGCCAAACAAAGTGAGCGACAACGTCGTCTATTTAGCTCGTACGATGCAAGCGCGCTTAAAAGCCACTCCTAGCTTGTATATCGACTCTCAACAGCGATGCCGAAACTTCGCGACCAATCACAACCGAGAGTTCTTTAAAAACATCGACATATGGCTCACCCCTTGTGCAAACCATGTTCCTTTGGACATCGAATATTTCGACCAGAAAGCGCACTCTGGCAAAGAGATATGGGCACGTTCAGAGAAACTAATGTCCTACACGCCAATCGAAAACGTGGCAGGCAATCCGGCAATGTCGGTTCCCTTGTATTGGAACAAACAGAACCTTCCAGTTGGTAGCCACTTTTCCGCAGCAAGAGGCAACGACCGCCTGTTATTTGAATTGGCCTATCAACTAGAACATGCGAAGCCTTGGGCAAACAGAAAAGCCCCGATTGCGCTTTAAAAAGCAATTCACTTTCAAAACAGTTCAATTTAGAAAATTATTTAAGTACGAGTCTATTGATGAAACATCTTATTTTCCTATTTTTGGCAAGCCTGACGCTTGCGCCATATTCATTCGCAGCTCTAGCACCAAGTGAAGGCATCAGTGGCAATATGACCTTCCTAACAGGCTTCACCGCCAACTCAAGTAACCTCGATGTTGGTCAAAGCAATCATCAATCTCAAGCCGATTTAATGTCGTCGGGTAATACAGAAGCTGAGGGAATGGTCGCTGTTTTGGGTTCAGTGCAATACACCTTTGGCGCTTTGAATCATAAACAGTTTTTCTTAGGTACCTCAAGAGACGACATCATCACAGGTACGCTGGCATTTGAAATTGGATATAGACAGCAAGTGGAAAATGGCATGGTAGTCGACTTTTCTATCTTGCCGACTCTAATATCTGGCGAAGTATGGGATGACCCTTATGCTGTAGACTCGAAAAGAGAAGAGACCGATGTCACTGGTACTGTCGTTCGAATGCAACTTTCAAGAATAATGGGCTCGAATTTTAATCTCGATGTCGCTTCTGGTGAGTCAGACGTTAAAAAAGAAAACACCGGTCTAAAGGGGCTTGGTTTAACCGAAGAAGAACGCGCACTGATGATTCGAGAGCGAAAGTACTTTTACCTAAAATCTGGTTACCAGTACTTATTAAAAGATGGTTCTGGCATTTTCACACCCTCGATGAATGTTGTCTCATCAGACTCAGAGGGAGACGCACTATCGTTCTTGAGCCTTGGCGCGGAAATTAACCTAGCGAAAATGTATGGAAATCATGGTTTAGCTTTAACACTTAATGCAGCAAAGCGTAGCTATGATAAAGAGAACCCAATTTTTAATAAGACGCGAGAAGACAAAGACTTTGGAGCATTCATCGCCTATGAATATACCAATATCTTTAATGCTAAAAACTGGTCTTTGGTGTCACTATTCGGCGCCAAGACCACGAATTCAAACATTGAGTATTACCAATCATCGCAATACGTGGTTTCCTTAGGTGTTGATTACAAATTCTAAGGCTGAACTGAGGTTTTCATTGCTTGTAACCCGTAAACAAATCCTTTAATTTGGGTATATTACCGAGAAGAACACTCTTCAATCGCCAGTAATAACAGGGAGTTATGGTGGAAAGTTTTAGTACTCAATTGCCCATTTTTTGGTTTAAAACTTTAGATTCTGCTATTCAGGCTAGAATTGGAGACAGCAGCGATATCTGGTCGGGAGCAGAGGTCTACAAACAACTTTGCTCCGCCGAATCGATCTCGGCTTATCAGCTTCAATCCGCCATCACCAATATCTACCAACGCTTTGATCATGAACTGATCGACCTGTTTGATGAATCTGCTCGCTACTTCGATGAGCTTGAAATGGGCGCGCCGGTAATGGCCATGCTCACCGCGCCAGATCTCTCCAGCTTTTGCCAACTGCTGAGTCGATACTCAACTCACATACATCCACTACTGAAAATATTCAGTCGCGAAACAGAGTGTGGTGACATAGAGCTTTGGACAGTAACCCCAGAGTACATCGACGAAACTACCCTAATGACACACATCAGCTTAGGGCTCTATTTCAGTATTATCCTCAAGCTCGTTCGAAAATACCTGAATACACCAAAACAAAAAGTCGCCATCCATATCCATAAGAACACCATCGGTGATGAGTTTTTAAGCATATATGAGCGCGTATTTAATGTAGAAATGAAGGAAGGCTTCCCCGCCCGATATATACTGTTCCCTAACGATCTTGTTCAGGCGAAACCTCGCCAATTCCAAGCTGACTTTCATGCAGAGTTAGTACGAATAGCCGACCAGCAGATGGAAAAAACATTAAAAACCAACCTGATCTACAAAGTGAATGAAACGTTCAAAGTGCTTGCGGTAAAAGACACCAACCTAGATAGCGTGGCGAGTAACCTTCACATCAGCCCTCGAACCCTGAATCGTAAACTTAAACAACAAGGGGTGAGTTTTCGTCGTTTATTCGATAAATACCGTCTTGAACTGAGCATGACGCTACTGAATCAGAACGACGGCAATATTACCTATGTGGCTCACGAACTCGGCTTTTCAGACTCGAGCGCATTCAGCCGAGCATTCAAAAACTGGACTGGGCACTCTCCTACTGAACTCAGGTCGTAACAACAGATCTCGCCCCCCCCATACCACTAAGCATCGAACGACATTCTTCTTACTTGGTTTTTGTTCTTACATATTTTCGATTCTCATGTATTATGTGCGCCCATAATTGTATGACAAATGTGTAGCGCTGTTTCTGTATGACCAAAGCCACCAACCACGCGATTTTGCTCTTAGTATTCGCAAACCTGCTCGCCTCGTTTTCAGACGTCTCACTCAAAGTGCTGAACGGTGAAGTGCCCACGTTCCAATATGTGTTTATCCGCCAGCTACTGAGCGTGATGTTGCTGCTTCCTTTTTGGCTAAAGCTCCCCAAAGAGACACGCATGCAAGGTGGTTGTCGCATCAACTTCTTGCGGGCTCAATTCATCCTGGTGGGAAGTGGCTGCGCAATGATTGCCATCACACACCTCACCTTGGCGACCGCAAACGCGATGTTCTATGTTGGGCCCATTCTTATGCTTCCGCTTTCTATTGTTTTATTGAAAGAGAAGCCGACATCATCAAAAGTGGTCGCGACATTGATTGGCTTCGTGGGTGTGTTAATCGTGTTGCGTCCAGAGCAATTTCACTGGGCTGCTATTGCAGGGTTAGGCAGTGCGCTCGCGATGGGTGTCGGCAATATTTTGATTAAACGTCTTCACGCAGAACAACACATTATCTCGACACTATTTTGGACCAGTGTAATGACTCTGCCGCTGGCGTTGGCTCTTGCTCTGCCTGCATGGGCGGCGATTGAATGGCGTCATGTTGGGTGGATTATGGCAATCAACCTATTCGTTCTTGGGTACCATGCCCTTGTGGTGGTGGCTTATAAAAAAGCGCCAGCAAACCAAATTGCTCTCGCAGAATACTCAGGGTTGGTGTTTGTGACCCTATTTGGCGTGATGTGGTTTGACGAGATTCCAGACATGTTGACCCTTGTCGGCATCAGCCTAATCGTCATTCCTATGATGCCAATAAAATGGAAGAAGTATTTCGGCAGGCCAAATCAAACGGCCCTAGATATAGAAGCCAATCAACCTAAGCCTTAATCATCGGCTACATCATTGCATTGAGCTAACCCACTTTCGACATGTTCATATTAGAAAAGAGACCGGTATTTCTACCCGTCCCTTTTTGTTTTCGCTTGTGTAAGGCGTTACTTAAGTTTGAACACCAACACTTTGTTGTATGCCGTTACCATCAGTAAGTCTTGCTGTTTCCCGCCAATTTCTAGGTTGCTGATATGGCCCGCATCGATAGCAATGAAGTCTATTTGCTTACCGTCTTTATCGAACACACCCACGCCACCGTGCGCTGCAACAAATAGGTTGTCATCGACATCAACAGCGACGCCATCAACCATAGGTTCAGAACCAGACTCCGCCTTCACTTGGGCAAACTGTGTCTTATTGCTGAGTGACTGTCCATCAACATCAAATCGGTATACCCAGCCATCAGATGTGTCGGCAACGTATAACGAAGATTCATCAGAAGAAAAAGCGATGCCGTTTGGTAGCTTGAACTCTCCAGTGATCAGCTTTAGATCACCATCTAAATAACGATAAACGCCATTAACCGGTTGCTCTGGTTCTGCCTTTTCTGGGCCGTAACCTTGAATACCAAACGGAGGATCGGTAAACCACACGCTGCCATCACTGTTAACGGTTAAATCGTTCGGGCTATTGAGCCGCTTGCCGTTATACGTTGCAGCGACAATCACTTTCTCTCCGTTGCCCTGACGGTACGACAGCTTTCTATCATGGCGAGCAGCCCAAAGGTTGCCTTTCGCATCGATATCGAGACCATTGGCATAGCCAGAATTGTCATCAAAAACGCTCAACTTGCCGTCAAGATCGTAAGAATAGGTTGTGTTATTTGGAATGTCGCTAAACAAGAAACGTTGATGTTTCACATCCCATGTTGGGCCTTCAACAAAGCCGAATGAGTCTCCAACTAGTGTTGGGTTGCTTTCTACAACAGAGGCAGCTGAAACATTCATAGAGGCAGCCATTGCAGCGGTAATAAGTAGTAATTTGTTCATTGTTCTTCTCCTTTCTGTTTACGTTTTGAATCTTAGTTTCTTGAAGGAGTGAGAAAAACAGTACAAAATGACTTCACTGTTTACTAAATGGTGTTAATGATGAATTTGATTTATATGCAGACCTTCTTGACTGTCGCCGAAGAGCAAAGCTTCACCAAGGCCGCTGAAGTATTGGATGTGTCGAAAGGTTTGGTATCTCGGCATGTACAACGACTCGAAGAAACATTGAATTCTAAGCTGTTTCACAGAACGACTCGTTCTATCAGCCTCACAGAAGTGGGTGAAGAGTTGTATTCGAAAGCGAAGCAAATTCAACTATTAGCAATCGAAGCGGAAATGCGTGTCTTAGACATGACGCAGGAAGTGGCAGGCGATTTAAAAATTACCGCACCGATAGAGTTTGGGCGTGCGCTTTGTCGTCATATCATCCCTACTTTCAAGCAAGAGTATCCAAAAGTAGATTTGATTCTCGACTTTGGGCCGATGAAAAAGAAGATAGAATCTGGCGACTTTGACATTGCTTTTAGAGCCTACGATGAACTGCCTAATGATGTGATTGCCAACGATCTTGGGCATATCCGCAATGTTCTCGTTTGCAGTGCGGATTACGTATCAACTAACCCACTCGCCACCACCAAAGACATCCATAAATGCAGCTTCATTCTTAACAGTCAAAATGAACGCTGGAATCAGCTGGAGCTGATCAATGGTGATCAAACCTACCATGTTGAAGTAACTGGAAGCGTTAGCTCAAATACCTACAGTTCAATTTTAGAGTTAGCGATGCAAGGAATAGGTGTCGCCAGCTTGCCGTTCTATCAAGTTGAAGAGCAGCTCAAACAAGGTGAGCTTATTCACGTGTTCCCAGAATGGTCGATAAAAGCCCAAAAGCTAAGCCTTATCTATGCTCAAAGAAGGGTCACACCGCAGAAGTTGGTCACTTTTAACCGAGCGGTTAAAGAGTGGTTGGAATCGAATAACGCATATACGCTGTGAGCTTTAGAACGCCGAATCTTTCAATTGGAACGTATGTGCGTTCCAATTTTTGTTTGAGTAAAGTGAAATGATATTCTGAATGGGGATAATTGATAGCGAGTGTATTCGAGCTAATTTGAAAGCGCCATCTATCTTAGTCAAAACAAAAACATAAATTTACCTTATACAATTGCATAACTTACAATATCATAGCCACATCATGCATATTGGGTACGGGTAAATAAATGCAATTGAATAACCTCAGAATTCGTAATTTTCGCACGATCGGCTCGGAGCAAGTAATTGACTTGACTAACGGATTGACCATCGTAGGCCCTAACAGCACAGGAAAAACCAACATATTGAAAGCCATTGAGATGGTTTTTACTGGCCCCAGTAATGTGCTAGGTTATGATTTGAAACGTGATTTTACCTTTGATGCGAAAGGACAAACTACCTTATCAGCTAACTTTTCATGTGACTCTGTCGATGCAGATTCTGAATTTTTTCGGCTATACAGCGAATTAAATAGTTTGTTAGAAGAGCCACGTGACCTTTCAAATGATTTTCAATTATATATCTCATTTGCCACTAACACTGGTAACCCTTCTTATAGGTTTTTCTCTAACCAAAAAATCAAGAAAGATCAAAATACAAATTTTTCACGAAAACAAGCTCAAGCAGTAAATTTATTGCTCGATAGCTTCGTTTGTCACTATGTACCATCGTCAAAAAGTACAGGAGATTTATACCAAAGCCTATTACTCCCATTTATCAAACGCTCTGTAACTCGAACACTTGCAGATAAAGTTGCTGATATCAACTCAACGCTAGCTCAGATTTCAAAGCAGTTAGATGCGCAACTCGCGATAGCTAATCTAGGTCATATTACTTCTCACTTTTCTCTACCTAACGACTCATTAGAAGAGTTAATTGATAAATTTGAATTCAATCTATCCGACCCAAATAAGACATCCATTGAGCGAAAAGGTATGGGGATTCAAGCTTCTGCAATTCTTGCTTCATTTTTATGGATTACAAACGAAGAATCTAAGTTAGGTAAGCAAACTATTTGGTTAATAGAAGAACCTGAATCGTATTTGCACCCTCAATTAGCTGAAGCTTGTCATAAAATGCTTGAGAAACTCCGAGATTCAGCTTTACTCGTCACAACAACTCACTCTCTTGGGTTTGTGAACCGAGACCCTCGAAAACTAGTTGGCACAGAATTAGATAATGGATTCACAAAAGTTGTCAATTATGACTCCTACCTAAAGGCAACGTCATCTATTCGTAGCGCTTTGGGTGTCCGCTTCAGTGACTACTATAATTTAAACGTTATGAATGTTTTTGTTGAAGGTAAATCCGAGAGAGAAGTATTCAGCTGGATACTCGATTCGGTATCTCCAAACTATGAAACAGGCGAGTTCATATGGCCTCACCTGAGAAATGCTAGTTTTATTGATTTTACGGGTGTAAGTGGTATGGAAGGCTTCATGAAAGCCACTTATGAGTTTATTCACAAAGAGAGAGCCGTTGTGACAGTGTTAGACGGAGATCAAGCGGGTAGCAATTGCAGACGAAACCTTCAGCAGTTTCTTGGTAATAAAGATATATCTTTTGAACCAAATATCGACTTCGTTAGCTTACACAATGGATTTGCATTAGAGGGGTTATTTCCTGACAATTGGATTATTGAACTTCATAGCTTACATCCTAATTGGTTTAAGAGCTTTTCACTCGATTTTGAAGGCAACCTTCAGCCATTTGATATGAAAACTCAGACAAATAAGGTTCAATTGCGAAATAATTTACAACTAAGAGCGAAAGAAGAACATCCTTCAGCTTGGAGCTCTCGTTTTGTTAAGCTTTTTGACATGCTAGACAATATGCTCGAAAAACAACACCAAAAAGTTTATGGTGGATCATTTGAGGATGAACAAACGATTCTATACCGCTCAGCTAAAAAAGGGTTAGGATCAACTAAAATTCAAGAAAACTCATCTGAGCTAGAGGAGAACCAAGAAGTTTTCTAGCCCAATACTAACGATTTAGTTCTATACGCCTAAATTGATAAAGCTCAGATAATATTAATGCTTAACAAAACAAAAAGGGATTGGTATCTCCACCAACCCCTTCCAAGATTATCTTTCTACTTACAAGCTCTCAATTGCCTTTTGAACTGCAGGGCCAATCTGGCGCTTACGAGAAGTAACGCCTTCCAAAGTTAGCATGTCGCTGGTTGGTTCAGCGTTGAAAGCCGATTTGATAACTTGATAGTCGCTTTCATCAACCCAAAGTAAGTTTGCTTCTTTGTTTTTAGTGTCTGTGATTGAGAAGAACAGATGGTCTAAGTCGTTCTCTTCTTTATAAGACTTCATCGCTGCCAAAAGCTCGTCTTTGCGGTCAATCAGTTGTTGAGCCGTTAGCGTTTCAGCCACACCGATGCCCACCTGTTTGCCACCGTACTTAAAGTTCTTGTAGTCCAGAGTCAGAATGGTTTCAGAAGAAAGGTGACTGAGATCCGACTTAGCAATCAGCATCTGTTGGCCGAAATCTTCGATATCTGAAATGCCTGCAACTCTTGCAAGTTTCTCTGCGTACTCACGATCATGCTCAGTCGTGGTCGATGATTGGAATACCACGGTATCAGAAAGGATTGCGCCTAAACCGACACAAGCAAGATGCTTAGGTAGGGTCACATCCAGCTTTTCAGCATTGTCAGCCAAAATTGTCGCAGCCGATCCCCAACCACGAATATCCATCTCAACCATTTGTGGTGTGTTAATCGGTGAGCCACCAATTGCGTGATGATCAACCACAGCCACAATGGATGCTTGGTCAATAGTTGGCGCTAGCTGAGTAACCTGATTGAAGTCCACCAGCCCTACTCGATATGAAGAGTAATCTGTCTCTACACGTGGTGATTCCGCATTACAGTAATTCAAGATAAACGTCGATTCAGGGTTGATAGGCTCAGGTACTGTAGCCGTACCGCCATAGATATGAGCCGCGAGCATCGCAGACATTACCGTGTCGCTATCTGGGCTAAGGTGCCCCGTCCATACGAGATCTTCACTGTTTTCATTGGCTGATTGTTGCAAGCTAAAAGCAAAACTTGCTGAGCTGAAAGACATGATTACGGCGGCAACGACAGGTGTTAGCTTCACGGGTATTTCCTTATTTGGATTCGTTTTAGAACCCCATAAGCTAGCCATCAAAAATTTCAGAACCGTTTCAGCGATGTTTCAGATTTACTTCAATGAGTAACGAAATGTAATTCGCCCTTCTTTTCCCATTGTTAACCAAGTTACACATCATTTGGGATTTGGTCAGCTTTTCATTATTTCACAATGAATTTTAATGAAGCTTGGTGAACCGACATATAAGCCACTAAATTAACGAGATACAAAAGACCCAATTCAAATTATAAGAATTAAATAATCTAACTAAAAAATGATATTAGAAAGGATCAATAAAGGCTGCGAAAGCAGCCTAATCAAGTAAGCATAAATGTACTGTACATTCATCAAGGTCGACGGTCAGCTCTTTCCATTGCAGGTAAGGGATCGGAGATGTAAACCAAGGGGAGCTAGAAAGGGATTCTAGTGCTTGTACCTAAAGGTATTGCTGTCATCAACAATCTCGATTCTGACAGGAACTGTGCCTTGCTTAAGGTTGCCAATTTTTGCAAATGCTTTGTGCGAAAGGTCGATCACTCGGCCTTTTACGTACGGGCCTCGATCGTTAATTTTCACATCAACAGACTTGTTATTGTCTGTATTAGTCACTCTCACGATAGTGCCGAAGGGTAAGGTTTTATGCGCTGCCGTGTAAGCATTCATATTATACGTCTCACCACTTGCTGTGAGCTTGCCATGGAACTTATCACCATACCAAGAGGCTTGACCAGTCAAAGCATGTGACTTGGCATATTCCTTTGTTTTAGAACTGCCGACCGCCGACGTTGAGGTACATCCGGCTAATATCATAAGAATGAGAGCGGTAAAGATGATATGTAGTTTTTTCATGTAACTTGGGTGCGCTAATCTGTGCATTTTCTCTGTTTTCGTTGTGTTTTGGTTCACCATACAATGCTGAGTATAGTCACTGCTCAGCAAAGGCTACCATCCGGTATGAATGCACAATGTTTTCATGAAGTACGCTTTCTTCCGTCATATCCATGAAAGGTTTTATCTTAGAAACGTCAAATTTAACAACACCTTAAATCTGTATCTTTCTTGAACACTTGATGTAGATAAGTCACCCAGCCAATCATCCAAACACAAAAGAGGATTGGTATCTCTACCAATCCTCTTTAGGGAGTGTTTCGGTTTTTCTACCTTACGACAGGTAGATGGCGTCTATTACTCGTAATCTGTCGCGTACGTATCTTCGTATGAGTGAGAGTAGAATTCGAATAGGTTGCCAAACGGGTCTTCTAGGTAAACCATTTGTGCTTGTTTTAGCTCGTCTTCTGGGTGGTAACGGTGAATATCCATACGTACTTTACCGCCAAACTCTTCAACGCGCTTGATAGCTGAATGAAACTGCTCTTTTGGAAGCTGTAGACAGAAGTGGAAGATACCTAGACGAGAGAAATCAACGTTATGGCGCTCTTCACGGTCAACCATTTCGAATAGCTCAACACCGATACCGTCTGAAGTTACTAGGTGAGCAATGTTGAAGCCTTTGAAGCCTTCACCAAATACAGCGATACACATACGACCGATTGCGGATTCGCGCTCTTCCATCACTTTAGTGTTGTTCATTACAACTCTTAGACCTAGAGCTTTAGTGTAAAACTCTACAGCTTGGTCCATATCGCCAACCATGATACCTACGTGATTCATTTTCATAACTTTCTCCAATTCTTTTTTAATTCTGTATTTTCGAAGCTCAGCTTCTGTATTTCGTTTCGATGGAGAGAGTATATGGAGATAAGTGGATTAAATGAAATTATCATAATTTATATTAATAATAATTTTATGTTATCATTTATTTCTTGAGGTCTATATTAACGAACATGTGCCCCAAGAGCTTTTGCTCTTGGGGCACATAGATCATATGAACGATTGTTAATGGTATCTATAAGACGTTAATTTAGTGCTTCAATGAGTGTGATCTCACGTTTGATCTGCATTCCTTCTTGCTCGGTCGCTTGCGTCAGTTTGTTTTTACGTGCTGTTATGGCTGCTTGTTTAGCCTCATCGGTGTCGAACATCAGACCTTGTACATTGATTGAAGCGATATTCGTATAGCGGCCATCGTTGCTTATTGGGATTGAGATAACTTCATCATTTATCAATGATTTCACGATCTCACGTTGTTCGCTGTAACGGCTATCCAAACCAGAGAGTGTCCAACGTTGTTGAGGCTTCCCTTCATACTGACCATTCTTTTCTTCTGTTAGATACTTGATGGTCATATTACGAATTGTGCCCGCTTCCTCACCATACTCTGCCTCTGTATCAAACAATACAGGGAATGATTCACCTTCTAGAACACCACCTTTTTTAGTGAGGTGACCCATTCGATAGCTATTCATACCAATTCGGATTTCAGTTTCATCGGTAACAGGTGTGCCATCAGCGAACTCAAGGTTAGTAATACGTTTACCTGCAGGCTGAGTTAGATCAATGGTATAAGTCACGCCCGCAAAGAAATCATTAGTCGAATATTTAGATGCTCTGCGTTCTGGATTAAAACTATAAGTGACATCACCAGGCTGTACCGAGTTGAAATAGCCAGCAGACCATTCCATGTAGGTTTTAAGTTCTTTACCTGTCATCTGGTAAACCGTGATTTCTCCACCAGCATATTGATAGTTATAAGCGATGTCTTTGGCTTTAATCGGACCAACATCCAGCTCTGCATTGTCATTATCAATTTGGAGTGCGATGACATTAGCTTTTGGTGCATAGAAGAAGCTCGCTTCTTGGTATAACGCACTAATACCGGTGTCTTGAATATGAACTTGAGGGATACCGCGGATTTCATTTTCAGGAACTAAGTCAACGCCAGTTAGCTGAGCCACAGGTCGGTTCGCCATTTCTCGAAGTTGTTTGTGATACGGCTGGTATAGCGCGTCCATATCTTCATCGGAATCAACGCCATTAATCTTGTAAGTGAAGCTGTCTTTGTTCACTAGTGTGAATTTGCCATCGCGCTCTTCAAATTGGAGGTCGATACGAGACAGAGCTCGGCCATACTTGTCTGGTTCGGTAATAATCACCCCATTCACAACCGCCTTATCAATACGAGTATGCATGTGACCCGCAACAATGGCATCAAGCTCTGGGTTAGCATTCGCAATGTCGGTGACACCTGTATTCGCGATGTCATTTTCGTTTTCAATACCCATGTGTGCAACCAATACGATCGCATCGACTTGGTCATCGATCTCTTTGATTATTTTCTTCACTTCCAGTGTCGGGTTAGTGAAAGTGACGCCTTCTAAACGGTTGGTACCTTGTGCAAAGACCTCTGTCATTGGGGTGTCCATCCCAATCACACCGATCTTAACTCCACCGCGTTCTAGAATGGTGTAACCCGGTAGGAATGGGTTTCCGTTTTTGTTCTTGATGTTGCCGCCTAAAGACTGGCCCTTAAATTGAGTAACAGCTCTGTTGAGCGTTTTAAGGCCGAAGTCGAATTCATGATTGCCTAAAACCCACACATCATATTTCATGTGGTTGAAGCCAAGCATCATTGGGTCAACGGGATCATCTTTAAATGTTTCTACGAAGTTACCTTGAATGGTATCACCAGCATCAACGAGGATAATGTTCGACTGCTCTTCGCGGATATCACCCACTTTCGTTGCTATTTGGCTTAAGCTGCCACGAGTGTTGAGTTTATCGGACGCGTAGTCCCACGCCATAAAATGACCATGGATATCTGAAGTGCCAAGTATCGTGACGTCGTGTATGTCACCGTCAGCGGCAAAGGTAGGAAAAGTAAGAGAAAGTAGGATTGCACTGGATAATAGTTGTCTTTTCATCTGCATGTTCACATGGTGGATATAGTATGACGCCACCATATAGAATTGCGTCTACCTTATGAGTGACTAGTGTCATATTTTCAGTGATACAAGCTCTTGATATTTCAAATAAACGTGACTGCTGACAACCTTAAAACAGCTTATGTAACTATGCGAGCCACACTAACAGGTAAATAGAAAGAGCCACATATCAAGTAATGTGGCTCTGTTTAAACGTGCCAATTTAAACTCTAGTCAAACCACTACGCTTTACTGGTTTGTACCGAATTCGTCATCGGCTTAGTTTTGTTTTCAGGTACCAGAGACATCAGCCCAGTAATCACAAGGGCAGCGATGCCCGACATCGTTACTGGTGAGCCAAATATACTTTGCGCTAGCTTGGGGGCTTCTTTCAACAAGTCAGGCACTAGCATTACTCCAAGCCCCAAGCCTAATGAGATAGCGATCGTCATGATTCTTCGGCGATCCAACTTTTCATTGGCAATAATTTTGATACCCGCAGCGGCAACCGTACCGAACATCACCAAGGTTGCCCCGCCTAATACTGGTTTTGGAATCGTCATTAATACCGCGCCTAAGATGGGAAATAGACCCAATAGAAAAAGAATCGCCGCAATGAAGTAGCCAATGTAGCGACTTGCGATTCCGGTAAAATGAATCACACCATTGTTCTGGCTGAAAGTCGTGTTTGGAAAGGTATTAAATACTGCTGCGATAAGCGAGTTCACACCATCACCTAGCACGCCAGCCTTGAGTCGATTGATGTATTTTGGCCCCTTAACTGGTTGCCCTGAGAACATGCTGTTAGCGGTAAGGTCACCCGTCGTTTCAATCACGGTAATCAAGTAGATAAAAGCAATAGGTAAGAAGGCTTGCCAATCAAAAGCAAAACCATATTTAAATGGGATAGGAATACTCAATAACGGTTGAGATGCAAAAGAAACCATGGGCGCTTTGCCCATCAAAATAGCAACGCCCCATCCTACAACCAAACCGACCAAAATAGACGACAGCCTAACCATGGTGTTGTTGCTTAGGTTAAGTGCCACTATGGTTCCGAGCACAATCGCACCCAGAAGCAGGTTACTTCCAGAGCCAAAGTCTTCCGCGCCAACACCACCCGCAATATCAGTAACACCTACTTTAATCAAAGAGATACCTATCGTCGTGATAACGATTCCGGTGACAACGGGCGTGATAACGACCTTGAGTTTTTCGATAAAGCGCGATAGGACGATTTCAACAAATGCACCAAAGAAGCAGACGCCGAAAATGGTGGCGAGCATTTCATCCGGCCCGCCTCCATTCGCTTTAACCAGAAAACCCGCGCCTAATACTGAACCTAAAAACGCAAAGCTGGTTCCTTGAACACAGATCATGCCTGCACCAACTGGGCCTACTTTTCTGGCTTGGATGAAGGTACCGACGCCAGACACCATGAGTGCCATGCTGATCAGGTAGGGAATGTGCTCACCCAATCCAAGGACACCACCAATAATGAGCGTGGGTGTGATAATGCCAACAAAGCTGGCTAATACATGCTGCAGCGCCGCGTAGCTGGCTGCTCTGACTGATGGTCGATCGTCTAATCCGTAGATCAATTCACTGTTCTGTTCCATGTGACTTCCTTTATGTATTTTTTATTGTATACAATTTATATAAGGGCAATAAAGCAACATATATGCCAATGGTTTAACATCATGTTTATCAATCAGTTAAGTTTATTCTTAAGCCAATGCTGCACTGTAGAGCAACATTGTCGGCTCGTTTTAGTGCAAACAGAGAACACAAAGCAATCCTTTGACCTGGTTTATCTGTAACCTCTACCCGAATATCGCAGGCACAAAAAAAGGATTGGTATCTCTACCAATCCTCTTTAGGGGGGTGTTTCGGTTTTTCTACCTTACGACAGGTAGATGGCGTCTATTACTCGTAATCTGTCGCGTACGTATCTTCGTATGAGTGAGAGTAGAATTCGAACAGGTTGCCAAACGGGTCTTCTAGGTAAACCATTTGTGCTTGTTTTAGCTCGTCTTCTGGGTGGTAACGGTGAATGTCCATACGTACTTTACCGCCAAACTCTTCAACGCGTTTAATAGCTGAATGAAATTGCTCTTTTGGAAGCTGCAGACAGAAATGGAAGATACCTAGACGAGAGAAATCAACCTTATGACGCTCTTCACGGTCAACCATTTCGAACATCTCAACACCGATGCCATCAGATGTGACTAGGTGAGCAATGTTGAAACCTTTGAAGCCTTCACCAAATACAGCGATACACATACGGCCAATTGCTGATTCGCGTTCTTCCATCACTTTGGTGTTGTTCATTACAACTCTTAGACCTAGAGCCTTAGTGTAAAACTCTACTGCCTGGTCCATATCGCCAACCATGATGCCTACGTGATTCATTTTCATAACTTTCTCCAATTCGTTTTTTATTCTGTGCTTTTCGAAGTCTAACTTCAGTATCTCGTTTCGATGAAAAGAGTATAGGGAGAGATTGCGATTAACTGAAATTATCATAATTTATATTAATGATAATTTTTTGTTATTCCTAGATTAAAATAGGATCTCAGCTCACTTAAAGAAACGCTATCTACATACATGCTCACACTATAAATAGACGCTCACATTAGCAGGAGGTCAGCCCAATATAGAGAACAACCTAAAGAGCATAGCCACTCAAATCGAGTATTGCTGATGTTTGATGGCTTTTGTTAATCGTTTTTGTTGATAGCTTTCTCCTTTCGAAGATAGGAATCACCTATTGAATCTATAGAAATGTCCGATTTCACTAATTTTCGGTGCCAATGCAATATATCTCCATCGACGCGGGATAGCGTTAAACACTACAAATTAGAAAGAGAGTCCAAACATGATCAACACAGAAATCAAACCATTCAACGCAACAGCATTCAAAAACGGCGAGTTCGTAGAAATCACTGAGCAAGACGTTAAAGGCAAGTGGGCAGTGTTCTTCTTCTACCCAGCAGACTTCACTTTCGTATGTCCAACTGAGCTAGTTGACCTACAAGAAAAATACGCAGAGCTTCAATCTCGCGGTGTAGAAGTTTACTCAGTATCAACTGACACTCACTTCTCTCACAAAGCATGGCACGATACTTCTGACAAAATCGGCACTATCGAATACTTCATGGTAGGTGACCAAACAGGCACTATCACAAACAACTTCAACGTAATGCGTGAAGGTCAAGGCCTAGCAGACCGTGCTACGTTCCTAATCGACCCAGAAGGCGTTATCCAAGCAATGGAAATCACTGCTGAAGGTATCGGTCGTGACGCTGAAGACCTACTACGCAAGGTTAAAGCAGCACAATACGTAGCGGCTAACCCAGGTGAAGTTTGCCCAGCTAAATGGAAAGAAGGCGAAGAGACACTAGCACCATCTCTAGACCTAGTAGGTAAGATTTAATCTAAGCCTAGCTAACAAGAATAGCTAAAAAGAACATATAAAACGGTTCTACAGGCGCGCTTCGGCCTCCCTCCTAAAGGGCAGTTGCGCGCCACCCTTTCAAACCATCAAAACCACAATATTTGCCGACTTGCGCCCCCTTTTTATTTTCCTTTTTCAGCAAGAAGGTATTGGTCAATACCAAGACACAGAATTTAAGAGCAGGCACGATTATGTTAGATCAAGCAATGAAGCAGCAGCTAAAAGCATACCTAGAAAACCTAAAAACCAATGTTCAGTTAGTGCTGAGCCTAGATGACAGCGATACCGCAAACAAACTCCAAAACCTAGCAAACGACATCGCGTCTTTAACGGACAAAATTGAAGTAACACGCGATGATAGCGCAAGCACGCGCAGCCCTATCATGCAGGTAGTGAACCAAGAAAAAGGCACAGCGATCGGTTTCGCCGGTTTACCAATGGGTCACGAGTTCACGTCTCTTGTACTGGCACTGCTTC
Organism: Vibrio sp. T3Y01; assembly: GCF_013114525.1. NCBI lineage: Bacteria > Pseudomonadati > Pseudomonadota > Gammaproteobacteria > Vibrionales > Vibrionaceae > Vibrio > Vibrio sp. T3Y01. The sequence goes on along the minus strand of NZ_VTXJ01000004.1, from coordinate 54,841 downwards.
ACAGTGGCGGTCACCCAATCAAGCTTGAAGCTGACGTAATCGAGCAAATTAAAGAATTAGATCAAGAGCTGAATGTAGAAATTTTCATCTCACTATCGTGCCAGAACTGTCCAGAAGTGGTTCAGGCATTCAACATGATGTCAGCGATTAACCCGTTGATTAAGACCACCATGATTGATGGCGCAGCATTCCAAGAGGAAGTGAAATCTCGCGATATCATGGCAGTACCAAGCGTGTTCATTAATGGTGAACTATTCGGTCAAGGCCGTATGTCACTGGCTGAGATCCTTAATAAAGTAGACTCAGGTGCAGCGGAAAAGAAAGCAGCAAACCTAAATCAACAAGCACCATTTGACGTGTTAGTTGTGGGTGGTGGCCCAGCAGGTTCTTCAGCAGCAATTTATGCAGCACGTAAAGGCATTCGTACAGGTGTGGTTGCTGACCGATTTGGTGGTCAGGTAATGGATACCATGGCAATTGAGAACTTTATCTCAGTGAAAGCGACAACAGGTCCTAAGCTAGTGGCTAGCTTAGAAGAGCACGTAAAAGAGTACGGTGTTGAAGTAATGACTGAGCAGCGCGCTGCAAACATCATTGCTGCAGAAGACACAAAAGACGGCTACATCCACGTTGAATTAGAGAGTGGCGCAACACTACGAGCTCGCTCTGTTATCACAAGTACAGGTGCACGCTGGCGTGAAATGAACGTTCCGGGTGAACAAGAATACCGTAACAAAGGCGTGGCTTACTGCCCACACTGTGACGGCCCACTGTTCAAAGGCAAGAAAACAGCCGTTATCGGCGGTGGTAACTCAGGTATTGAAGCCGCTATTGACCTAGCAGGCATTGTGGAACACGTAACCGTACTTGAATTTGCAGACACGCTACGCGCTGACCAAGTACTTATTGATAAAGCGAACGCAACACCAAACATCGAAATCATCAAAATGGCTCAAACCACACAAGTGTTGGGTGATGGAAACCGCGTAACAGGTCTGGAATACAAAGACCGCAACACTGAAGAGCTTAAACAGATTGAGCTTGCGGGTATCTTCGTTCAAATCGGTCTAATGCCGAACAGCGAATGGTTGAAAGGTTCGAAGGTTGAGCTTTCACCACGCGGTGAGATTGAGATTAACGCTCATGGCGCAACATCGATGAAAGGTGTGTTCGCAGCAGGCGATGTAACAACAGTACCTTACAAGCAGATCATCATTGCGATGGGTGAAGGTGCGAAAGCAAGTCTAGGCGCATTTGACCACCTAATTCGTAACCCAGCTCCAGTTAAAGAGGCTGAAACCGCTTAATCTTGTAATCAAATTTTCCTTAAGTGTCCTTGTTAACGTATCAGTTATGATTAACTTATTAGTGATGATTAACTGACTGTTTATCGTTAACGACTTTGTCAATATTTAGACACCACTCCTATGGATTTAGGAGTGGTTTTTTTCGTTGTAATTTTTATGCTGGTTGATAAAGCATAAAGGCAACCACTAGTGCGAGGCTTCCGCCCAAACAACGGTTTACCACCATCATCTGTTTTGGTGATTGAAGCAGCTTTTTAAGCATCGTACCGCAATACGCCCACACCAACATGCACGGTACGCCCGTGATCACCATGCCTGCAATAATGGTCACCACTTGAATCAGATAGTCAGCATTCGGAGTGATGAACTGAGAAAACACAGTTAACGAAGCAATCCAACCTTTAGGGTTTAACACCTGAACCAACACACCCGACACAAAGCCCGAACGATTATCGGTGGTGCTCTCTTCGATTTGCATATTGGCAATCGACCACGCCATGAACAACAAATAAGCCGCGCCCGCGTACTTCAAAATATTGTATAGCTCTGGGTAAAGAGTGAATAGACTCACCAAGCCGACACTGGACCCTGCCAGTACGATGATGATGCCAAAAGCGTTCCCAGAGATAAAAGGTAAAGTTGCAGCAAACCCATAACGACTTGAAATCCCAAGTAATGCGATATTCCCTGCCCCAGGTGTAATTGCAATCGATGTTGAAAATAGCAAGAACGCCAGCATTAATTGAGAGCTCATTCCCTCTCACTCCTAATAAGTAAAATATTGATAGGGAGAGAGTTTACAGATTCGATTAGGAATTAAATTGCTATATAGGCTAATATTAATGCAAATTTGAGCAAGATTTTTCTAAAATCACCATGAAGCAGAAAGAATCCACCAAAGAAGTATTAGATGACACAGATATCGCCATCTTAGGACATATCCAACAAGACGGTCGCATGAGCAACAGTAAGCTCGCCGAGAAGGTAAACCTCAGCGAAACCCCATGTTGGCGCCGTTGGAAACGCATGGAAGAAACAGGCTATATCGACGGTTATGCCGCCAAGCTCAATCGCAAGAAATTAGGCTTTCATGTGGCAGGTTTTACCTTGGTCACGCTAGGCAACCACGAAGTTGAAAACACAGAACCATTCGAAGAGTTTGTTGCAGTCACGGATTGGATTCCGATGTGTCACTGTATCGCAGGTGGCGCCGACTACATGGTGCAAGTGTTAGCAAAAGATTTAGAAGAGTACTTTGAGCGTATTAGCTCAATAAGACGAGTAAAAGGCGTGAGCGCGATTCAATCCAACATCTCAGTGAAAGAACTGAAAAACAGCTATCAACTTCCTCTTGAGGACTAGTTCACTTCTCCTGGTAGCCCTTTTCTTTCAGCAAAACAAAAGCCCAGCTCCCTAGGTTTCTGAAACTTAGGGGCTGGGCTTTGTTTGAAACGAATATCGTTTAATTACGCTTTCTATTCACAAGGGTGAGCTAGATGGATCAAAGCTAAACCACCGAGTGACGTTTCACGATATTTCTTGTTCATGTCTTTACCCGTTTGATACATGGTCGCGATGACCTTATCCAACGATATCAAAGATTTGCTATTGCGTTTCAATGCCATGCGAGACGCATTAATCGCCTTCATCGCACCCATAGCATTTCGTTCAATACACGGTACTTGTACTAAGCCACCAATTGGGTCACATGTCATACCGAGTGAATGTTCCATCGCAATCTCTGCAGCAATACAAATCTGCTCATTACTACCACCGCGCAGGGCAGTTAAACCTGCAGCCGCCATAGAAGATGAAACGCCCACCTCTCCTTGGCACCCTACTTCGGCACCCGAAATCGAAGCGTTGGCTTTGTACAAAATACCAATCGCACCCGATACAGCTAAGAAGTCTTTGAGCTGCTTGGTATCCAACTCTTTAATAAAGCGATGGTAATACATCAATACCGCAGGAATCACGCCCGCCGCGCCATTGGTTGGAGATGTAACTACTTGACCACCAGCCGCGTTTTCTTCACTCACGGCAAAGGCAAACAAGTTAATCCAATCCATGATTTCCATCGGGTCGTTTTCAACGGCTGCATTCGCTTCTAGCTTTTTCAATAGGTTTGGCGCACGGCGAGTGACGTTCAAACCGCCATCTAGAATACCTTCAGTCTCAAAACCACGTTCCATACAACGCGACATCACGCGCCAGATCTGGTCTGCCTTTTCTGCAATCGCATCAGAATCTTGGAAGGCCGACTCATTTTTCAGAATCATTCCACCTAGGCTCATGCCGTTGTCTTCAGCTTGTTTAAGCATTTCATCGGCATTCTTGAAAGGGTAAGCCACCTCGACTGATTGAGTTTTGGTGCCGTTTTGCAGCTCATCTGCAGTTGCGATAAAACCACCACCAATCGAGTAGTAGGTTTCATCGACAATTACCTTTCCAGCTTGATCAAACGCGGTAATCATCATGCCGTTTTCATGCAGGGGCAGATTGTCTTCGTGAAAGAGCATGTCGGTTTGGTAGTTAAAGCCAATCGCGTGGCTGCCACTCAATTGCATTTCACCACTGTCGATAGCGCGTCGCATCGCTTCATTAGCGCTAGTGATCTTAATCGTGTCTGGCTTATTACCAAGCAAACCCAAAATGGTCGCTCTATCGGTATGGTGACCTATTCCGGTTAACGATAACGAACCATAAAGATCGACCTGAACACGAACCACCTCTGTGATTCTGTCTGCGATTAAGTGAGTGAAATGGAAACCCGCAATCATTGGGCCGTTAGTGTGTGAGCTCGATGGCCCCACACCAATTTTGTAGATATCAAAGATCGATAACATAGTTATACCAGTAAAGAATCGGTCAATTAAGAAAGAGCGGCATAAAGCCAATCAGGGATAACAATACAAGCAGCGATCGTCACAACAGCAAAGACCAACAAGCCGTAATGACTCGCGGTAGGCTTAGCGAACAAGTGCTTTTGCTTGGCGATAAATTCGTTTTGCTGTTGTGTCACCTCTCCCCAGAAATGGCTCACAACAACACCTAACACTAAGAAAACCACCGTGCCAATCAAGGCAAACCAAGGCCAAGAGATGCCACTGTATTTGGCAATAAATACCACTACGACACTACCGATACTGCCTGCAATCACCCCTTTTTCATTCGCTCGCTTGAAGAACAAACCTAGGATGAAAGAGCCAAGGCGAATACCGACAAAAATCGAAGTTAAGCTAGCAATCGTTTTGAGTACAGATTCATTCGAGACCGCCAGTAATGCAGGCACAACAACCGAAGCCGCAGCGACCAGGCTCATTTTTCTTGCTACCGATTCGTAATGTGTATCGGAAGCTGATTTACGGAAAAAGCGCTTATAAAAATCGAACGTTGCCACGGTTGCCATTGAGTTATACGTCGAATCCAGTGTCGACATTGCCGCAGCAGAAAGAGCCGAAATCACCAAACCAACAATGATTGGGTTGGTGTGGTTGAAAACAAAATCGAGGATCACTTCGTTGCTGTTCTCAAAACTGCTGTCTTGATAAAAAACGCTCAGTAACACGCCCATCACAGCAAAGAACAGATAAACAAAGAACGCGCCATAGCCGCAAAGCAGCATGGATTTTTGTGCGGTTTTAACACACTTAGTCGCGAGTGTTCTTTGAATAATCAATTGGTTAGTACCATATACACTCAGGTGTAAGAAGCTCACAGCAACTAAACCTGCCCACAATGTGGTATCAACACCCAAGTCGAAATCAAGGTTGATGATCTCTAGATGCTCTGGAGACAGCGCCTCACCCGCATCAATCTTCATCAGCAATAAACCAAAAATCGCAATGCTGCCAATAATCAGCACTGCTGACTGAAGCATGTCAGTCCATATTACTGTCGAGATACCACCGGCATAGGTGTATAACGCGGTGAACAAACTGATGTAGATAATCGCCTCTGAGATACCTATCGGTAGCACTTGCACCAAGATCAGGGCAACCGCATACAGAATCACTCCAGCCGAAATGCACTGAACCACAATAAACACAATCGAATTGATCGTGCGAGCAACAACGCCAAAGCGGTGCTCTAGGTATTCATAGATAGAGGTCAAGCCGAGCTTGTAAAACACAGGAACAAAGAAAACCACAGCGAAAAAGATCACTATTGGGTAATTAAGATGAACACTCATCGCTTCCATGCCTGAGCTATAAACCCAGCCCGGCATACCGACGAACGTCATTGCACTGATGTAGGTTGCAAGAATCGACACACCCGCCGTAAACCAACCAAATTGTTTTCCACCAGTTGAAAAATCGCCACCAACGCTATAGCGCTTGTTTACTAAGTAGCTGATAAATAAAGTAGTTAATACATAAAGAGCAATAACCACAAAGCTTGAGTACGTAACCATTTTTAGATTCCGTTTATTGTCTGTCGCAAATCATTCGCCGCCAATATTACTCAAAATTGGATATTTTCCCTCAAAAACCCACAGTAAGTGTGAGTATTATCACTAACATAGACGAATAAACGCTCAAAATGTCCCAAAAACTCAAAAACATGTTCTAACGGGATCCAGATCACTAAAAAACACAAAGTGGGTACGCACTCATTTCAAAATTGACTTTGATCACGGATCTAATAACCATAAAAATTCTATTATCTCTCCCGAAATGAAAACGGTGTGATGAAGATTAATAATCACCACACAATAATCAAAACTACAAACACCCTATAAAAAATAAAGGTTTATCGGTCATGACTACTAAAAAACACATGAGCGAAGTTCCTATGATTCAAAGGGTAGCCGCATATCTAGCAATTCTAGTGGGTTACTTTTTCTATTGTTATAACTTTGTAATTATTGACTACGTACGCCCATACATCGTTGATGCGTATGATGGTATTAACTTAGCGGATACTGCCCAGTTCTATACATGGCAGTCGGTTGGTGCACTTATTGGTGCTCTAAGCTGTGCATGGGTGGCATCAAACTTTGGTAAGAAATCGACTCTTATTGTCATCACCGCACTGAACGGCGGCGCAACCATCATCAACATGATGTTTACTGACTACGCTATGTGGGCAGCGATGCGTTTCATTATCGGTATTTCTTTAGGTGGTTACTTCACAGTAGCGGTAAGCCTGATGATTGGCCTATTTACGCCAACGGTTCGCGGCAAGTTAACCGCATTTGCTTCTTCGATGTTCTCTGTTGCTCTGATGGCAATGGGTGCGTACGCAGCATTCATTTCTAGCATTGACGCACCTTGGCAGAGCCTAATGTGGGTAGGTGGTATTCCTCCTCTAGTTGCAGCAGCACTGATGATCTTCATCCTGCCTAGCGACAAGAAAGTGATCGCTTACGGTGAAGAAGAGCAAGCAGAAGCTGAAGGGGCAAATACGCCTGCGAAGAAAGGCTCTTGGGGTGAAATGCTAAGCGCACCTTACCGTAAGCTAACCATCACTTGTCTATTACTGGCTGGCCTTAACTTCTACGGCTACCAATTCTTTTCAGGCTTCGTGACAACGTACCTAAAAGAAGTTCGCCAGTTTGATGGTGCAACTATCGGCATCATCTTCTCTATCTCGGCATTCGGTTCTCTATTCGGTGCTTGGGTATGGGGTGCAATCGCGGATAAGTACGGTCGTAAAGTAAACGCGTTTGGTTTCATTCTTGCTGGTGTAATGGCTTCAGTATTCTTCGTGGCACCAAGCGATGTGATGATCGGCAGCTTAAACATGCTGGCTATCCTAGGTCTTATCTACAACTTCGGCCTGTCTTCTTCAGCAGTATGGGGTGGTTACTTCTCTGAACTGTTCCCAGCACACCTACGTAGCTACGGCGCAGCGCTGTTCCACGGTGGTCGTATCCTGGGTATGTGGGCGCCAATGGTACTTATCTTCATTCAAGAGCGTACCGACCTACAAACTGCGATGTGGGGTTCTCCAATCGTATGGATCCTTGCTGGTCTTCTATGGCTAACACTGCCAGAAACACTGAAAGGCGGCATCTTCGATAAAAGCAAAAAAGCGGAAGCTGCAAAAGCTTAATTCGAAACTCGTAAACTGAATTTCAAATACGAAAAATTTAAAGCCGGCTGATCAGTCAGCCGGCATCAAAATCCGAATCGAGTCCTGTTCCGAATGTTGACTCGACAACACAAAGAGAAATTATTATGTCTAAATATCAAGAAGCTAAACGCATTGTTCGCGAATACTTTGATGCAATGGAAAACGCAACTCACGAAAACGTTGCTGACGTTTTAAAAGCACACACTTCTGAAGATTACTTGTGGCGCGGTGTTTACCCATTTCGTGAGCAAGAAGGCGCACAAGCAGCAGCTGACGTTTTCTGGGCGCCAATGATGAAGTCGATGACTCGCATGCAGCGTCGTCAAGACATCTTCATCGGCGGTAACAACGAAGTTAACCCAGATGAGATTTGGGTAATGAGCATGGGTCACTTCATGGGTCTGTTCGACGCTGAGTACCTAGGCATGCGCCCTACTGGCAAGATCATGAACGTTCGTTACGCAGAATTTAACTGTGTTGTTGACGGCAAAATCACGAAAACAGGCTTGTTCCTAGACCTACTAGGCATGATGGACCAAGCGGGTTGCTACCCACTACCACCATCAACAGGTAAGCACTTCGTATACCCTGGCCCACGCAACCACGACGGTCTGTTGTTTGAAGATGCAGCTCCAGAAGAAGGCGTTGCGACTCTTGCTCTAGTAAACAAAATGGTTGATGACCTATCTGCTCTTAACGACAGCGGCGCGATGGGCTGCCCACCAGAAGTACTAGAGAAAAGCTGGTCAAAAGACATGATTTGGTACGGCCCATGTGGTATCGGCGCGTCTTACACAATTCCTCGCTACCAACAGCAGCACCAACTTCCTTTCCGTAACAACCTGAAAGACAAGAAGTTCAACGGCCACGTTTGTCGTTTCGCTGAAGGTAACTTCTCTTGTTTCTTCGGTTGGCCAAACCTATCAAACACACCAACAGGCGGCTTCCTAGGTATGACTGGCGGTGAAGTACGCGCAAACATGCAAGTGGTTGACGTTTACTACCGTGACGGTGACAAACTGTCTGAAAACTGGGTTCTTATCGACCTTCCTTACTGGCTACAACAGCAAGGTCTAGATGTGTTCGAACGCACTTCAACCATCATGAACCCAACGCTGTAAATGAAAGGCTTTAATCCCAAAGATTGAAACGAAATAGTGGCAACCTAAATGGACATCTAGTTTAAGTTGCTACGCTTACTAGGAGACCCTTATCGCTCCTAGTAAGTGCTCCACACCATTCATTATTGCTCCACTAATAATTGAATCAACTCGTGCCTCATGGATGGGGTACACCCTGCCAAACCATTACTAATATAACGGGCTTGAAAGCACGGTGGCTTTCTGCGGCCTGAATAAAGAGAATAACAATGAACAAGTCGATTCTTTCTGCAGTGATTCTGACAGCACTTACATCGGGTTCTGCTTTTGCTGCACACACTTTTACCAATGACGCGGGCGATAGCCTTACTTTAGACGGTCGTTTTGACGTTCGTTACCAAGATAAGGGCGGCGACCACAACGGTGAATGGAACAGCGGTAGTTCTCGTTTCGGCCTTAAAGGTCAAATGGGTCTAGACAACGGTTGGACTGGCTTTGGCCATGCCGAATGGGGTTACAACTCTGGTGCGAACGGCGACAATATTTACGACCGACTTCTATACGCTGGCGTAGAGCACGACAAGTACGGCAAGATTGCTGCGGGTACTAAGCAGTGGTCTACTTTTTATGACGTAGCATGGTACACCGACTTAGGTCGTGTCTTCGGTACTCGCGGCTCAGGTGTTTACAACCTTTCTGACTGGGGTATTGCATCTGGTACAGGTCGAGCAGAAAACTCCATAACTTACCGTAACTCAATCAACGACCAAGTAAGCTACGGCTTCACTTACCAAACCACACGTGAAGATGTTGCACTAGCGAGTAATGCGACAGTTTCATTGAAAAACGGTATGGGTGCGTCGATCACTTACAAACCTGCTGACGGTGTAACACTTGGGGCGGCTTATCATCAAAATGAAGTTACCGACTTAGGTGCAGGCGTAATCGGCGTAGAAGACGGCGACAACATGCGTATTATGTTGTTGGGTGCGAACTACAGCAACGGTGGCTTCTACGCAGGTGCCACTTTCCATGTTGGCGAAAACTGGGAAGCAGTAAGCCAAGGCGGTACGGATGTAATGTTCGATACCCTAGGTGGTGAAATCTACACGTACTACCACTTCGACAATGGCCTACGCCCTACGTTGAACTACAACTACATGGAAGATCGTGATGACCAAACAGATGGCTATGAGCGTAACCTGCTTATTCCTGGTGTTGAATACCACTTCCAGAAGAACAAATTCCTAGTTTGGACTGAATACCAATTCGACCTAGGTAAAGATCAGCTCGTTGGCAATAAATTCGAAAACAGAGACGACCAGTTCGCTGCAGGTATTCGTTACTACTTCTAACGCCCAGTTAGTCGATTCATAAATTCTTTAAACAAAGCTCTGCTGTTAACGCAGAGCTTTTTTGGGTCATACCCAGAATAATATTCAACACTCTCTATTAACCCTTATTTCTCATCCAATCATGGCATATTGTATTTTTGAGTACGTACCTAATTATGTTACTCTATGCACAATCAATTTGGTTCAAAAGTATGGTCTATGAGCTCTCCAAAACACTCCACGGCGTCAAAGCCAACCGTCACCTCTAAAGATGTCGCTAAGCTTGCTGGCGTTTCTCAATCAACTGTATCTCGTGTATTTGTCCCGGGCAGTTCAGTGTCTGAAAAGACCAAGCAGAAAGTGTTCGATGCAGCAAAATCGTTGAATTATCGTCCCAATGCCTTTGCCCGCAGTCTGACGACAAATGAGTCCAAATTGATTGGCTTAGTTTTCCCAGATGCCGACTACCCTATCCACATGAAAACTCTGCAGCTTATCTCTACTGAGCTACAAAAGCAGGGTTACTCTGCGGTATTGATTCCTTGGCAAGTTGATGGAAACGACAACCACTCGATCCCTAATATCTTCCAATACCGAGTTGATGGCGTAATTGCTGCTTCTGCGACCTTTAATAAGTCACTTTATGAAGAGTGTGAAGAGTTCGACATCCCTATCGTCCAGTTTGCACGTGTTGTTGAAGGGACTAAGAGTAGCCATGTGGTGAGTGACAACTACGCCGCAGGCCAAGTCGCCGCTCAGCATTTACATAGCGTAGGAACAAAGTCAGCGGTTTACCTGACAGGTAACGTACCAACCTACACCAACGGCGAGCGTGAATCGGGCTTTTGCTCAGAATTCGAAGATCTCACGGGCAAGCAAGCTCGTGTTATTGAAGCTGATTATGACTACCTTGATGCTCTAGATACCATTCGGACTCTGTTTTCAGAACCCACACATCCTCAAGCGATTTTCTGTGCGACAGATAACCTGGCGATGGCGGTAATGGATGTGGCGCGCTTAGAGTTCAACCTGCGTATTCCAGAAGATCTTCAAGTGATTGGTTTTGATGATATTCCACAGACTCAATGGTTGAACTACCAACTCACTACCTTCAAGCAAGATTTCAGACGCCTTGCACGTGAATCCGTGAAAATTGTCGTTAGCCAGATTCAAGAGCAAGACACTAGCTTGGTTAAGCTGATGGTGCCAGTGAAGTTCATTGAACGAAACACGACACTAAAATAGAACCAACGTTAAGACGCATTCAAATAAAAATCCCGCTCAGTGTGAGCGGGATTTTTTATGATGTTTAACTAGTTACCCACACCACCGGTATTGTCTGGCTGAGTTTCTGGCGTCTTAGGTGGCCACTCTTTGAAGGTCGCTAGGTGTTGCTGTACCGCCGCTTGAGCCGGGCCAAATGCCCACATTTTTTGTCCCATCCACTTCAAGTACATGCCCGATTCTTCTGCCGCTCGCTCATATGGGTCACGGCGCAAGTTAAACAGTAATGGGGCGTTTAGCTCTTCTTTAGGACCACTCCAACCGTGATTTTGCACGATGAAGTGCGCCTTCCAATCTCCTACTCGAACCGCTTGTAGCTTATCTCGTTCGTAGTAGTAAATCTCTTTACGATTCGACTCACCTTTTTCCGTCAACATATCGACCTGGTTATAACCATCGAGGTGTGCTTTAAAGCCATCGTGACCTTTTAGCATTTTCTCTTTCAGATCGGCAGGGCCCCCCGCAGCTGCAACAAGTGTCGGTAGCCAGTCCATACCATCAAAGATGCCGTTACCCACACTACCCGCTGGAATCTTACCTGGCCAACTAACGAGAGCTGGAGCACGAACGCCACCTTCCCAAGTCGTGCCTTTCTCACCGTGGTATGGTGTCATACCACCATCAGGCCAAGTCATGATTTCGGGGCCATTATCAGCCGTGAAAATAATGATGGTGTTATCAGCAATGCCGAGCTCCTCCATCTTCGCCATCATCTCGCCAACATGATCATCAAGATCTTTCATCACCACTTCTTGAAGTCCCCACCCATTCTGACCAAGCATGGCTTCGTATTCAGGTGAAAGGTGCGTCCAAACGTGACCACGTGATGGACAGTACCAAGTGAAGAATGGCTTATCCGCTTCAACCGCCCTTTCGATGAAGTTGATCGCGTGTTTATTTACTTCATCATCTAGTGTGCGCATACGCTCGATAGTTAGCGCGCCATCGTCTTCAATGGTTTGTCCGCCTTTGCCATCGGATTTCGCGTAAATCACATTGCGAGGCGCAAAAGCATCTAACGAACCGTCTTTTGGCCAGTCTGGATCTTCGGTGTATTCCATCGCATTCAGGTGATACAACCAGCCCCAATACTCATCGAAGCCGTGCATTGTTGGTAAGAACTCATCACGGTCACCTAAGTGGTTTTTACCAAACTGACCTGTCACGTAACCCATGGTTTTGAGGATTTCTGGTAGTGTTGGCGTATCCGCATGCAGCCCAACAGGCCCACCCGGTAAGCCCACCGTATGCATACCCGTTCGCACTGGTAACTGCCCCGTTAAGAATGCAGAGCGCCCAGCCGTACACGATGGCTGCGCATAATAATCTGTCAGTAGCATTCCCTTCTCGGCAATGCTGTCGATGTTCGGTGTTTCACTACTCATCACTCCGTTGTGGTAAGCACTGAGGTTTGAAATACCAATGTCATCAGTAAAAATTACAAAAATGTTAGGCTGCTCTTGAGCTGACCATGTTGATAGCGAAACGCTACTCAACACACTCAGAATAAGAAGATGGAAAATCCTTTTCATAGAATGTCCTTATACTGTTTCAGATTGCTCGTTATGAATCATTTTTAAACCGACTAAGCCAAAGCCCAGTTCCAAGATCAGATAGACGAAAAGTAGCCAATGCGGCATGCCATCCACCACCAAACTGATGACTCGTCCGGCAGCCAAACCCAACATGAATACCACCAAACTATAGAGCGCTGGCAGTCGATACTTTTTGAACAGTGCGCCAAACACCCAAAACAACGCCAGAGCCAAATAAAGCCCCATCACTGCACGAAAGATATGAGTCACATTAATGGGGCTAGCATCGATCCCAAAAAGGTAATCAAGAGAGACAACTGGCGCATAGCCATAAGACAGCGCAATAGGTGTTAGTCCCACAACAGCAACTAACAAGAAAATACTTTGTGGCTTCATACCCTTACTCTCAAAATTTGGCTCTTTAAAAAAAACATAGTCTACAATCAGGGATATACAAGTTGCATATAAGCAAAGTAAATCAAAGATCCACTCATTCACTAAGGCGCAGTTTCACATCGAATATAGGGATATCAATATGGCTAAATGGCGTTACCTACTCGCATCAGCATTGGCTGCCAGTTCAACCGTAAATGCTCAGGAAGCAAACGAACAAGCGGATACAAAAAAGTGGCAACATAGCTTCGAAATTTACGCGCTCGCACTCAATATCCGCGGAGACAGTACCATTGGTGATTTGTCTGCTGATGTCGATGTGGATCCTGCATTCATCATGGATCATCTTGATATGACCGCAATGGTGCGTTTAGAGGGTATCTATGACAATCAGTGGGGCTATTACATTGACTACAGCTTCATGAAGTTAAGCGGAAAAACGAACTCAGTTTTAGGTAGCAACCTAGAGGTATTGAAAGGCAATCTTGATATCCGACAAGGTGTTTTAGATGTGAAGGGGTTTAAGCGCTACCAATACGATTTTGGCTCGATTGATTATCTGTTTGGGCTTCGTTGGTGGGATAACGACATTGATGCCAAGCTTTACGGTTCAGGTGGTAAGCTAAGTACAGACCGATCACTCGATGAAGATTGGGTTGACTACCAAATAGGTGTGAGATGGATAACGCAGATCAATAAGGATTGGAAGTATCACGCAACTATTGATGCAGGGCTTGGCAGTGACACCAACTTTACTTCATCTCTGCTAACTGGCGTGCGATACCAAATAAACAGTTGGTCTGACTTAAATGTTGCCTACAAATCGACCTGGGTTGATTACGAAAACAAGGGCACCTTTGAATACGATACCGCATCGCAAGGGTTCCTGATTGGTTGGGCTGCTCATTTTTAATGAGGAGTCAAAAGGTTGAGAATTGAGGTAAGCCTGATTCATGGCTTACCTCTCAAACGAAGTCTACCTTTCAAGAAAAGCTGCTGGTGACTTACCTATTGATTCACAGGACCTGGCACAACACACTCTTTCTTCATGATAGTTAAGCCTGCTTCGAGAGTTTCTGTCCAAGCTTGTTCGACGCTTTCATCATAGTGAGGGTCGTATTTTTTAACCGTATTGAGTAACGAATTGAACCACTCGTTGAGCTCAGTTTCGGAAATATCCATTCCTAAATCTTTATGTCGCTTCCCAAGCTTTTTCACCGAGTTTCGTACGCTCGGTAGACCAGCAGAGTTATAGATAAGGATGATCGAAGCTTTAAGCATCTTGGTTTGCTGCTCTAACCCTATCTTTTCAAAACGTTCTGAAAATCTTGGGTTATGCTCGCAAAAATCCGCCAGAAAGCTCTCCAAAAATTCTTGGTCAATCCGGCAGCGCTCAAAGCTTTCATAAAACAGTTCATTCGGTTTCATCTAGCCAGTCCTTTGCAAAATATTGAGTCTTCGGGAAGCTAACAAGTTCAGAGCCGCAACTTCGCCAACTCCGAACCATCAATATGATCTAAGCATACGCCACTATGGCATAACATATACTACGGCATAAAGTGAGTTGCACAGATCTTGTTTCCATCAGGATCTCGCAAATAAGCCATGTACAAACGACGCTCGTCAGAACCTCTCGCTCCGGGGCCGTTTTCAATACTGGTGCCGCCATTTTCGACGCCAACTCGATGCCATTCGTCCACCAGTTCAGGAGAAGACGCTAGGAAGCCGATCGTCATACCATTGCCGTGCGTTGCAGGCTGACCATCAATCGGTTTGGTTAAACCTAATACACCAGTTTGGCTAACGTAAACACAGCGCCCTTTAGGGTCAACGGAACCTTCACTGTAACCAAGCACTTTCATGATTGGGTCATAAAAAGCCTTCGCGCGTTCAATATCTTCGGTACCGAGAAAAACATGGCTGAACATAACTAACCTCTTCTTTTATTGAAAGAACCACCTACACTAGACCTATAGTTTGTGTTTGTCTAGGCACGCAATTCGGTCACAACTGTTGCTTAACCCATTGAGCAAACACCTGAAACTTAGTTCGTTGCTCCATGCCTTTCGGACACACTAAATCATATCCTTTGCCCGATTCAATGCTCATAAGAGGTGCGACCAACAAGCCTTGTTCAATCTGCGGTGCCATGAACTCTAACCGCCCTAGTGCCAACCCCATCGATAATATCGCCGCATCCATCGCCAAGCGGTTATCGCTGTAATAGTCACACTGAAGTGCGCAATTGGTATCACTTTGAGCTTCATACAACCAACGTTGCCACGCAGTGATATCGCCACTGTGAATGAAACGAACATCGTCTAAGTGTTGAATGCCTTGGTCTAGTTTGAAGCGTTTCGCGTATTCAGGGCTGCACACTGGGGTTCTTACTCCACTGAATAATCGCTCACTGTAATGGTTTGGGTAATGACCTTCGCTATAGAAGATTGCCACGTCATAAGGTTCAAACTGGAAGTCTGACTGGCTCTGTTTGGTTTGCAGTTTGATGCTTAGATTCGGATACAAGCGTCTGAATTCTGGCAAGCGCGGCATTAACCACGAGGAAGCAAAATAAGGCGATGTCGCGATGTACAACTCCCCACTAAGCTCACCCGTTTGAATATCCATGAGTTCGGAAAAGATAGACTCAAACGACACGTTCAACATGGATAACACGCGCTGACCTTCTGGCGTCAGTTCGAGCTTTCTTGTCTTGCGCACAAACAGATTGAACTTCAGTTGTTGTTCGAGTTTTTTGATGCGATGGCTGACCCCTCCCTGAGTTAAGAAGAGCTCATCGGCGGCAAGTGTAAAACTTAGATGTTTAGCCGCAACACTAAAGGTGTGCAACAGTGACAGCGTTTGTTGGCGATTTTCGAATAGCCCCATGCATTAACCTCACTAATTCATAAGTCATCACAACTGGTTTGTCGGTGTATGTAACCATCATATAAATTAAACCAAGTAATCTACAACATTAAATGGTGAACAGCATGCAACAGAATCAAATACTCAAAGTAACCGTGATTGGTGGTGGCTCAAGTTACACCCCAGAGCTCGTTGAAGGACTGCTCAAGCGCCATCACGAATTACCTATCTCTGATCTGTGGTTAGTCGATATCGAACAAGGCATGGAAAAAGCAGAAATAATCGCGGCGCTCACCAAGCGAATGATAAACAAATCGGGCTGTGTGATTAATGTTCACCTCACCACAGATCGAAAAGCAGCCCTGAAAGACGCGGATTTTGTCTGCTCTCAATTTCGCGCCGGAAGAATGGAAGCCAGACTACGCGACGAGAGGATTGCTCTGAAATATCGTATGATCGGCCAAGAGACCAATGGCTTGGGTGGCTTCTCTAATGCTTGCCGAACCATTCCGATTGCACTCGAGATAGCGAAAGAGATGGAAGAACTGTGTCCGAATGCATGGTTACTCAACTTCACCAACCCATCAGGCATGGTAACGGAAGCACTGATTAAGCACTCAACCATTAAAACCGTTGGTCTATGTAACGTTCCCGTCAACATGGAGCTAGGCGCGGCGAAAATGCTTGGTGCAGAACGTAAAGATATGACGATGCAAATCGCCGGATTAAACCACCTAGTTTGGGCTCGTAAGGTGCTTCATAAAGGAGAAGATAAATTAGGAGAACTCATCGAGCAACTCCTTGGTGGTAACGATCAAATGATGCCAAAGAACATCCCACCCTTTGAATGGGATGCTGAACTGATTCGTTCTCTGAACATCGTTCCTTGTGCTTACCTACGTTACTACTACCAATCCAGAGACATCTTAGACAAAGAGTTTGCTGCATCTGAAAACAGCACCAATCGCGCAGACTTAGTTGCCAAGGTTGAACAGCAGTTATTGGAGATCTACAAAGATCCCATGCTCGATACCAAGCCTAAATTGTTAGAAGAACGTGGTGGCGCTTACTACTCTGAAGCGGCCTGTGAGCTGATGAGCAGTATTCACAACAACAAACGTTCTATCATGCACGTCAACACTCGCAACAATGGTGCGATTCAAGGATTACCCGATGACTGTGCTGTAGAAGTAAGTTCGGTAATCACTAGCAGTGCGATCCTGCCACTCAACGTTGAACCTTTTGATAGCGACACGCTGCGCTTAATTCAACAGATGAAAGAGTTTGAAACCCTGACCGTTCAAGCAGCCATGACAGGAGACATCGCGATAGCAAAGCGCGCTCTGATCTTAAACCCTATCGTTGATAGTGGTTCGCATATCGACGAGGCTTTGCAAGAAACCATTCGCGAGAACTTAGACTTCATGCCTGCGTTCGCTCATCGACTCGCTTAATGTGGCCTTTGTTAGCAACTAATAAGCTCGGTTATAACAGCTAATAAGCTCAGTGATAACAGCAAATGAGCTCAGCCACAGCAGAGTTCATTCAAGATATTGAATCCAAATCTTTTAATAAGAGGTCATGATGAAATTGATACTCAACGCCGATGATTTCGGCCTCACTGAAAGCGTGAACCACGGCATCGTCGACTGCTTTAAGGAGGGTTTGGTTAAGTCGACCACCATCATGATGAATCAACCGGGTACACAAAATGCGATTGAGCTCTATCATCAAGGTTTAGTCCCTGAAATTGGCTTGCACTTTACGGTCACCGCAGGCAAACCATTGACGTCACCAGAGTTAGTTCCGAGCTTAGTCGACGAATACGGCCACTTCTTTAGCAATGTTACTCTGTTCGATAAATCAGATGTGAATGAAGATGAGGTGGTGCTTGAACTCAACGCGCAATATCAAGCCGCCCTCGATGCCGGTTTAGAGATCAACCATATCGACAGTCATCACTTTGGTGGTGTGTTTAAACCTCTAAAAGCAGCGTTTACCCGCACAGTGAATCGCATTGGTCTGCCAGTTAGACGAATCGATAACATCTTGAGTGGCCAAGATACACTGCGAGTGCCAACGCCAGATGCTTTCGACATGCGTTTCTTTGACCAAGGCGTATCGCTGAATGGCCTGAAAGATTTATTACTGAGTTACCAAGCTATGATGCCTAACGGTGTACTTGAGTTAATGTGCCACCCTTCATCAGTGGCAAGTGAACAGCTTAAGTCCCTATCAAGCTACAGTGATAAACGCGTCGAAGAGCATCAACTTCTCACTAGCCCAAAGCTAAAACAGTGGCTAGCTGACCATCAGATTGAGTGCATTGGATTCGACGATCTCAGATAAGATACATTAATTCAGGGCTACTCAACGATCCGTTGTGCGCCCTGCCCTTGGTCATGCAAGATATCATCAGGATTTAACAAGTTGCACTTTTGCATACTCAAGCATCCACAACCGATGCAGCCTGTTAAGTTCTCTTGTAGCGATTTAATCTGCGCCATTTTACTGTCGAGTTGCCCCTGCCACTTCTTAGCAACGCGCTCCCAATCTCGCTTAGTCGCGGTATGGTTCATCGGCAATGTCGATAATTCTTCGGTGATCTGTTCCAGCGTAAAGCCTATCGACTGCGCGACTTGGATCAACGCAATTCGTCTCAACATCGCCGATTGATAACGACGTTGATTTCCGTTCGTACGAATCGAAGCAATCAACCCCTTGGTTTCGTAAAAACGTAAGGCCGAAGGAGCCACGCCACTGCGCTCTGCCAACTGGCCTATGCTGAGATATACAATGTTTCTCATGATCTTTCACTTCCTGTTTGAATAGCCGTTTCATCCTGATAATGACCAGTATAATAGAGTTCACTTTAACTTGAAGTTTTGGTTCAAATTTAGGTCTGGACTAGGTTACAAAATACGAACGACAAAGCAACCTAACGTATTGATTCTCATGGCTATGATTTTGTTCGCTGATTACCATACATGTCGTCAAACCCGGGAATGCCTTGCTCCCACACGGGTTTATCTTCACCGACAATGGTTTTCAATGTATCAATAAAGAGCTTGGTTTTTATGGGGGCATCTCGATGTGGGTACACCGCATAGAAAGTACCAAAGTCATCCAAGTTTAAGTGAGTCATTATAGGCACCAACTCACCACTGAGTACTTCATCTTCAATCATCTGCGCCGTGACGACCGCGAGAGTACTACCGGTTAACGCACTCTTGGAAATCATCTCAACGTCATTCACTTTATAAGCGGCATTAAGCTGAAAATGCTGTGCTTGCCCCTCTTGATCGACATAAGAAAACTTATCGATCAACAAACCCGGAGCGGCATAGATAGTCGCAGGTAATGACTCCAGCTTTTCGATGGTGTTGATCTCACCATGCTGAGCAATGAACTCAGGTGAAGCAACAATCAATAATCGACTTCTGGCTATCTTACGGCTGATTAGGCTAGAGTTTTTGGGCTTACCAATACGGAAACCAATATCAAACCCCTCTTTAACCATATCGACGATTCGATCTTCGAGTCTCAATTCAAAATCAACATCTGGATACTGCTTCTGGAAAACCGCAATCGCCTGCTGAACATATTGTCGACCGAACATGGTCGAGCTGGTGATTCTTAATAATCCTCGAGGCTCTGCATGATAATTTTGCGCCAAGCGTCGAGTATCGTTCAATAGTGCACGAAGCTGATGCGCTTGATTGACCATCTCATTGCCTGCGGCTGTCAGAGATAACGAACGAGTGGTGCGATTTAATAGCCGAACATCCAGATCTTCTTCAAGACGGCTGATCTGTTTAGAGATAACGGAACGGTCGACGTTTCTTTGCTCCGCCACTTTGACAAACGAACCCAGCTCAACCACTTCAAGTAACAATAATAAACGACTAGATATATCCATAACGTCCTTTGTTGCATTTAGAGCACCAATTAAGTGCCAATATGACTATTTTTCTCATCTTATTACAAATCTATAGTAGCTGCACATAACGGAGACAACATTCAGTCCCGACCTAATAGAGGAACATCCCATGACACTACTATCTGTGACTAACCAAAATGGCATCGCAACGGTATCAATCAACAACCCACCAGTGAACGTACTGACTTTCGACTTGATCAACGAGATCAATGCCTTTGTACTTTCATTGAAAGATGATCGTGATACTAAGGTTGTTGTATTTAAATCATTACATGAGAGCTTCTTTCTGGCTCACCTAGATCTCAATGTGATCAACGGTACACAAGGCGGACAAGCCGGTTCGATTGAATTCAACCATATGATTGAGAACATTAAAGCGATGAAACAAGTCTCTGTCGCGGTAGTTGATGGCGTAGCTCGTGGGGGCGGTAATGAATTTGTGATGGCGTGTGACCTTGCTTACGGCACTGAAAACTCAGCGTTCGCACAACCTGAAATTCATGTAAACATCCCAACCGGTGGCCAAGGCGCGGTGCAGTTTGCAAGACGCATGGGTAAAAACAAAGCACTACAAGCTTTACTGCTTGGTAACGACTTTACGGCTCAGCAGGCAGAAGACCGTAACATCATTACGCAGTTCGTACCGAAGGCTGAGGTAGAGGATTTCTTAGCAGCGACACTCGGTGTGATCAGTCAATTAGAAGTACGTGATATCGTGATGTACAAAGAGATCATCGCAGCCTCAATCAAAGATGAGCAAGCGGGCGCTGAGCTAGAACTGCGTTACTTCTTAGAGCGCGCAAAAGAGCAAAAAACCGCAGCAATTATCGGTGCGTTTCTAAAACATGGCGGACAAACCGAGCGTGAAGCGAAAGACATTCAAGGTATCTTCGTTGACACCGCAGCAGAGTTATCACAATAGACAATGACGCAATTAAATGGCCATCGCTTGATGGCCATTTATGTATCTATTTATCTATGTATTTATCTATCTGCGCACCGATGTAATAATTCTCTCACTCACTGAAGCAGTTAGATCTGACTCATGATCGATTTCAGGCTCTCGGCCATTTCGGCATTGATGATCTCCCCCGTTTCTACATTAAAGTTGTCGTAGAAACTTGGCACCGACATCGACCCCTTCACATCAGCATCAAAATAAGGTGCGGAATTTACCGCAGACGACAACACAGAGCTTGCGCCGCCAGGGCCTGGTGATGTGGAGAGCATCACAACAGGTTTGCCTTGGTACACTTTCATGTCGATGCGTGATGCCCAATCGAACACGTTTTTAAAGGCCGCGGTGTATGAACCGTTGTATTCTGCAAAAGAGATGACCACAGCATCTGCCTCACCAATCTTGCTAAAAAAGCGCTGCGCGTGTTGATGAACGCCAGACTCTTTTTCTCTGTCTTCACTGTAAATAGGCATCTCGAAATCATTAAGATCGAGCACCTCTACTTGCGCGCCCTCAACTAAGCTTGCGGTGTACGCTGCCAATTGTTGGTTAATCGATGCTTTACTGTTGGTTGCGCCAATTGCTAATACTTTCATTGTTGATCCTCGAGTTTGGTTAGAAACATTTCTCTAAAGTTTGAAAAGGCACATTTGGCGCTAAACCAAAGTACGTTTGTAATGCAGCAAGATACGTAGGCTCGTCTTCAAGTAACCACTCTTCTGGTAAGCCGTTTTTGCTAATTTTGATTTTCTGGTTAAGCAACGTGACAATCCCACCTTCGATAGGCAGCGCTGCAATACAGTTGGATGTAAAAATGGATTTCGGGCTGTTTGAAGTGAAGAAGTTGCTCGACTCTAGGTCGTTGGCGCCCACATACGTCATGTCTAAGCTGTACACGCTCATCCACTCTTCACCCTGCTTTATCTGCAATAAAAAGCCATATCGTTCGTCTTTGATAAAACGAAAAGTTTGTAAGTCATTAGACTGCTCAATACTGGTTTCAATCAGCAATGGAGCACGAGGGGTAAAGGTGCCAAAGCCCGCATCCACTAACCACTGTTTGCCTTCAATCGTCACCAATGTCACTCGATGGCTACGCCCTGTCGGCTCTCCCGCTAGATGTACTCGCCCCAGTAAAGCTCTCGCTTCAAAGCCCATATGAGTTAACATATTCAACAACAACCCATTAAGTTCTTGGCAATAACCCCCTCGCTGATTAACCACCAGCTTTTCATGCAATGCCTCTTGAGACAGTTGAATAGGCAACCCCTGAACCACATCAAAATTCTCGAACGGAATGGTTCGGTGTTGATGTTGATGGATCGCCTTTAGGCTTTCGATTGTGGTATCGCTTGGTTGAGATAAACCAATTCTTGAAAAATATTCGGTGACTTGACGCTGTTCCATACCTAACCCCTGATTTGTTTTCATCACCTAATGACTGACGTCTTCCAAGCTGACAACGCTCAAAAATGACAAGGTGATTGTTTATGTTTTTAGATTGGGGATGATGATAAAACCTCAAGTTAACTTTAGGTAAAGCGATATTTTCAAAAAACAGGAAATATTTTAAAAATACTTATAAAGCAGTTAATTACGAAAGGTTAAATATAGATTTTCTTTGCACAGACAAAAATAAGCACACTCAAAATACAGTGAGTGTGCTTTTTCGAAATATTATTTACTTGAGTTGGTTTAATGGACTGACCCCAGAGTAAGCGACCCCGGATAGCTCGGCCATTTCGCGATTCCACGTTGCCAAATCGTGAGGATTAAACTGATTCAAATGATCATGACCACACGCTCTCGCCATCACTTGCATCAACTCCGTCGAGGCTTCGAAGAAGTTCTTCAATTGATTCGATGCCTTCTCGACATTTAATCGTTGGCGTAAATCGGCTTTTTGAGTCGCGATGCCTGCCGGGCAATTATTGGTGTTACACATTCGGGCAGCAACACAACCTATCGACTGCATGGCACTGTTCGAGATAGCGACTCCATCAGCGCCAAGCGCCATCGCTTTTACGAAGTCCATCGGAACACGAAGCCCACCAGTAATGATTAAGGTGACTCTGTCACTTACGCCTTGCTTGTCTAGATAGGCTCTGGCACGAGCAAGCGCTGGAATGGTCGGCACACTAATATGGTCACGGAACATTTCTGGCGCCGCCCCAGTACCACCGCCTCGACCATCCAAAATGATGTAATCGGCACTGGCATCAAGCGCAAACTGAATATCCTCTTCAATATGATTGGCACTCAACTTGAAGCCAATTGGGATCCCGCCTGTCACTTCTCGAACTCGATCGGCGAACTTTTTGAAATCCTCGACCGTTTTAAGGTCGACAAAAGTGGGTGGAGAAATCGCTGCAGTACCCGCTTCAATACCGCGCACCTCAGCTATCTTGCCGATGTTTTTCGCCCCCGGAAGGTGGCCGCCTGTTCCGGTTTTGGCACCCTGCCCACCTTTAAAATGGAAGGCTTGGACATTTTTGAGCTTAGCTTCGTCATAACCAAATTGTGCGCTGGCTAATTCATAAAAGTAACGTGAGTTCGCAGCTTGCTCTTCGGGCAACATACCGCCCTCACCCGAGCAAATTCCCGTACCCGCAAGCTCCGCGCCTGTCGCTAAAGAGATTTTTGCTTCTTCAGACAAAGACCCAAAACTCATATCAGAAACAAACAAGGAGATGTTCAATTTGAGCGGCTTTTTCGCTTTTGGCCCAATAATAAGCTCAGTACCAACTGGCACATTTTCTAGCAACGGTTTGGTGGCCATCTGCGCGACCATCACTTGAATATCATCCCAGTGAGGTAATAGATACCTTGGGACGCCCATTGAAGTCATTGGCCCATGGTGACCCACTTTGGACAAGCCATCTCGTGCTAATTGATGAATGAATTCGACCGTGGGCTCTTCTTTGGTTGCAGAAGCCGCAGGTGAGAGATCGGGCGTTGCCGCTTGGATATGAACATCAGGGCCTTCTTGACCCACTTGCTCAGCCGTAAACTGTTTATGGGTACCGTCACAAAATGGGAGATTGTTTGAATACTTACAGCGGCACAGGTAAGCATCGCCGTTTTCCTCGGCCACGAAACTCTTCGGTTTGAAGCCAGTTCCGGCATGAGAACCATCACAAAACGGTTGGCTTTTCGATTTACCACAGGTACAGAAGTAATACTCCTCGCCTTCGGTTAGCTCGACCTTAACGGGCTTGTTATCCGCTATTACTGGATTCTTCATAGTTCGTTCACCTTTTCTTTCTTATGATTTGATGACTGAAGCGATGACTTGCTCACAAGAGTAAAGTAAAGGTGAGATACGCGGCGAATTCAATAAATGAGCCAGAGAAAACAAGCATAATAGACAGCCTAAAAACAGAAGTATTGCTTGTTCAACACAAACAAAAATGGCCACCAAATCGGCAGCCATTGTGTTTTAAATCTGAGTCCAAACTAAACGGGAAGGGTTAATCAAATAACTCGATGACCAGCTTGTTGTCTTTAATCACTAAATTAGGTTCCGATGACTTGATCAATGACTCTTGAACCTTATTGCTGTCGAGTTTGTAGACCGGTGACTGAGACAAAGCAAAGCCAATCATAGAAACGGCAGGCTTAAGTAACTTCTCTATTTCAGGAGAAAGCTGCTTTCCCTTCTCCTCAAAGCGTTCCAGGCGCAGAGACTTTAAGTAAACCTCACCACTCTCTTTGTCGTATTCGGGAATTGCGCTGAATTCGATATCCAGATCTAGCCCCATGTTTGGCATGTTAAACACTTGAACCTTTGCATTGGTATTCGCCAGAACAGACACACGCTCGGCATCAGCTCGACCAATTTGTACCGCTAAGTCATCAACTGCCACTTGTGCGTACATCACACTTTGTACACCAACCTCTTGTTCGAGCATGACTGAGTCAGCAAGATATTCTGTCATCTCTTGCTCGGTAATGCTGTAGCTGACACAGCCACTCAGAATGAGTGCTGTACAGGTGAGGATCAAACGGTTGATTAACTTTGTTGTCATGTAAATTCGACTCTTAATTTCTAATTGCATGGAACGGATGTTACCTCGAGATGATATCGTAAAACAGTCGTCACACTGACAGTGTCGGATATGTAGGCAGAATGATCCACCTAATCAACATTCGCGTATAGTTTGAAAATGGCAAAAATAGTAAAGAAATCAATGACTGAATTAACGATATTTTATGACGGAACGTGTCCACTGTGTGCCAAAGAGATGGCTGCGCTCGCCAAGTACGACACTGAGGGGAAGATCCAGACTATCGATATCTACAGCGAAGCGTTTGCCAACTATCCTCAGATTGATGCGGATGCGGCCAACACAGTGCTGCATGCTCTTGATGAGAACGGAAAGCTACTACTTGGGTTAGATGTGACCTACCAAGCATGGAACCTAGTAGGAAAAGGTTGGCTTTATGCGCCATTACGTTGGGCAATATTTAAGCCGTTTGCAGACTGGTGCTACCTGAGGTTCGCCAAGAATCGATATAAAATTTCATTCTGGCTAACTGGAAAATCACGTTGCAACGGAAACAGCTGTACGAAATAGTATTGAGTTAAGACATACCACTGGCGACTTTGTAGTAAACGATGCCAAACAGTGCAGCAAATACTAGTACGGTAAGAACGACTTTCAACCAAATAAACTTCATGCTTTGTCCTTTTCAATCGAGTTACTGATTCAGGCGACAAGTTATCACAACAAGACATAAGGTTGTGTAATGATTGATAGAACTTTGTAGTGAATCCTGATTCCCAGAGAGAGACTTTATGTCGGCAAAAGAGAGAAACCTTCCCACTCATAGACTTTCTAGATTCAGCAAGTTCGCCTCGCTGGCGACAAGAGTCGCAGGTAACGTGCTAACAGAAGGCACCAAGCAAATTGCACGAGGCAACAGGCCCAAGGCAAAAGATTTACTGTTAACGCCACAGAACATAGCTCGCCTGACCGACC
Organism: Vibrio sp. T3Y01; assembly: GCF_013114525.1. NCBI lineage: Bacteria > Pseudomonadati > Pseudomonadota > Gammaproteobacteria > Vibrionales > Vibrionaceae > Vibrio > Vibrio sp. T3Y01. Next base: position 29,062 of record NZ_VTXJ01000004.1, on the reverse strand, counting down.
AGCTCGCGCACCTGCGTGGAGCTGCGATGAAATTGGGGCAGATGCTTTCAATGGATGCGGGGGATGTCTTAGAGCCAGAGTTGGCCGACATTCTTTCTCGCCTGCGCTCAGACGCTGACCCATTGCCAACAAAGCAGCTCAATCAAGTCTTAGAAAGCTCACTCGGAAACCATTGGAAAACCGAATTCCTTTCCTTCAACTTTAAACCGATTGCCAGTGCGTCCATTGGACAAGTTCATCAAGCATACAGCGATGCTGGAGACAAGCTCGCCGTCAAAGTCCAATATCCAGGCATTCGAAAAAGCATCGACAGTGATGTAGATAACGTCGGCACACTACTCAACATCGTTGGCTTTATACCCAAATCGGTCGACTACAAAGGTTTGTTAGAGGAAGCAAAAAAACAGCTCCATGATGAAGCAGACTATGCTCGCGAGGCTGACTACGCGACTCGTTACCATGACGCATTAAAAGAGCATTCGCACTTCGTCGTACCTAAGATTCATCCGCAAGTCTCTTCAGAATCCGTGCTCGCCATGGACTTCATTGAGGGCGTCTCAATAGAACAGATAGAAAGCTACGACCAAAGCACCCGTGACTTTGTGATGCACAGCCTGCTTGAGCTCCTATTCAGAGAGTTGTTCGACTTTAAGATGGTGCAAACCGACCCTAATTTCGCCAACTACCTTTATGTTGAAAACACCCGACAAATCGGCTTGTTAGATTTTGGAGCAACCCGTGAATACAGTGACCGCTTTAGCGAGGGTTATCGCTTGGCTTTTTCCTCTGTCATTAACAACGATGAGCAAGGGCTCAATCAAGCGTTAGAGCAGATTGGATTCTTTAGCGAGACAATTCTCCCTGATCAACGCCAAGCGATTCTAAACCTAGTGAAGATGGCTTGCGAGCCGATGTTGGTAGACGAAGACTACGACTTCAAAGCAAGTGGATTAGCACAAAGGCTTCGTGAAGCTGGCACCATTCTGAGCATGGAACAAGAGTATTGGCACACCCCACCCGCCGATGCGCTGTTCCTACATCGAAAAATTGGGGGTATGTATCTATTAGCAGCTCGCCTTGGTGCAAAAGTGAATATCAGTCGTTTGGTCACTCCATATCTAATCTTAGAGAACAAATGTACAACTAAAAACGCGAGTTAAAGAGACAATAAATAATACGCAAAGTGATCATTTCATCGTGCTCAAGAGTAATAACCATTACGCCAACTAAAATGAGCCAACCCCATGAAATGTTCACTACTTTGCTCAACCGTACTGATTACAAGCCTAACGAGTTCCATCGCCTTTGCAGCGAGCTGCCCAGAGATACTCAACGGCAAACAGCGCTTATTAAATTCAACCGAAGAAATTGCGCTGTGCGATGAGTTTAAAGGCAAAACTCTATTGGTGGTAAACACCGCTAGCCAATGTGGCTTCACTCCGCAGTTTGAGCAGCTCGAACAACTTCATCAGACCTACAAAGATCAAGACTTCACCGTTATCGGTTTCCCAAGTAATGATTTTCGCCAAGACAAAGGAAGTGAAGAGAAGACGGCAAAAGTCTGTTACCTCGACTACGGCGTGACCTTCCCTATGATGGCACGAGCTTCACTGTCGGGTAGTAACGCCAATCCCGTATTTGCGGAGATACAACAGCAAGCGGGCGTAACGCCTAAATGGAACTTTTACAAATTCTTGATCAGTAAAGAAGGCAAAGTCGTCGCCACCTTCCCTAGCTCCACATCACCAGTGAGCGCTACGCTCAAAAACGCGATCGAGCAACAGCTATGAAGGCAGATTACATGGCAACAACTCAAACCCGTAACACCATGGCCAAACTGGGGTACATGGGGTTAATCCCGTTTCTATTTGGTCTACTCCTCTCGCTCACCGACAGCCAATTTGTGGGGATAAGCGGTGAAACGCTGTTCATCACCTACAGCGTAGCCATTTTGAGCTTTCTTTCAGGAATCTTGTGGGCAAATGGCATCGAAAACTTTGAAAGCCAATCAAGCAACAAAGCGCTATTACTAAGTAACGCGATTGTGCTCGTTGCTTGGCTGGCAATATTGCTTGGCGAACAAAATGAGCTGGTGACGACTCTGATTCTTATCCTTGGTTATATTGCGGTTTGGCGAGCTGAAAGGACGATAAGAGAAGAGAACCAGAGCCAAGGTCCCGATGGCTACTTTGATATGAGAACTCGGCTCACCTCTAGCGTAGTATTAATGCACGGTATCGTGATGCTGACCTAGAGCTACGAGACTGTCTTTGAACTGTGAGCCTTCGATTAAAAACCGTTAGCAACAATCTAGATGATGAGCTGCATCACTAACCTCGGCTCATCATCACCAAAGTAGTTTTCTTCTTGTTTGATCGTAGAAAACCCCATCGACGCGTAGAGCGCGCAAGCGGATGTGTTATTTGGATCTACAGTGAGCAAAAGCCTAGCGTCTCGCGGCAACTGCTCAACCGCATGTTGCATCAATTTCCGGCCAATTCCCATACCACGATAATTCGGGTCTACCGCTAATGATAGGACCCAAAACTCATTCTGCGTGTCCGTGGTTGTCGTTAAGGCATAGCCCGCAATCTTTGAGTCTTGCTTAGCAACTAATAAGCCTTTTCCCCAACAATCAAATGCCTGACGAATGAAAAATTGCGGATAGGCATGGTCACCAAACAAAGCATGTTCAAGCTGGTAAATTTCAGCCAGTTCCTGTTTTTCCGCACAGACAATATTCATAGGTAGACCTTTATAGATTTGACTCCAACCTTGTTACAGCAGACCTTCCACAGTAGCTAGCCAAGTTGGTAATTGCTCCCTAAACCAGTGGATGTATTTCGAAGCTTGGGGGTTGTTGCGCGTGACTAATATATTCGTGACTTCGATTACGATCCAGCTTTTCGCTATGATCAATTGTTTTATTAAATCTTCTCGGTAAATCAGATTGTTATGAGGTAAGTACTGGTCAACAATAAACTCATAGTCAGACAAAGTCCCCATACGAGAAACGAGCGGTGCCAAATCGATAGCTGGGCTGCCATAACCAAAACGCTCCCAATCAAATAACACCAGCTGACCGTTATCTCTTCTTCCCCAATTTCCCTCGTTCGCATCGCCAGAGACCAAGGTGTTATGGTCGAATAAAGCACCACTCAATTGCTGGATACGCAGTAAACTGTCTTGAGTAACTTGAGGTAATTTCAGAGACGAGAGAGCAGCTTCAGTGGCACTGGTACTCCATCCATGCTCTTTCACAGCAAAACTCGGCGAGTATTGAGACTGATGAATACGAGATAGTTGCTGATACACCTCTGAAGTCGTTTGAAGCTCATTTAGTGTTAAAGAGTGAGGAATGTGCTCGATGAAGAGAGTATCTCCCTCCACCGCCAACAATGTAGGGCTATGAACACCAGATAAATGTTGCGCGGCATATTGATAGAAAGAAGCCTCAACCTCACCCGCACCTTGCTTTCGAATACAAGGTACGCCATTACGATTTACAAGAGTTACCTTAGCCGACCCCATTTTAGATAGATCTTTGTTACTCATTAGAGATCCCTGAGAATACAATGAAACACCTTACCGTTATCGCTTATTTACCAAGCGCGACTCTATCAATAACCATTGCTGAGCAAAAGGCAAAAAGTTCTTATGAGGTATGAATTTACGTGCGGCTAAGTTCTGCTTTAAATATACCTCTTCCAACGCCCAAATATGGTGGTCAGCAAAAATGCCCCAAGCACAGGCTCCATCAATAATACTCTCTTCTGAAAGTTCATTAGTGGACAAGTAACCGCTCACAAATTCGACCGACTTCTTCACATCCATGTCAAACATGTACATGCAAGCCCGGGCTATTTCGTAGGCAGGTGGCATGTATTGAACTAAGTCCCAATCGATAATACCACTCACCTTAGAATGATTATCAAAGAGGAGATTATAGTGATGAAAGTCGCCGTGAATCAGTACTCGCTCAGTTTTGGTCTTATAAGAGTGAACACTTTGATCACTTGCTAAAAAACAACGTTGCTGCATAGACCTTCGTCGCGCCCAGGCATCCTCCACGTTTTGCTCCCCTTTTGCTTCGATAGCAGCAATGATCTTATCAAGACGCTGTAGCCATTGCTCTCTATCCCATGACAGTTGGATAACTGGAAACATCTCGTTTTGCATTCCATTTCTAGGGTAGAGACTCAACTGACGATGAAGCTTTGCAAGGGTAATACCGGCTTCGAATGCATGCTTGTCTGTCAAAGCATGCTTCTCAATCAAGGAACCATGAGCCTCTGGAAACAACGCATAGTATTCACCATTGACCTCAACAAAACTTTGGCCATGTGAAGTGAGGCAGGGCGAAACAACAGTGGGTACTTTTTGAGATATAAAGAACAGCAGTTTATGCTCATTAATTATACGGCTGACATCATGAGTCCTGTACTTCCTCAAAAAGAAAGCTGGTGTGGATTCAACCTTATACACTGAATTGTTTGCCCCAAGAGTAACTTCAGCTAGCGACATGTGGGGTTTAGTATCTAGCCAATGAGAAAGGATATCTGTGCTTACCATATTGCTTTCAGCCCTAATTCGTTACTGACGACTCACCAACAGATTAGCACCGGATAGAGCAAGAAAAACCGAGCACGCTTTGTTGAAACGCTTAGCCATTTGCGGCTTGGAGAACCAGTTTCTGAGGTATAAACCAAAGGCAGCGTAGATAGATATCGCGAGTAGCTCTAACACTAGGAATATGCCACCTAGAATGAAGAACTGTGTGTTTACATTGGCTGAAACATCAACGAATTGAGGCAGAAATGCGGTAAAGATAAGTATCGCTTTGGGATTACCAGCTGCAAGGGCGAACTCTTGTTGAACTAGACCAAACCAGTTTTTATTGCGCTCGATGTCCGCGACAGGGCTGGCTTGTGAACGCCATAAGTTGAACGCAATCCAAAGCAAATACATGGCACCAAACAACTTGATAAGAAAGAACAAGGTCTCAGAAGTATAAAGCACCACGGCCAAGCCAGACGCCGCCAACGCAATCATTCCTGAGAAAGCAACGATTCTACCTAACCCTGCTATAAATGCGGCTTTAAAGCCATAGCAACGGGCATTATTCATCGACAAAAGATTGTTTGGGCCAGGCGTCATGTTCAGCGCAAAGCACGCTGGAATAAACAGCAGCAACTTCCATATTTCCATCGGGGTGTCCTAGTCGTCATGTATTACGTAATTGAATCATAAAATGTGATAGAAGCTTTTATAACAGTATTTTATGTACTTTGTAATAGGACAAAAAAGCGCCTCTCGGTATATATAACCTCTCAGCTAGTTCTCAAAGAATTTTTCATATTCTGGAGTCGATAGGTTTTCAGCAACGCCCATTTCACCCAAGAAGTAGATTGCGCTGGTTATCGTATCTATCGTTGGGTTCGATTCGCGTTCAGGAAAATCCCCCGCAGAAGAAACTAATTGTGGTTCGGATATCGAATTGCAGACAAGGCTGCTACAAACGCTGTGTTGTGTTTCCAGAGATGTGAGCTCTGGGGCATCAAAATGGTGAGACAATAAATCTTGGCTGACAAGCTCAGCAGAAGCATACGATAGAGTTGAGCAAAACGCTGAAAGTACAATCCACTTATTCATATATCTTTCCATAGTTAGCATTCATTGAATTTATAAATACTATCTAACTCAGCCAATAATGAACAGTGTTTTATTTAGTTTGCGTGCGAATGCTTTCCCGGTGTGAGCTTATCAAGTAGAGCCTGGGGGATAACGATCACCGAGTATTTCACAAAGACCACCAGCGTGATTAAACCGACAGCAGTACCCAGAATAAAGTCATGAACATCAACCAAAACCAACCCCAAAAGTTGATCACTAACTATCGCCACGAATGCGATACTGACTGCCATGACCCACTTGCTATGCTCGTAAGGCAACGGTTCCATCATTTGGCTTACAATATACAAAAGCATGAGTCGCACAATATAAGTGACGCAAAGAACAGTGATAACACCCCACACTCCATAAATAGGCGCTACCGCAAAATAGCCTATGGCAGCCAATACCGCACAACTACTTTGTATCCACATCTGTGATTGACTTGAGTCTCCACTGAAACAGCCTAAGTTGAGGTAGTCTCCCGCACTTTTAATAACCGTAATCGCTAGCAGTGCGACCACAATAACCCCAGCCTGATGATAGCTGCTTGGTAGAATAAGAGAAATGAAGCCCGGAACAGTTAAGATCATCAAGCCCCCTAACACTATGGCTAGGTTAACTCCGACTAAGGCTCTGTCTGCACACATTTTGCTGCCGCCGGGTTGCTGAAGCATGGCGACTCGGTTTGGAAACCACCAAAGCGCATAAGGTTGCAGCAGCAAGCCTAGAATTAGTGCAAACTTACCACTAACCGCATAAACGGCTAACTCCTCAACCCCAACAAAACTTGCCATCACCCAGCGATCTAGCCCGGTGATCATGTAAATAGAGGCACCGCCAACCAAGGTTGGTAACCCAAATTTCAAGATCTTTGCTGAATATTGAAAACAACCTAAGCTGCCCATCTGCTGCCATTGATAGCTAACGAGACACAGCATCAATAGTACACTGGAAGCAGCAGCAGAAATCAGCACGCCATCAATGCCATAACCCGCTTCAAGCAGCACAAACGTCATAATCGCCTGAACACCGGCTTTCAATACGTTAAGTTGGCAAAAACGCTTTGCCATTGCGTTCATGCGCATCAAAGTAAGCGGGATGGATATTGCCCCGTCGAGCATCGTAGGAATGAGTAGAAGAACGATCTGATAAGGTTTGAATTCAACAGGCAACGTCAGCAGCAACAGAGGCATGCTGAGCGCAATAAGCACGCCACCAAGTAAACACACCACTAAGCTAAGCGTGAAGCAGTTAGATATCAGCTTTCGCTTTTCATCGCCTTGGGCGACGCCAACGTAACGATACATCGATTCAACAATACCGAAACTAAACAGGATCGTACCGATGTCCGCCAGTAAGACAATCGCTTCTAATGATCCATATTCTGCCAAGGTCATTTTATGAGTAATGTAGGGGATCATCACCAACGAGATCCCTTTCATCATCAGTATGCCAATAGCGTAATAGGCTGACTGTTTTAATGAACCCATACGAGTCACCGATTCCTTACCATGCAGGCTTTAGGAAACTCTTACAGTCACCTATCAAATGTCGCAATGTACGTTTTTGAGGAGCCATCACCAAAGAGCGGAAACTGTAGACAATAGCCTGTCTATTCTGTTGTAAACCTCGATAATAGTCTGCATAGCCCTCTAATATTCTGGCCTTTGCAACTTTAAAACTAGACTGAGATAAATTCCATCGCTGGCTGTTGTTTTGATAACGCTGAAGAATGGTCTCTATAGAAGCTAGGTTTCTGAGCTTGAGCTCTTCAGTTTGAGTCACAGATGTTGCTCTCATTAAGTAACCCACCTCAACAGAGTTCAACACACCAATCTGATGGTTTTCGCTCATTCGAAGCCACAACTCCCAATCTTCACCATACTTGATGTCTGCATTAAAGCTATCGGTTTGCGAAAACACATCGGCTTTCACCATAACGGTTGAAGTACCAATCACATTGTTTTCAATGATGAACTCTAGTGGGTTATCGATGTTGATGAACTGCTCTTGTCGATTTTGAAATTGCGACCAATAGCTAAAGCAATCAACGATGACTTCATAGTCTTCTGTTAGGTGCTCGTAGTTAGTGAAACTCATTGCCATTTCAGGGTATCGTTGGTGGAACTCGAGTTGGCGATCAATTTTTTCAGGGAACCAAAAATCATCTGCGTCTAAAAAGGCGATAAACTCCCCTGTTGCTTTCTCTATACCCAGGTTTCTTGCTTGTGGTGCCCCTACTCCCAAGGTTGATAACTTAACGATCCGGTGATCTTGAATCGACGCGAGATAAGTCGACGTTCCATCATTGCTATTGTCATCAATAATGATCAATTCGATATCTTTATGGGTCTGCTTAAGCACGCTACCAATGGCCTTTGGTAGATAGTCCAAACAGTTGTAGGTAGGGATAACAACACTTACTTTAGCCATAATGACGCTCTCACATTTGTACGTTGTACAGCTTGTAGTGCATGTTCTGTGCCGTATTCCATGACCTACTGGATCGCTTTCATATCAGCCACCTATGTGCCCTTTTGCAAAATGACAAATAGCATTGAAGCATGCTCAATTCGAAATTGATTTCCATTTTGAGAAAAACAGGGTTAACCGTCGCATAAGATCAAGAAAAGCATCAAAAAGCCTCTCCCAAAAGAGCTTTAATCTTGGTTCGCATCTTGCTTAGTTAGCTGTAGTGACCTTCGTCAAGGGAGAGAAAAATGAAGAAAGTAGCGTTCGTTGCGCCGACATACCCGGTACTTAGCGAAACTTTTATCCAAACGGAAGTGGAATCCGTAAAAGCTTGTGGACACGACGTCTGCGTAATGACATTCAAAATTGAAAGCAGTGAAAAATCGTTCGACTACGACATTGTTAAAATCGGCCAAGATGTTCGTATGGGCAAAATAACCCACATTAATTGGCTAGGATTTGTCAAAGCACTGTCATTTGTCTCAAGACAAAACAGCATGCCCAAGAAGTCTCTTTTCGGGTATGGGTTTAAGCTAGCTTTACAACTGGCAGAAAAAGACATTGACCACGTACATGCGCACTTCTGCCAACACACTACTGCACATGCCATTGTCGCCGCCAAGCTGCTTAACATTACCTGCTCGTTTGTCGCTCATGGGCATGATGTTTACGAGTTTGCTTATGACATTGAACACAAAATATCTTCAAGTGATTTCGTGATTGCTGTGTGCAAAGACATGCTTAACGACTTCAACAACATGGCGAAAGGGAACATTAAATTGTTGCACTGTGGTGTGAACACCAAGCAGTTTAAGCTACAACCTAAAAACGACACCAAGCTCCTACGCCTAATCTTTCTCGGTCGACTGGTTGAACAAAAAGGCGTTCATCACTTAATCGACGCACTCGAGCCTATTGCTGGGCCACTCAACATCCATTTAGATATCGTCGGCACGGGGGATTTAGAGGCGCAATTGAGAATGCAGGTCAATCATCAAAATCTGACTCGCAACGTTACTTTCCACGGGGCTCAAACACACGAATGGGTGAAAAAGAATTTGCCCAAGTACGACACTTTAGTAGCGCCGTTCTGTTTTTCAGAAACAGGCTGCGTCGATACCGGCCCCTTAGTTCTGAAAGAGGCCATGGCGGTTGGCGTACCCGTGGTCACCACAAACATCATGGGCTGCAAAGAGATTGTCACTCCAGAGACAGGCTTTTTAGTCAATGAGAAAAGCGTAGAGGAATTAAGAGAAACCATCGAGCGACTGGCTCAGCTAAGCAGTGACGAGAGAGCAGAAATGGGGATGAGAGCCAGAGCACGAGTTGAAACTATGTTTAACTCTCTCAAGCAAGCCCAGCAGTTGTCTAACTGGATAGAGAACCCCGCTTAGTGCCAGCTAAGGCTGTCGAGTAGAATAGAAAATAAAACAAAGCGTTACATTGCTCAAAGCGGTAACGCTCTAGATAATTCGAACTCTCACGAGCAGTGCTTGTTAACCCGCGCGCAATGCTAAAATCTCTGCAAGATCGTCCGTTTCGGTATAACGGCTCAAACCTTGCTCTTTCGAAGAGATCGCCACAATAGACATTCGGTCAGCAAGCTCATTGCCCTCAATACCGACGTGACCGTTCACATGGTAGATAGTGATTTGAGAAGCGAGCTCTTGATAAAGTGCGTAAGCGGCTTTAATGATATCGAGGTTTTTTATCTCACCACCAGATTTAGTCCAACCCTTTTTCTCCCAGCCTGATGCCCACTTAGTAATGCAGTCTATCGAATATTTTGAGTCGCTATAAATCGCCACCGACAGCCCAGCTTTCAGCTTCTCTTTCGCGAGAATAAAGGCCTGTTCTAAACCTTGTAGCTCAGCAGTATTATTAGTCCCCATCGGTTGGTACAAGCCATACCATAGCTCAGTGAGATCATTATTCAAATAAACCGCTAAACCCGTTCCCGCTTCGCCTGGGTTAGGCTCGCATGCACCATCAGTAAAGATTTTAATATCAAATGGCATGTCAGTAATCTGCTGCTGAGAAAGAGGTGGAGTCTTTGACTTGTTTGCACCACTGGACTTCGGAAATGCAGGCTTAGAACCTGAGGTAGACTTAGTCGCAAAAGACGAGCTACCACCAAAGGCTGATTCAGCTTCTCCCAGTGTTGGAAACGATTTATATCTCGCGCCCGCAAAACCATCAACTTGCGCTTTACACTCATTCCAAGTGGTAAAGATACCTGGTTTACGACCTTTCCAAACCACATAATATTTCTTAGCCAAATTAACTCCTTACCAAACCTAACGACACAAACTGTGAATCAATACATTAGAAGTCACCGAGCCACGTGTTGCAAGGTCAATCACTCAAAAACGGGGCGAAAGAAGCTGCGCTCATAACTGACAATACAATCAACTTCATCCGCATATTCAAAGGCTCGAATACACTCCGGGTCTTTCAAAGATAAGGTTCGATACTCTTCATAAGCCGCTAAACTATCAAATGAAAACAGTGCCATCGCAATATTGTTCGCGCCTTCAGAGGGTAGAAAATAGCCATTGTGCTGACCGCCAAATTTAGCCACCAAAGGAATCCACATTTTTGCGTAGGTCTCAAACTCCTTAATATTTTTAGGATCAATTACATATCGAACATAACAAGTAATCATATACCACCCTCAAATACTGAATAACACACCAAATTTAGATTAGCCATCAAGAGAATAAGAAATCAATCGCCACAAGGTTGTAGAACAAAAACACAGCCATACTGACACCAATGGTTAGCAGCACGTTGCCTGTTTTCCATATCAGCAAACCTGTCACAAGCGCCCCGATTAAATACGGGTTTTCAAAACTTGGCCAAAATGTCTTCTCTGGAGCAAACACAATCGGCCCCCAGATCGCAGTAAGCACCGCTGGGCTTGAATAGCGTAATAAACGTCGCGCCGTTTGGTTAAGTCGAAGAGGAATAGCAGGTTCAAGAAATAAGTATCGGCTAAAAAATACAATCGCTGTCATGAGGAATATCGTTAACCAGATCATCTCTATTTCCCTTCCATGATTGGCTTTTTGCCGTTATTGCGCTCTTGGAACGATTCGCTGAAAAAGCCCGCTAACATACCAGCGATCGCTGCAATCATTAGCCCACCCTCAATATTGTTAACCGACATGGCAACCGAAGTGACCAGTGAAACCACCACACACACAACAACAGGCAATGTTCGTATTAAGGGAAAAACCAACGCGATAAACGTCGCGGCTACCGCGAAATCGAGACCGATTTCATTGAGTGACGGGATTTGGCTTCCAGCGACAATGCCAACGAAGCTCGCGATATTCCAAACCAGATAAAAACCGCCGCCAACACCCGCGGCATACCAACGATTAAACTCTTGCTGAGACTGCCCACTACAAATCGCAAACAGTTCGTCCGTTAACCAAAAGCCAAGCAATAAGCGCCAACGTGCTGGAAGGTGACTGATTTTGTCGCGCATCGACACACTGTATAAAAAGTGTCTTGAGGTGATGAACAGTGTGGTCAGTAGCATAGTGCCAAGGCCAATGCCCGCTTTGAACATGCCTGCCGCGACCAGCTGCGCGGAGCCAGCAAACAAAATCGCCGACATCGCTTGTGCTTGCAGTTGATTCAATCCAGCATCAATCGCGTATGAACCAGCTAAGATTCCCCACGGAATCACGGCGATACTCAGAGGCATGCCCGCTAAAACGCCCTTCCACAGCTGCGTTCGCCTATCCATCTTTTGATTATCCATATTATTCTTTTCTCTCTTCACATTGGCTATTCAATGTAAAAACGCCTGAGTGGATTCGATTGTACAAACTTGCTCGATTAAGCGACCGTATTTTTCACCAACGCTCAAAGCATCTTAATGTATTGCCCCGGCGTGTAGCCATTGGCCTTTTTAAAGTGTCGGTGAAAATGGCTTTGGTCGTGAAAACCACACTCTTGGGCAGTATCTGAAATGGTATGCCCTTGCTTCAGCAGCTTGCGAGAGAGTCTCAAACGAGACTGGATCTGATAAGCATGAGGAGGAAGACCAAACTCTTTTTGAAATGAACGAACTAAATGAAAGGGACTTAAGGCCGCCAATTTCGATAACTCTTCCAAAGAGACATCAGCCTGCGGAAAATCATCTAAAAACTCTTTAACCAGAACAAGTTGACGCTGAGTTTTACTATCCAACTGAGGTTTAAGGCTCGACTTACCATGCCGGCTAATCAACTTAACCAACATCCCATACATTAAGGTTTCACGGAGCAATCGATTATCCGATTCATCAATCGCGTTAAACACTAGCCTCAGTTGATTGGCGAGTTCAGGATCTTCAACGACTGCCCTAGGGAAATAAGGGGCACCATAATTAGGAAGGTTTAGTTCTTGGGTAATTTTGGCCAGTTGCTCTGGGAGCGGATACATGGCGCGATAAGCCCAACCGCCTTCCGTTGCCGAATGACCGCTATGTACCTCATCAGCATTGACCAGAATAATGGCGTCTTGGGGAGCAATATGATGGCCACCCGTGCGATAGAAACGTTGAGCGCCCTGCTCTATAACCCCAAGCGTGTACCCCTCATGGCTATGACGTGAGAAGTTCTGCTTTTCGTACTCAGCATTAAGGATTTCAATGCCTCCGAGCTCCTCAGCGACTTTATATTCGGCCTTTTCTTTAGAACGTTTCTTGTTCTCCATAACAATTCCCAAGCCTGTTAATTATCGAGCGACTTATCAGTCTACTCTATAGGCTCTTTTAGCTTTTGTACAAAATTGCGCTTTTGGCGGTTAATACATTTTTTGACCTAGGAATTAAACGGATCAATAACGTGCTCTAATTGCGAGCAAGATCTTGCTCTTTAAGCAGTTAGCGAAGAATTGATAAATCAACGACTTAATCATGCTCATAATCCCCGCCAATTATTAGTAACTGTTCAGAGATATGATGAAGAAAGCCTTAGCATTGATCTTTTTCTTGAGCCTTACGGGTTGCACGCATAATCAGTCCAAAGCACTAAGCATGAACTCATCGTCGGTTAATACATACCCACAATCGATGTCGAACCTACAACTGTGCGACACCTTGTATTACGGAAGGCCGAGTAATCAAACACTGGCCGCTATTGGCAGCGAGTTTAACCGCAGAGGTCTATCAAAGCGTTGGTGTGATACAGAAACCAATAAGCTTTATTTAACCAAGACAATTGATTGGGTTGCTGAACAAGTAGACGACAAAGAAGATTCAGAAGAAGAAGCGTCGGCAGTGGTGTTGCCTGCGAATTAAGAGGATTAAAAATTCAACATCGTAAAATGACCAAATTATAATCAGTGAACGAAATTATATATCCAAACTTAAAATACGAAAAAATAAGCATCAACGGCATATAAAACTCATCATGGCAACTCCGTTTTTTCACCACACAGTGTACTTTTGAAATATTTGTTTTACCGTGCACAAAAAAAGATAAAACAACGTGAAATAAGCAACAACACGCTTATTTAGGCGGAATTTTTATAAAATCCTGCTATGTTCACTTAGCTGCCCACATTGTTATTTACTGATATACCAATGGTAATAAGTAACATAAATTCAATAAGATAAAGGATTTACCATGCCTCTTCATAAAAAATCGACTGTCCGTGGTTCACTCTTAGATGATGTTTATTCTTCCAAAGATCTTTCTGTTGTTATGCCCAAGTATCGAATTCCAGAGCAAGAGCATGCACCCGATCATGCTTACCAAGTCGTGCATGATGAATTAATGCTAGATGGTAATTCGCGTCAGAATCTTGCGACATTCTGTCAAACATGGGTCGAAGACGAAGTCCATAAATTAATGGATGAATGCATCGACAAAAACATGATCGATAAAGATGAATACCCACAAACGGCAGAAATCGAATCTCGATGTGTACACATGCTTGCAGATCTTTGGCATGCACCTAACGCTGAGAATCCAATGGGGTGCTCAACAACAGGCTCAAGTGAAGCAGCAATGCTTGGCGGTATGGCGCTTAAATGGGCATGGCGTGAAAAAATGAAGAAGCAAGGCAAGCCAACTGACCGCCCTAACCTTATCTGCGGCCCGGTTCAGGTTTGTTGGCATAAATTTGCCCGTTACTGGGACATTGAACTTCGCGAAATCCCAATGCAAGGCGACCGCCTGATCATGACCCCAGAGGAAGTAATCAAACGTTGTGACGAAAATACGATTGGTGTTGTCCCAACTTTAGGCGTGACCTTCACTTGCCAATATGAGCCAGTACAAGCAGTACATGAAGCGTTAGATAAACTACAAGAAGAAACCGGGCTAGATATTCCGATTCACGTTGATGGTGCGAGTGGTGCCTTTCTTGCCCCATTCTGCGATCCAGATTTAGTGTGGGATTTCCGTTTACCACGAGTAAAGTCGATCAATGCCTCTGGACATAAGTTTGGCCTTTCCCCACTTGGCGTTGGTTGGGTTGTTTGGCGAGATGCCGATGCTCTACATGAAGACTTAATCTTTAACGTCAACTACCTCGGTGGAAACATGCCCACCTTTGCACTCAATTTTTCTCGCCCTGGTGGTCAAATCGTTGCTCAATATTATAACTTCTTGCGTCTTGGTAAAGAGGGCTATCGTAAGATCCATGACGCTTGTTATGACACCGCTCGTTACCTTGCCAAAGAAGTCGAAAAAATGGGTATGTTCCACATCATCTATGATGGACATGGTGGTATCCCTGCACTGAGTTGGTCAATAAAAGATGGCGCAAAACCAGGCTTCAATCTCTACGATCTTTCTGATCGCATTCGATCTCGTGGCTGGCAAATTGCGGCTTATGCGATGCCTGCCGAACGCGAAGATCTAGTGATCATGCGTATTTTGGTTCGACATGGATTTAGCCGAGACATGGCGGATCTTTTGATTTCCGATTTACAACACTGCGTAGACTTCTTTGACAAACACCCTGTCGTCAATGGTAGCGACGCTGACGAGTCGAGTAACTTTAATCACGGTTAATCGCCCCATCTCACTGAAAGCAAGGAACCTTCATGGTTCCTTGCCCTTATATCAACAAGTTAGCAGGTGACATTATGTCCTTTCTATTTAGTTACTTGTCAGAAAATCCGTTTGTATTTCTCTTTCTATCACTCGCAATTGGTTACCCGCTTGGTCGACTCACATTCAAGGGAGTGAGCCTAGGAACAACCGCTGGTACTTTAGTTGTTGGGGTTGCTTTAGCACTGACCTCCTTTTCGGTTTATGGGCTAAAAATTGAAGAGCCGGGTCTGGTCTCAGATATCTTCTTAATGATGTTCATGTACGCGATTGGGATGAAAGTGGGGCCACAATTTTTCTCCGGTCTTGCCAGAGGAGGGATCGACTTCGTCGTCATTGGTTTAATTGTCGTGTTCAGCAATTTTGCGATTGTTGTCATCGGCGCCAAGCTAATGGGCCTTGAGCCCGGCTATGCCGCGGGCATCATTTCTGGCAGTTACACAGTGACCGCCGTAATGGGCGTAGCGCAGTCAGCAATTAGCTCAGGCGCATTTACTCCACCTGAAGGGATGAGCATTGATCATGTTAGTGCCAATATCGCAGCGGGCTACGCGATAAGCTATGTCCTGTCGACCGTCCTCATCATCTTGTTCATTAAGTACCTCCCTTCTCTCTTTGGAATTGACCCCGTCAAAGCTGGTAAAGAGGCAGAGGCGGAATTCTCAACTGGCGATGACAACGAGAAACTCCCAAGCACCTTTGGTTTTTCAGACGTGGGCGTCCTACCGATTGATGTTCGTGCCTATAAAGTCACACACCAAGAGTTAGTTGGCCGTTCAGTGCAAGAGTTGTATCAGAAATTCCCTGATGCGGCCGTGCTTAAAGTGGTTCGAGGTGAGCAAGTCATTGATGCTTCCGATAACCCAACGCTTGAGTTAAATGATGTTATTGGCATTCGCGGAGAATATCGCATCTTGATTGCGGAAGGTGAAGCTGATATCGGAAATGAAGTCGATGATCCACGAGCTAGAAATGTCGACATTGAAGTGGCTGATATTCACGTTGGTAAATCTGAGTATGCGGGGAAAACCATGGCGCAATTGCATGCGGAGATCGGCTTTGGTGTCTACTTCAAAGCAGTTTTCAGACAAGGTCACCAGCAACCTTTACTCCCACAAACTAAGGTCGAAGTGGGCGATGTTGTGCGTATTGCAGGCTCCCAATGGTGCGTAGAGCAAACCGCATCCAAACTCAATAGCGTTCCAATTGTAGAGAGTACGGTCACCGAAACCTTCTACCTCTCCCTTTCTTTGTTGATTGGTTATGTCTTTGGACATTTAAGTGTCACCGTTGCAGGTATCCCTTTTGCCCTAGGCACATCAGCTGGTTGCATGTTAACCGGGATTGTTTTCTCATTCTTACGAACTCGTAACCCGAGCTTTGGCGGCCCCATGAGTGAAGGGGCAAGAAGCTTTCTACAAGACATTGGTCTAAACCTATTTGTCGCGGTATTAGCCGCAACGGTCGGCCCCAAAATATTGGCGTCTTTCCAAGGCATCATTGTCATCAAGATAGCGTTACTGGGTGTGACTGCAGCACTCGTACCACCTCTGCTAGCTTGGTTATACGGATTGTACTTCCGCAAAATGAACCCTGCTATTTTAGCGGGAGCCTGTGCCGGAGGGAGAAACAGTACCCCAGCAATGAAAGGAGCCCAAGATGCAAGCCACAGTGATATGCCAGCTATTGGCTACCCCGTGCCATACGCATTAACTTCAGTTTTAGTCCTGATATTAGGTTACATCGCAATGGTGATCAGTTAGTTAAATTGAGTTTTGATGCATGGTCTATGATTTAAACTTAACCATGGATGTGTGACGACATTTACCTAACACAATAATGAGTAAGGAGAAGTTATGGGGTTTATATCTTGGATTATTCTTGGGTTAATTGCAGGAGCGCTAGCTAAGTGGCTAATGCCGGGCAACGATGGTGGTGGATGGATCGCCACCATGGTTCTAGGTATTGCTGGTGCCTTTGTTGGTGGTTTCTTAGGGAGCTTCATCGGCCTCGGCAGTGCTGACGGCATTAACATCGGTAGTATTATAACCGCAACGCTTGGAGCATTTGTGTTGCTATTTGTCTATAACCGTTTCCTCAAAAACTGATATTTTCGCACCTCTAGTCATAAACAAGATAAAATTAAGCTTCAGATAGCAAAAAGCCGCTCGTTAAGAGCGGCTTTTTTAAGGGGTGGGAACCCAGCCACATCCCGGCACACAAGTCACACGCTGCGGCTGCTTCCTTCCGGACCTGACCGAGTTCACGAGCTATTGTTGCGGGAGGACCAGGCCCCCATAGATTCGTTTTCTAAGAGGCTTACCTCAAAGAGTGATTGGATTATTAAGCATCCCGGCAGCCATTGCAAGCCCTTACCCTTTCTTTTTGAGCAATTGTGGTCTAAGTGCTTATCCTTTATTCAAACCACCAGTAAATCGCAGGTAAATTCACCATTTACCTGCGATTTGAAGTTCTC
Organism: Vibrio sp. T3Y01; assembly: GCF_013114525.1. Taxonomy (NCBI): domain Bacteria; kingdom Pseudomonadati; phylum Pseudomonadota; class Gammaproteobacteria; order Vibrionales; family Vibrionaceae; genus Vibrio; species Vibrio sp. T3Y01. Next base: position 11,383 of record NZ_VTXJ01000004.1, on the reverse strand, counting down.
GTACAACATCATCTAGATTGAGCAGACACTAGATATCGATGTCTTCGTTATCTTCCGTGCGAATGATGTAGTCCGTCATCCATGCCGTTCCTAACAAGCATAGCCAAACGACAAATACAGGACTTGGTACTTCAATGCTCGGTGTAATAACCAGTGCTGCGAAGCCTGCAGTTGGTAGCGTCCAACACAATAACTTGTTCCAGCGGAAGGTTTTCAGCTTGGTCATCGCTTCCATTGACGCCATAATGCCCGTCACACACAAGGCCACAAGCGCTGCATAAGGTAAATCGGCAATCCAAAGGGGCAAGATTAACCCTAATGACCACCAGCTGTGTCGACTCGCGGGCTTAAGATGATTAGCAGCCCACCAAATAACCATAATAGACAAGGTCTGCAAGACCGTAATCCATGGCATGCCATCGAGCTTTCCTGCTGATTGCGTGACCATAATCCCGACTTGCAAAGTAGTCACGATCAAACCCGAAATAATCACTACCGACAAACTACTGCGTCTTGAGAAAACCACCATTAACAGTGGGAACAACACCCACGCGCTAACAGAGAGCGTGATTGGCTGTAGAGGAAGGGTTAAGCCATAAGTTGTCATTGCAGCAAGTAGAGCTAAACCTGCGATACCACCCTGCGGTAAGATCCATAACGCAGGAATCACCATCGCCAGTACTGGGATATCTCCCTCACTTAAACTGATTGCTCTCGCACACACAACGGCTAATAATGTTGTAATTAGAAATTGAAACGTTGAAAAGACCATAGCTCTCTCCTTCTACCGATCCGTGGTATTCATGAACTAGGAACATTTAGTATGGACCAATTTTTAGCCCAAATCTTTGCTGTGATTCACCAAATTCCATATGGAAAAGTAACAACTTATGGAGACATAGCACGTTTCTCAGGTTTTCCGGGCTATGCGCGCCATGTGGGAAAGGCATTGGGTAATCTACCTGAAGGCAGCAAACTCCCTTGGTATCGAGTGATCAACAGCAAAGGCGAAATCTCTTTGAAAGGTGATTCGTTTGATCGCCAAAAGAAGCATTTGTTGGAAGAAGGGATTGAAGTGAGTGACACAGGAAAGGTCAAACTCAGAATATACAAATGGCAGCCCTAAAGCTGCCATCATTCGCCGATTCAACTGGCTAGATTAAGCCAATCAAGATGCCTTAACAGTAGCATCCATTTCTAATTAGCGAACACCGACCAAGCGCAGGTCAGCGTACTGTGTGTTTTCTACATCTGTAATCACAGACTTGATGGTATCTGTTGTGAAACGTAGTTTGCCGTCAACATGGATAGTTGCACGCATGTTGTAACGGTGGTTAGGCTGAATCTTGTTGTCGTCGTAGCTTAACTCGAACGCAAACGGTACTTGCTTACCATCGGTTGTGAACTCTTGAGTCGCGATAACCGTTGATGGAGCATCTGCTAGTGAAATATCTTCTAGCGTTACAGTAACCAATGCACTCTCTGGTAATGCAATTCTTTCGCGGTAGCTAACTGTTCCTGAAATCACTTGAGTATTCTCTGCAACCACTTCCTGAGAAGCGTTCGTTTCTGATGTTGTTTGGCAACCGACTAACAGGCCAAACGATACTAAAGACGTTAGAAGAATTAGAGCCTTTTTCATATTCAATTTCTCTCAACATGTTTGCCGGACTCGGCAAATCTACGGACTAATTATAAGAGAGCTTTCATATTCTGTCTTGAAACCCTATGATTTATTGACAGATATCTGACTAAGCTAAATGATTAACACCATAATCTGACACTCATTTTACGAAGAGGAATGCTGGCGATGAGTCAACCTTTAAAAGAATTACTAAGTTTACTTCAGCTAGAGAAGCTGGAAGAAGGTTTATTCCGTGGGCAAAGTGAAAACCTCGGCCTTCCACAAGTTTATGGCGGTCAGGTCTTAGGGCAAGCACTTTCAGCTGCTCGTTATACCGTTGAAGAGGACCGTAGTGTTCACTCGTTCCACAGTTATTTTCTATTCCCTGGCGACCCTGAAAAGCCGATTATTTACGATGTGGAAAATCTCAGAGATGGACGCAGCTTCAGTACCCGCCGTGTGAAAGCGATTCAAAATGGCCGCCCTATTTTCTACCTGACGGCTTCTTATCATGGTGACGCACCGGGCTTTGAACACCAAAACCCGATGCCTGATATTCCAGGCCCGGAAAACTTTGCCTCTGAAACGGAGCTTGCGAGCCATATTGCGGAGTTCCTCCCAGAAAAGCTGCGCAAGACCTTCTGCGGCGAAAAGCCCATTGAGATGCGCCCCGTAACGGTGGTTAACCCACTAAAACCAAAGAAAGCGGATGCGAAACAGTACCTTTGGGTAAGAGCAAATGGCGCGATGCCAGACAACCACTTAATTCACCAATACCTGCTTGCTTACGCATCAGATTGGGGGTTCTTAGTCACGGCACTTCATCCTCATGAAGTTTCTATCATGACGCCAAACTTCCAAGTGGCGACGATTGACCACTCGATCTGGTTCCACCGCCCATTCAAAATGGATGAATGGTTACTTTACGCGATTGAAAGCCCAACGGCGGCGAACACTCGCGGCCTAGTGCGCGGTGAGATTTATAACCAGAAAGGTGACCTAGTCGCGACAGCAGTTCAAGAAGGTGTGATGCGCTTTACTAAGTAGCGAAGAATTATTTCTAAGTTGCGTAAACAAGCTAGATCCAAACAAAAAGAGGCTAGTGTCATACCTAGCCTCTTCTCTTTCTCATCACCATATCAACTCAGTAACCAAAGGAACTAAACGCTAGTTTCCCTGCTCTACTGGCTCAAACTCACCTTGTACTCGTGTTTTAATGCCGTCTCCCGCATCTCTCAGCAGATTAAATGGCGATAACACCACTCCTTTTACTGCACCTTCAGCTGCGCCCTGAGCCAACTCCTTACTCTTATCGGCTAACAAATTAGCCTGCGCTAAAATGCCAGGAACTTCAGCTCTGAGCATTTCAGATTCGGCAATCACCACAGGTATCGTTTGTTCGCGGTAAGACTTACTTTCAGCCAGCATTGGTGGCATCACATCAACACGGTAGCGCTTGAGTTCGGTCAGCGTTGGCGGAATCACATCGGTTCTCACCTGCTCGACTTCAACGCGAACATTTTTCACTTCGTCTAATATAGCTGGAATTTTACTGTCGACTGATGCGACCGTTTTGTTCACCTTCTCTACCGTCTTTCTTACATCTTCAACGGTATTTAGCATCTGTGGCGCCAACTCGTCGACGTGCTCCGCCAGTATCAGAAACTCTTCAACTTTTAGCTCTTTAGTGAGCACAGAAAGGTCCTCAATAACCTGAGGATAGGTATCGACAATTTCACCGACTTTATTGGTGAATGAATAGATAGTGTAGCCAAGGTAAAAAATAGCGATAGCTAACACGAGCTGAATAGCAGTAGAAACTTTTGCAAGCATGAATAATCCTTTTCTTCATCGCAGAGGCGATATCTAAACTCGAAACACAATTTTGAACAAGGTTATAGCGGTAGCGCGGTGGTGTACTTTAATGGTTCCATCGCAAACGTAGAAGTAACGTTTGATATACCATCGACACTGTTAACCAAGCGCTTATAGAACTCATCAAAGCACTTCATGTCTTTAACCTGCACCTTCATCATATAATCGTACTCGCCAGCCATACGATAGAATTCCATGACTTCTGGGAATTCCGACACAGTATTCACAAAACGACCATACCACTCATGAGAGTGATCGCTGGTCTTCACCAATACGAATGCGGTAAAAGAAAGATCTAACTTTTCTGGGTTCAGCAGCGCCACTCTTTTTTCAATGATGCCATTCTCTTCCAGACGCTTTAAGCGTTTCCAGCAAGGCGTTGTGGTGAGGTTGACGGCTTCAGAAATATCGTTCAATGACAGGGTGCTGTCTTCTTGTAATAACGCTAATATTTTTTTATCTACGGCATCTATCACACTTTCACCAAATCGCTTTTAAATAGAATAATTTTCTACATTTTAGTCAAAATAAAGCAAATATGGCAAAGTTTTTCTCTCCAGATCTAGCTAAATTAAAACCATACCAATTACAAAAAATTCCTACACTCGATCAGGAGAACGCTTATGTGCACTGACCATCAATGGATTAACAACGCGATTCGTAAAATTGAAGCGGACTACCAACGCTCTGCGGATACGCACCTTATCAAACTAGACCTTCCAAGCATTGAAGGCATTGATATCTACCTTAAAGATGAAAGTACACACCCAACAGGCTCTTTGAAGCACCGTTTGGCGCGTTCTCTGTTCTTATACGCTATCTGTAATGGTTGGGTTGGCCCAGAAACCACGATCATTGAATCGTCGTCTGGCAGCACGGCAGTATCTGAAGCTTACTTCGCTCGCCTACTTGGTCTTCCGTTTATCGCGGTAATGCCAAAATGCACGGCGAAGAAAAAGATCGAACAGATTGAATTCTACGGCGGCCAAGCACACCTAGTTGACCGCTCTGACCAAATCTATGATGAGTCTCGTCGTTTAGCAGCGGAACTCAATGGCCATTACATGGACCAATTTACTTACGCTGAGCGCGCAACCGACTGGCGTGGTAACAACAACATCGCAAACTCGATTTTCAATCAAATGCAGATGGAAGATCATCCGGTTCCAACTTGGGTTGTAATGAGCCCTGGTACTGGTGGTACTTCAGCAACGATTGGCCGTTTCATTCGTTACCAACAGCATGAAACTAAGCTTTGTGTCGTTGACCCTGAAAACTCAGTTTTCCACGAGTATTACAAGACAGGCAATACAGAAGTAAAAGGCAGCACATTCAGCAAAATTGAAGGTATTGGTCGCCCTCGTGCAGAACCAAGCTTCATTCCAGGTGTGGTTGACGAAATGCGTAAGATCCCAGACGCAGCAAGCATCGCAACGACACATTGGTTGTCTGACATTCTAGGCCGTAAGGTTGGCGCATCTACGGGTACCAACATGTACGGTGTGCTTCAACTGGCTAGCGAGATGAAAGCGCGTGGAGAGAAAGGCTCTATCGTTACTCTACTTTGTGATAGCGGCGAGCGTTACCTAGACACTTACTTCAATGACGAGTGGGTAAACAACAACATTGGTGACCTTCAGCCTTACGCTGCAAAATTAGAAGCTTTCTCTCAAACGGGTGAATTAGCTTAAGCACCAAGCAAAGCACAAGCGTCCAAAATAAAAAGAGCCCTTGATGGGCTCTTTTTATATGTCTTTAGCTAGCGATAAGCCAAGGCTATTCTGGCTTCTGCTTCGCTTCAAAAGCAGCCAGTTGCTCTGGTGTTGCTTTTGGTTGGTGGTTTTGTTTCCACTCGTCGTAAGTCATGCCATAAACACGCTCACGAGCATCATCAATATCAAGGTCTAAACCTTGTTGTTCAGCTTCGGCTTTGTACCACTTACTGAAGCAGTTACGACAGAAGCCAGCCAAGATCATCAGATCAATATTCTGAACATCTTTGTTGTTGTCTAAGTGTGCTAATAGGCGACGAAAGGTTGCTGCATCCAGCTTGTCTTGTTCTTCTTGAGAAAGATCTTTGTATTTAAATTCAGCCACTTTGGTGTCCCTTAATAATTTTCATTTTTTAATGTATTGAGCAGATATTGTTATACAAAAAAAGCCCGCACTGCGCTAGGAGCAAACGCAGGCTTTTCAAAACATTCATAGATAAACCGGAATTCCCATGAAACGATTACTAAACGTATTTATCCTTTTAGTTTCTCTTATTATAAGCGCTACAGCTTTTGCATCTCCATCAGAGGGAAAACAATACACGCTTTTGGAAAAGCCTTATTCAACCGAGTATCAAGTAGAAAAATTCTTTTCATTGACCTGGATGCCTTGTTGGCAGATGACAGAGTTACTCAAAGATAAAGAAGGCTCTGGTGAACTGAAATTGCATCGTACTCACGTGATTTTTAACGACTCGACCTTACAAGCTGCAGGTATTTACTACACCGTGTTGGCTCAAAAGCCTGATCTGTCTCATGAACTTTTGAGTGAGTTATTCTCGCTGGTTCAAACTAAAAACCCGCTGCAAGAAACGGATATCGATGCCTTTTTCAAAGAACACAACCTTTTGAAGCAAAAAGACATGACTCAAGATCAACAACAGCAATGGGCTAAGTTCATGGAAGATGCTGTTACTAAGACCGAGCAAGCATCGATTAGCAGCATTCCGAGCTTTATTATTAATGGACACTATATGGTGAAACTAAGAGGCCACCGCTCTATGGAAGAACTGCTGGAAACCATTCAATACCTGAGCGAGCAATAGAGTCTCACTCTTTTCTGGCACCATTCGGAAAACCAAATAAAAAAGCCCGACAACAAGTAAGTTGTCGGGCTTTCATCAATTACTTATCTATACCACTAAATTAACCGTGGCTAGTTCTACCTATGTTGTCATGGCTTAGCTCTTTGTTGAGCACCGCTTCGACGTGACCCGGAGAGCGTGTTGAGCCAGAAATCAATCGATACATCGCAGGAATTACAAACAGAGTTACCAAAGTCGCGAAGCCCATGCCGAAGAAGATAACCGTACCCACTGCCACTCGGCTTTCATAGCCTGCGCCCGTTGAAGTAATCAATGGGATAGCACCTGCTAGTGTGGTAAACGCCGTCATCATGATTGGACGTAAACGTCGAGCTGAAGCATCAATGATCGCCTTTTCAAACTCAATACCGCGGTCGCGCAGTTGGTTGGCAAACTCAACGATCAAGATACCGTTTTTGGTTACCATGCCGATCAACATGATCATACCAATCTGGCTATATACATTGAGCCCTTGACTCATCAACACCAAGCCTAAGAAGCCACCGAAGATACCCATAGGTACAGTGAACATCACGACTAACGGGTTAATGAAGCTCTCGAACTGCGCCGCCAGAACCAAGTACGCCACCAACATCGCTAATGCAAACACCACCAAGATGCTCGATTGGTTCTCTTTGAAGTCTTTAGACTCACCAGAGTAGCTCACTGAGATATCACCCGGTAATTGTTCAATCGCTTGCTGATCAAGGAAATCTAACGCGTCACCCAGCGTGTAACCTTCCATAAGGTTGGCTTTAATCGTTACCGATTTCTGTTTGTTGTAGTGTGATAAGCGGATCGACGATGCCACTTCTTCAATATGCGTTAGCGTATCTAATGTCACCAACTCACCAGATTGAGTTCGCATGTAGATTTGGCTTAGGTCGTTCGCGTTGTTAAAGCTGTTTTCGTCACCACGAAGGTAAACGTCGTACTCCTCACCGCGCTCAACGAAGGTCGTTTCACTGCGACCGCCCAGCATGATTTCCAAGGTATCTGAGATATCAGAAACACTCACACCTAGCTCTGCAGCACGCTGCTTGTCTACAGTAACCAATAGCTCTGGCGTTTTCTCAGAGTAATCGATATCCGCACCTTCCATCATTGGTGAGTCTTCAGCCGCTTGCTTAAGAATTTCACCCCACTTCTGCAGTTCTGAGTAATCCGAACCACCTAGAACGAATTGTACAGGCTCGCTCGATCCGCCTTTAAAGCCAGGCATAAACGGGAATACACGAACATCGGGAATACCATTCAAAGATTTACGAACTTCGTTCAACGCCTCTTGCGCTGTAACGTCACGTTCATTCCAATCTTCTAGGATCATGATGACGAAACCTGTTTGGTCGCCGGCATTACCGCCGAATGCTGGTGATTGAATACTGAATGACTTCAAGAAGCCTTGACCAAGCAATGGCATTAGACGTTCTTCAACAATGTCCATGTTGGCAGACATGCGGTTGTAACTGGTTGCATCTGCGCCACGAACAAACGCAAAGATAACACCACGGTCTTCTTGCGGAGTAAGCTGCGCTGGCACTTGTTGCATCAAACCATAGCTACCACCCAAACATGCGATAATGATGATTGGAGCAGCCCAACGCCAATTTAACGCGCGGCGTAATACCGAGCGGTATCCAGACTCTAATTTACCAAATACACGTTCAACAAACAGATTAAAGCGGTTTGGTTTCACGTTCGCTTTTAGGATCTTACTGCCTAGCACTGGCGTTAGCGTCAATGCAACTAGCGACGAGAAGATCACCGACATAGCAAGCAATACCGAGAACTCGGTAAACAGCAGACCTACCATGCCGTCCATGAACGAGATTGGTAGGAATACCATTACCAATACAAGCGTTGTTGCGATTACCGCGAAGCCTACTTCACGAGTACCTTTATAGGCAGCAAGCAGCGGTGACTCACCACGTTCAATATGGTGGAAAATGTTCTCAACCACCACGATCGCATCATCGACCACCAAACCAATCGACAAGATAAGTGCCATCAAGGTAATCAGGTTGATAGAGAAACCGAAGTAGTACGCGGCAATAAACGACGAGATCAGAGATACAGGTACGGTTACCGCTGGAATAAGTGTTGCACGTGCTTGACCAATAAAGATGTAAAGCACAAGGATAACCAAGCCGCCCGTGATAAAGAGCGTGCTGTAAACCTCTGAGATAGAACGATCGATGAAGACTGTTGAGTCATAGTCGACAGCCAAACGAGTGCCATCTGGCAAGAACTTTTGAATTGCTTCGACTTCTTTATGTACTAGGTCAGCTACTTCAAGCGGGTTTGCATCTGATTGAGGCACAATACCCATACTGACGTTAACAACACCGTCACTCTTAAAGGTCGAGTTTTCGTTCTCTGCGCCAATGTAAACATCAGCGACATCTTTAAGGTAAATAGGCGTGTTGTCAGAAGCGCGTTTAACGACTAGGTATTCAAAATCTTCCGCTTCAGTGTAAGAACGAGCGGTACGAACCGACATCACAATCGCATCGTTACGTACTTCACCACCTGGGCTTTCGATATTCTCATTGTTTAACGCAGAAGTGATGTCAGATGTGGTAACACCACGACCTGCCATTTGCGCAGGTTTCAGCTTGACGTACATTACTTTGTACAAGCCACCTGAGATATCCACCGAGCTCACACCAGAAATCAAACTAAAGCGGTCGATCAACACACGTTCGGTGTAATCGGTTAGCTGCGTTCGGTCCATCTCAGTAGAACTTAGGTTAATGTAAACCGAAGCCTCACCACTACCATTGTTCTTATAAACAATTGGGTCGTCAGCTTCGTCAGGCAACGAGCGCTGCGCACGAGCAACGGCGTCACGAACGTCACTCACACCAGTATTCAGGTCATAACCCAATTCAAAGGTAATCGTAATACGCGACATACCGTTACGAGTGGTGGATTCGATCTCATCAATACCACTGATACCGGATAATTGGTCTTCAAGATTGGAGGTTATTTGGCTCTCTATGATGGTAGCCGAAGCACCCTCATAACGAGTACTGATCGATACTACTGGGCTTTCAATATCTGGCATCTCACGAACAGCAAGCTTACTGAACGAAACGATACCAAACACAACCAACAGCAAACTCAATACGACAGCGGCTACTGGTCTCTTTACTGAAACGTCAGATAACAACATTAGTTAGCGCCTTCTTGTATTGCTTTCTCGGTTGCTGACTCAGCAGGGCGGTTCACGGTCAGTTCTTGAACTTGAACACCATCACGCATGTTCACGATGCCCTGCACCACTATTTTCTGACCAATTTCGATACCCTTTTCAATCACAACTTCGTTGTCGATACGAGCACCAAGGAAGACTTCAGTTCGCGTCGCTTTGTTATCTTCACCAACCACATAAACAAAACGTTTAGTACCTGAGTACTCTAGAGCTTGAACTGGAATAATTGGTGCTTCAATTGGTGGGAAGTCCATCGCTGCCGACACCAGCATGCCCGGCTTTAGGTAATCATTGTTGTTATCGAAATTAATTCGAACTCGAAGGTTTAATGTCTCTGCGTTGATACGAGAATCAATGCCAACCACTGAACCTGTAAATTCGGTATCTCCCCATGCACTGGTACGAGCCGTCACTTTCATGCCTTTTGATAGCATAGAAAGATAACGTTCAGGGATCTGAAGGTCTAATTGCATGACTGAAAGGTCATCTAGAGTCACCAGCTCAGTACCCGCTGTCACCATTTTGCCGCGGCTAAAATCGATAAAGCCGACTGTGCCTGAGAATGGCGCACTAATGTGAAGATCTTTTAGGTTGGCATTTGCTGCTGCTAAACGAGCATTGGCGATCTCTACATTGGTTTTCTGAGCGTCAATTTCGGTTTGCGTGATCGCGTTACGTTTCACCAAGCGTTGAAATTCCGCTAGTTTACGTTGCTCATCTTTTAGATACGATTGAGCTTCTGCAACTGCAGCTTTTGCCTTATCGTCATCCAACTGAACCAACATCTGGCCTTTAGTCACATCTTGATTAGCTTTAATGTTGATAGAGTCAACGCGTCCAGCCACCTCAGAAGTGATCATCACCGATTGCTCAGCTTCTAGCTTTCCAACGAGAGAAAGAGATTGGCTAACTTGGTGAATATCAACCTGCTCAGTAACAACAGTGACAGAGCTAGGGCCCATACGCTTAGCAAGTACGGCTGGAGACGCCATAAGAATAGACAAGCTCAGCAGGGTTAAAACAGATTTATTTTTCATAATTATGGTCTGCAAGTAAGTTTTATAGCAATCACAGTGAGTAAGTGGTCAGAAATAGCGTAGGAAAATGGCTTGAGAACAAGGCTGCTCTTTTCAACAGGATAGCTTTGATAAGTAGTTATCCTACAATCAAAAATCCTAACGCAGCTGTCGAGCATTTTAATAAGCTAGAACGACAAGTTACTTACTACGATTGGTATTATTCTCTATAAATGAAATTAACCGTATTCTATCAACTGATGAATGCTGTAACGTCAAGAAGTGTAAATCTAGATTAAATTCCATTTACGTTTCATCACGCTTTAGACACATTGAACACAATACAGAAAGCCAATTACCTCAAGGTGTTACCTATCACTACATAAACCTTAGTACAGATGTTCACTTCACGAGCAATATGCATACTTTTCGCCATCTTTGCCCAAAAAGGCAGCATTTAACACAAAACCATAAGAAAAACCCTTTACAGGTTTAACGTGTTTGCTATGATGCGCTCCGCACTTGAGAGATGCGTTGGGAAAAACATCTCTTTAGCCTATCCATTATGAGTTAGGAAAAACACCCTGGAGGGGTTCCCGAGTGGCCAAAGGGAGCAGACTGTAAATCTGCCGGCACTGCCTTCGATGGTTCGAATCCGTCTCCCTCCACCATATTTCTTCTTATCTCTACCTAAGAGTTAAGAGAACAACCTGATTGATGGGCTTATGGGAAAACATCAATTTAGGCTTACTTTGTGAAAAGTAAGACACACCCTGGAGGGGTTCCCGAGTGGCCAA